>JBJEWY010000071.1:0-108281 GCA_051885305.1 Succinivibrio sp. | reverse complement strand
ATCGTTAACCAACCAAATCCTTCTGCTAAAATTGCTTAAGGTCTTGGGTATGATTTTATATTAAGGCAGATATTTTCTTGGGTTAACAGAGTTGCCTTTATAACGGATCTCAAAGTGCAGTTTGACACTGCTTGTATCTGTTGAGCCCATCTTGGCAATTACCTGACCTCTTTTAACCTTCTGACCTTCTTTTACAAGCAGCATATCATTATGAGCATATGCTGAAAGAAATTCATTGTTATGGTTGATAATGATTAAATTGCCATAACCTCTTAAAGCGTTACCAGAGTATACAACCTGACCATCTGCGGCAGCATTGACGTCCTGTCCTCTGGTACCTGCAATATCAACACCTTTATTTACAGATGAGAAGTTGGCAACAACCTTACCTTTGGCAGGCCACATCCATCTTACACCTGAGACTTCTTTGCTCTTACCAGATACAACCCTGGTTGAAGTTGCAGGAACCTCAACATAAGCGGTATCTTCTCTTCTTTCACCTGTTTCAGCACCTGCAACAGGAACTGTTTTGGCAACTTCTTTATTAGTCTTTACTACTTCCGTATCGACTGTAGCAGATGTTTTCTTTAGAGAACCATCATCCTTAAGATGCAGTTTCTGACCTGTATAAAGAGCGTAAGGCTTCTTTAACTTATTGTATTTAATAATATTAGAAAAACTTACACCAGTTTTTCTAGAAACAGACATTACACTGTCGCCATTTTTGACAACATAAATATCAGACTCAGTTTTTGCAGATGCTACGCTTTTAGGCTGTTTCTTATCTTTTTCAAGTTCAGCATAAGGAACCGGCTTTTTAGTGTCAGCTACAGCAGTCTTTACTGTCTGAGATGTTTCCTTGTCATCAAAATAAATTACCTGGCCTACAGTAATATTGTATGGAGCCTCAATATTATTGCGTTTGGCAACCTGTCTGTAATCCTTGCCATATTTAAAGGCAATTGAATAAAGTGTATCACCAGCTCTAACTCTGTAACCATCACCTGATATAACAGGAGAATCCTCATTGGGATCATACTTTTTCACTACTCCATAAGCGGCTTTATTAGAGCTACTGTTAGATGAGTTGTATGATGAGCTACGTGTTCTTGATGAATTTACATGAACAGGTTTAACCTGCTCTATTGTTGCAGAATTGGTCTGATGTCCTGATTGAACACAGCCACAGAACAATAAAGAAATACAAGAAAGAATAATAGAGGCTGATTTAATTCTCATAATTTTGTCTTAATACAACTTGATTCAATGTATCACACCACGATCAAATCTTGAAAAAATTTTTATTAAATTAAGATCTTATACGCAATATATAAAGCTATTATGCCGACACAAATCCATCCAGCCGCATCGATATAACGTCTTACAGTCTTTTCCATTTTCTCTCCACCCTTATAAATCACAATGGCTTCAAGGAAGAATCTCAGACCACGACCAACAATTGATGTCAGAACAAAAGGAATAATTCCAAGATATCCAACTGAACCTGTGTTGAGTATACTTTCTGCTGCTACAAGTCCTGTGGTAACGGCAATTACCTTATAAGGGATTGGAGTGAAAGCACCAACAAAAATCATCATGATGCCGTATTCATGGGATAACCACTGTCTTACGGTTGCAACAGCATTTTCATAATGCATGAAGGCAATGAAATCCTTGATATATGGATCATAAACAAAATAACCAAGGTAATAACCTACTACTGCGCCTAAAACAGAAAACAGCACGGTTAAAAAGGCGTAGTAAAAAGATCTGTTACGATGGCACAGGCACATTGGCACCAACATCACATCAGCAGGTATCGGCCAAAAAATGGATTCTACAAAAGCATTCAAACTCATGATCCAGACTGCGAATCTGTTAGATGATAATCTGGCAAACAACTCATAAAGATAGCTGAAAATTTTCATAAAAACCTTTTATTTTACCTTCTGCAATAATACAACTGACTCTACAGCAATACCTTCTTTTCTGCCGGTAAAACCAAGCTTTTCTGTAGTTGTAGCCTTGATACTTACACAGGAGATATCTGTTTTAAGATCAGATGCTACATTACGACGCATATCTTCCTCATAGGCTGCCATTTTTGGAGCCTGAGCCATAATGGTGGTATCAACATTAACAACCTTATAGCCAAGTGACAGAACCTTTTCATATACATCTCTTAAAAGGATTCTGCTGTCGATGTTTAAGAAACGATCATCATTGTCAGGATAAAAATGACCGATATCGCCTAATGCAAGAGCCCCTAAGAGAGCATCTGAGATAGCATGTAATACCACATCACCATCAGAGTGGGCTAAAAGCCCCTGCTCATAAGGAACCTTTACTCCACCTAAAATACATGGACCTTCTCCACCAAAACGGTGAACATCAAAACCATGACCGATTCTAAACATGATCTTTCCTTGAGATTATGAATTTGAAAAGCTCCATATCATATGGAGTTGTAAGTTTAAAATTATCCGCACGTCCCTCAACAAGTTTTACTTTTAACCCTAAAAGTTCAATTGCAGAGGCGTCATCAGTAACTATCAGATTATTTTTATGGGCATAATCAAGAGCCTTTGATAAATCAGCAGTTCTGAAAAGCTGCGGAGTAAACGCTCTGAAAAGAGATTTTCTGTCAACTGTTGCACTAATAAAATTATCACTACCCTTTTTAATGGTATCAGCAACAGCAGAGCACAGAATTGCGCCGTCGCAGTCTTCCATACACCCCTGTACACAGAGTTTTTCTATATCTTCAGATGAAACAAGAGGACGGGCAGCATCATGAACCATTACATAATCGCTTTTAACAAAAGGCAGACACTTTCTTACCGTATCACAGCGTTCTGCTCCACCTTCTGCACGAATAATACCTTGTTTAGATGCTAATGAAAGTTCAGAAAAATACTCGTCACTGGCACTTGTACCAATGATTATCTGACCTACAAAAGGGGAGCTTAAAAGGGCTGAAACTGTATGTTCAAGAACTGTTTTGCCATTTACAACGGCATACTGTTTGGGAATATTCAACTGCATGCGTTTGCCAACGCCTGCTGCGGGGATGATGACGTCAACTTTTAAAGACATCTAAACTCCTTGTTATTTGGTGGAGTCTGTAGTTTTTTTCTCGATTACCCGGTAAAAGGTTTCATCCTTCTTAACCATTCCAAGCTCTGAGCGGGCAAGATCTTCTGTTACCTTCTTTCCCTGCCTTAAATCAGCAATTTCATCTTCAAGAGCCTGATTTCTACGCTCCAGTAGCTCACGGCGGTTTTCTTCCGCCGTAAGCTGTTCCTGAGTATGATGGTACTGCTCTATACCGTTGCGGCCAAACATGGTGTCATAACCTAAAACCAGTATGAACACCAGCATGACAAGAGCGAATACCTTCATTCCCATATACTACATCCTAGTGCTTGTCCTGATATTCTTTTGCAGCCTTAATGAAGCCTGCAAACAGTGGATGACCAGAACGAGGATTTGAAGTAAATTCAGGATGGAACTGAACACCAATAAACCAAGGATGATTTGGATTTTCAATGATCTCAACAAGTTTGTTGTCAGTTGACAAACCAGCAACATTCAAGCCCTTGTCGGTGATCTGCTTGATTAAGGTGTTGTTTACTTCATAACGGTGACGGTGACGTTCAACAATATCGTCACTGCCGTAAAGTTTACGTACTAAAGAATCCTTGACTAAGTGACATAACTGACCGCCAAGTCTCATAGTACCGCCTAAATCAGACTGATCACTACGCTTTTCAACCTTGCCAGATTCATCCTTCCACTCGGTGATAAGAGCAACTACAGGATACTTGGTATTTGGGTCAAACTCAGTTGAATTTGCCATCTCAAGACCAGCAACATTACGAGCGTACTCTATCAGTGCTACCTGCATACCAAGGCAGATTCCAAGATAAGGGATCTTGTTTTCACGGGCATAGCGGGCTGCAGTGATCTTACCCTCAACGCCTCTCTTTCCAAAGCCGCCTGGAACTAAAATAGCATCTAAGCCTTCAAGTACAGAGGTGCCTTTAACTTCAACATCCTCAGAATCAATATACTTGATATGAACCTGAAGACGGTTCTTCAGACCACCATGCTTTAAAGCCTCATTTACTGACTTGTAGGCATCGTGAAGTTCAACATACTTACCAACCATACCGATGGTAACTTCACCTGTGGTGTTTGCCTGCTGGTACAGAACCTGCTCCCAGTCAGAGAGATCTGCTTCTGGTACATCAAAGTGGAATCTGTCTACAACCAGCTGATCAAGATACTGGCTCTTCAGTAAGGCTGGGATCTTGTAGATTGAATCAACATCCTTCATGTTGATTACAGCATTTTCTGATACGTTACAGAACATAGCGATCTTGTGACGCTCGTGAGCTGGAATGCCTGCCTCTGAACGACAGATCAGGATATCAGGCTGAATACCGATTGATAACAGCTCTTTTACAGAGTGCTGAGTAGGCTTGGTCTTAACCTCACCTGAAGTCTTCAGATATGGAACTAAAGTCAGGTGCATGAACAAAGCGTTTTCACGACCGATATCAACTGCAAGCTGACGGATAGCCTCCAAGAATGGAAGAGACTCAATGTCACCTACAGTACCACCAATTTCTACTAAGGTAATATCGTTACCTTCAGTACCTGAAAGAATACGCTCTTTAATAGCATTGGTAATGTGAGGAATTACCTGAATGGTAGCTCCAAGATAATCACCACGACGTTCTTTTCTGATCACATCAGAATAAATTCTACCAGTGGTGAAATTATTCTTTTTAGACATTCTGGACTTAATGAAGCGCTCATAGTGGCCAAGATCCAGATCGGTTTCTGCACCATCTTCAGTTACGAAAACCTCACCATGCTGAATAGGGCTCATTGTGCCCGGATCAACATTGATGTATGGGTCTAACTTCATGATGGTTACTTTAAGACCACGTGCTTCGAGAACAGCTGCAAGGGATGCTCCAGCAATACCCTTACCTAATGAAGAAACTACGCCACCTGTAACAAAGATGATTTTTGGTGACTTAGGAGATGAGGTCATAGAAACTCCAAAAACAATGAACTATAAGTTGCAGATTATATCACATCTGCAACTGCTGTTATCGTCATTTTTTTCAACCTATAAACGCTTGGCTGAGCTTACATGAGGTAACTCGTTGAGTTTAGCTATAACACGGTTGAAAACCGGAATGCTGACAACCAAAAGATCAATATCAATAATCGATAAATCCTTTGAACTGTCAACATGAGAGCGAACTCCCATCACATTCATTTTTTCGTTAGCTATAACCGTGGTTACATCGCGTAAGAATCCAGAGTAGTCAGAGCCGACAACACGCAATGTTACAGTATAGCCACTTCCAGTTGATGCTATATTGTTACCCCAGGTTGCATCTACCACGCGCTCAGGGAAAAGCTCCATCATATGCTTGAGTTTCTCACAGTCTTTTCTGTGAACTGAAATACCTCTGCCCTGAGTAACAAAGCCTATGATCTCATCTCCTGGAAGAGGCTGACAGCATTTGGCCATATGAGTTAGAAGATCGCCAACGCCTTCAACCACAATTCCGGATTTCTGGCGAGTTTTCTTGATGATTTCCTCTGATGGCTTACGCTTTACCAGATCTTCAATAATCTCATCTGATGACTGCTCGTGGTTGTCCTTGCCAACAGCCTCACTTAAAGCTGATACGATGGTACCTACAGAGATATCTCCTGCACCGATGGCGGCAAAGAGATCATCCACGGTTTTGAGATTAAAACGGGATAACCTGTCTTTTAGAACTGATGAAACCTGATCTTTATTCAGATTAAGATCAAGACGATCAACTTCTTTATCTACAAGAAGGGAACCTGCTTCTCGATTCTTGTCAAAATCAACCTTTCTAAACCATGCCTGAACTTTATTTAAGGCCTTTTTGGTAGTTAAAAAGCCTTTTTCAACCTTAAGCCAGTCACGTGACGGATTTGGTGTTTTCGAAGTAATGATCTCAACCTGCTCACCTGTTTTTAGCTTATAGGTATAAGGGACGATTCTGCCGTCCACTTTGGCTCCGATGCATCGGTGACCAACCATGGTGTGCACAAGATAAGCAAAATCAAGTGGAGTAGCACCATTTGGCAGATCCATTACCTCACCGCTTGGGGTGAACACATAGATTCTGTTTTCAAATACCTGCTTTTTGAATTCAGCTTCAAGGGCACCAGACTGAACCATGTCATCACGCCATGACAAAAGCTTACGCAGGAAATTGATTCTGGCTGTTACACCCTCGCTCTGACCGTTTCCCTCTTTGTATTTCCAGTGAGCAGCAACGCCAAGCTCTGCAAGCTGATGCATCTTTGAGGTTCTTATCTGAATCTCTACTATCTTATGTCCCCTGCCATAGACAACAGTGTGAATAGACTGATAGCCATTTGGCTTTGGATTGGCAATATAATCATCAAACTCACTTTGAATATGATCAAAATGAGTATGAATCGCACCCAAAGCGGTATAACACTCCTCAATAGTATCAACAAGCACACGCACAGCGCGGATATCAAAAAGCTGCTCAAACTTGAGATGCTTTTTGTTCATCTTTTTGTAGATACTGTAGATGTGTTTTGGTCTTCCGTATACTTCACCTTCAAGACCATCTTTTTTAAGGCAGTCTTTTACCTCAGCTACAAAATCATCAACATACTGTTCGCGCTCAATACGACGCTCACCAAGTTTTCTTGCAATATCACGGTACTCTGTCGGATGCAGGAAACGAAAAGCAAGATCTTCAAGCTCCCATTTGAGCTGTCCAATACCTAAGCGGTTTGCAAGTGGCGCATAGATATTGCTTACCTCTTTTGCAATGGTAATTCTTGAGTTTTCATCCTCTCCTTTTGCCATGCGGATTGAGGCTATTCTCTCGGCAAGTTTGATAACCACAGCTCTGACGTCACGAACCATAGCAAGGATCATACGTCTTACTCTGTCTACCTGATCTTCTGTTGCATTTTCTGAAGTCAGAGTCTGAAGTGAGCGGATAGCCTCCATATCTTTAACTGCCATCAGCAGTTTGGAGATCTTTCCTCCGAATTTTTCTGCGACATCTTCCTGGGTTATAAAGCCGTTTTCATATGCAGGATAAAGGATTGAGACCTGCAGTGAAGGCAGATCCATATTAAGAGTCATCAGAATTCCAACAATCTCTGATGAAACATGATTGAATCGGGCAACCAAATCATCTGGGGAGACGAAATCCTCTGCAACCTCTGAGTCACGAATATGTTTGATTACAAAGTCATTAGTCTTATAAATAACAGATTTCTGCTCAGCGGTCAGATCAAGTTCGTCTGCCCACTTTGCAAAGTCAAATGATGCCTGATGTGTCTGTCGAATTGCTACCATAAACACAATCCTATTGCATTATTTTATAATCTTATTTTTATACTACAGTTTCATTATATTACTGGTAGCATGTAATATGGAAACAAGAATAATTATTTATTTTTTGGTGCGTACAAAGCTTAAAATCATCTCAATATGTGTTGTTTTGGGAAACATATTAAGTACGCCCCACTTCTCAATGGTGTAACCATTCTGCAAAAGCTCAAAACTGTCTCTTGAGGCTGCAAGAGGATTACATGAGATGTAAACAATTCTGTTGGGCTTCTTTTTGGTCATAAACAATGTAGCTCTTTTGGCGCCAGCCCTACCAGGATCCATGACTACACTGTCATAATCTCGTTTTGCCCAGTTTTGGTTTTCAAAAAGATCTTCAAGATCAGCCACCTCAAAAGTAGCATTTGGAAGATTATGCTTTTTGGCATTCTCTCTTGCATCAACCACCATGCGTGAAACGATATCTACACCTACTACATCTGCACCTGTTTTAGCAAGTGGGAAGGTAAAGTTTCCAAGACCACAGAATAAATCCAGAACTTTTTTGTCACTGCCACTTTGGGTAAGCTCAATGACTTTTTTTATCATCAGCTCATTAACATCTCGATTTACCTGAACAAATGAGGACGGCATGCATTCAATCCGGATCCCATCTGAAGTGATAAACAGATCCTCTTTTTTACCAGCCACTATTCTTTCACGGGTACCGATTTCATTTGACTGAACTCGTGGATCACGGTATGGCTCAACAACAGATACCACCAGATTGTGTTTTTCAGCAAATTTTACAATTTTACTTTCATCATCAGCGCTTACCTTTGCTGTAACTCTGATGAGTACACCTAAAGCACCATCTGAATCTAAAAACTCAACATGACCAAGCTTACCCTTGACTGACAGAGTATTTAAAAGATCGTTTACAGGACCAATCATGCTGTTGATTCTGTCGGTGACACACATGCAAGAATCAATCTTCACAAGTTTGTCTGAGGACTTTTCTCTAAAGCCCAAGTGCATTTTGCCATGATCACCTCTGATTGCTAGTCGGCAGGCACGGCGATAGGAATTTTCATTACCCTCTAGCACGAAGTCACAGTCTTTTAAATCTGTCTTTAGAGTTTTGTTAAACAGTCTTTTAATGCCTTCTATCTTTGATGAGAGCAGCATGTTTTCTGGAACAAAATCCATTGGGCAGCCACCACAAAGCTGTGAGTGAGGGCATTTTGATAAAATTCTGTCAGGAGATGGAGTGATAATTTTTGTTATTCTGGCAGTACAGATTTTGCCTTTAGTGTTCACTTCCTGAATATTGGCTACATCACCTGGCATCAGACCTTCAACAAAACAGGTAAGGTCACCAGTTGAAGCAACACCGCGCCCCTGTAAATCAAGATCGTTGCAAGTTACCTTGAATGCTTTTTTTACTACTGTTTTCTTTGGGGGTTTAAAAAAAGTAACCATGTTCCACCTTTATGACAACTATTTTATTTTGACTGTGTGTTGCTCAGAAAATCACGGTACAGACTACGGCTTTTAAGCTCGCGTCCATCCAAAAGTGTGTTTAAAATCTGTTTATGTATATCTTTTAAAATTATAAGTGTATTTGTGTTTGAATAATCATGATCCTTTAAAGCTAAAAGGTCACTGCCTCTGTAAGAGATCTGGGTATTTGACTTATCCTCACAGAATCCTGTAGCGGGAACAAAAAAATACAGGCATGATTCTTTAAGCTCATTACCATCTGAATCACAAAAACTCAGTCCATAACCTAAACTTGTTATAAGAGCAGATTCAAATTCTCTTAAAACCAAATTCTCCGCATCCCCAGACTCAAGGCCCTCTAATGCTTTAATATAAGCTGCAAATAGCCCTGGATCAGATTCTCTAGTTTTTACAAGCAGATACATCAGCTCATTTATATAGCAGGCTGAAAAGAATCTTGGGATTTGAATCTGAAATGAGGGCCTCTGCATATAAACAGAGGTAATGTTCACAAGCTGGGATCGTCCCTGATGCAGTGACAGTCTCAATGGAGTGTACGGCAAATACATACCTCCATTGGATTTCTTTTTACCCAATCTTGCAACTGCAGAGATCCTTCCGTAATTAAGCGTATAAAGCTCTAGCAGAAGATTGCGCTCAAGATACGGGCGCGAGTGAATGACAAGCGCCGGCTCATCATCACACACTATAGGCATCAGTTTCTCTCAAAATCGTCATAGCCAAGGCTCTTTAATGCTCTGGCATCATCAGACCAGCCTGCCTTGACCTTAACAAACAGTTTTAAAAATACTTTCTGCTCGAACAGTTTTTCCATATCCTTGCGAGCTTCGGTACCAATCATTTTGATTCTGGTACCCCCCGAACCGACAACCATTTTCTTCTGGCCCTGACGCTCAACTAGAATTGCAGCAGAAATCCTTAAAAGATTATCCTCTTCCTTGAATTCCTCAACCTCAACAGTTGAACTGTATGGAAGCTCATCACCCATCTGACGCATCAGTTTTTCTCTGACAATTTCAGCTGCTAGGAATCTTGATGATCTGTCGGTGATGCTGTCATCTGGGAAAAGATGATCTCCCTCTGGCAGAGATTCTTTAATCAGATCTTTTAAAATATGCAGATTTGTTCCTCTAAGAGCAGAAACTGGAACAATATCCTTGAATGAAATGATTTTTGAAAGCTTATCAATAAGAGGAAGCAGTGTTTCCTTGTCTGCCACGGTATCAACCTTGTTGATTACAAGAACCACTGGCACCCCTGACTGCTTAACACGGTGGAAAGCCATTTCATCATCATCGGTCCATCTTGCAGGATCTATAACAAACAGAATAAGCTCAACATCACCTAATGCGCTTTCTGCTGCTCTGTTCATCAGATGATTGATAGCTCTTTTCTCCTCACGATGAAGACCTGGTGTATCCACATATACAACCTGATAGTCGCCTTCAGTATCTATTCCGAGCACACGGTTACGTGTGGTCTGAGGTTTTCTTGAGGTAATAGAGATCTTCTGACCGATAAGATGATTCATCAGTGTGGATTTACCCACATTCGGTCTGCCTATAATTGCAACGAAGCCAAAATGAGTCATTTTATCTCCAGAGGTTACTTAACATGTTCTTTAAAATATTCTAAAACTTTTTTGGCTGCATCCTGCTCGGCTCGCCTTCTAGAGGAGCCTCTGCCCTGCATTACAGGAGCACCTTTGACAGATACTGACACCACAAAGACCTGATCATTGTCCGTACCCTCAATCTCATCAACATTGTATACAGGAAGAGGCAGATGCTTTGCCTGTAATGTCTCCTGTAGAGTAGACTTGCTGTCTTTTTGTCTTTCACCAGGAACAATGTTTTTAAGTCTGTCCTTAAACCAGGTTAAAACAATCTGTCTTACGTGTTCAAAGTTCTCATGAGAATCAATAAACATGGCACCGATTATTGATTCAACAGCATCTGCAATTAAACTGTCACGTCTAAATCCACCAGTTTTAAGTTCGCCAGGACCTAACCTCAGACAGTTGCCGATCCCAAATTCACGGGCAATTTCAGCAAGCGTGACCTCGCAGACCAAAGTCGAACGCATTCTGGTCAGATCTCCTTCAGGACACTTTGGGAACTGATCAAAAAGGGCCTTGGCAATGATCATTCCAAGAATTGAATCGCCTAGGTATTCGAGTCTTTCGTTGTGCTCAGGCCCAAAACTGCGATGGGTTAATGCCTGTTCAAACAGCTTGATGTTCTCAAAGGCATAACCGATTTTCAATTCAAGATTCTGCAGTGCAATAAGATTTCTTTTATCTGTCATGGAGTTTATTTTAAGCCACCAATTCGGTCAAAACGCACGCTGGATGGAATAAAGTCTAAAAAGGAATTTTCCTTCTCAGAGTCAAATCCAAAGCTGAGCCAGATACCTGTAGTCTTGCCTACCACATTGTCAAAAGGAACAAAACCCCAGAAGCGGCTATCTCTACTGTTGTCACGATTATCACCCATTACAAAGTAGTGATTTTCAGGAACAACCCACATGCCAACAGGTTTACCCTTCTGTACAAAATAATAATCCAAGAATTCTGGTGCACCTTTAACGAGTCTGATGCGATGAGGTTTTTCATTGAAGAAACTCTCCTGATATACATCACACTCCACTTTTGAGTCCATGTAAGATGGTTCAACTTCAGTTCCCAGATGTTTTAAATCTGCAACTCTTGCAATTTCATTTTCTGAGGCACCCTTTGGCAGGATATATACCAGTTTTCCCTGATAAATAACAGTATCACCTGGCATACCTATCACACGCTTAATATAATCAATGCTTTTATCCTCAGGGTACTTGAAGACTATCACGTCACCGCGCTCTGGCATGCCTGTATTTATGATCACATTATTTGTCAGAGGATTTCTGATGCCATAGGAAAATTTACTAACAGCAATAAAATCACCTGAAAGGAGGGTAGGCATCATTGAACCAGATGGAATTCTGAACGGCTCATAAATAAATGAACGGAACAAAAATACAAACAGGATCACAAAGAACACTGAACCTGCCTGTCCTATAATACCTTTAGGCTCTAAAAGAGCTCTCTGCTCTTTCTTGGTCAGGTTCTTACCTAATGAAGACTTTCCTTTCAAGGCTTCTATCCTTCTTGGACGATAGCACTTGAAATCTATCGCATAGCAGATACCTGTCACTATTGATGCTAAAAGCAGTAACCAAGAGAAGAGATTTTCACTGATATAAGCTAACATTATTATTCTTTTCCTACCTTTAAAATAGCAAGGAAAGCATCCTGAGGCACTTCAACCTTGCCAAGCTGTTTCATACGCTTCTTACCAGCCTTCTGCTTTTCAAGGAGCTTGCGCTTACGGGTAATATCACCACCGTAACACTTAGCAAGCACGTCCTTTCTTAAAGCTTTTACGGTAACACGGGCGATTACCTGAGTACCAACTGCAGCCTGAATAGCAATATCAAACATCTGACGCGGAATAACTTCCTTCATCTTCTGCACTACAGCCAGACCTCTTGTACGACATACGGAGCGGTGCAGAATAATAGCCAGAGCATCTACTCTTTCGCCTGAAATTAGAATATCAAGACGAACAAGATCATCACAGTTAAAACGTTTGAAACCATAGTCTAAAGACGCATAACCGCGAGATGCTGACTTAAGCTTGTCAAAGAAATCCAATACAACCTCTGACATAGGGATCTCATAGGTCAGTGCAACCTGAGTTCCATGATATACAAGGCCAGTCTGGATACCACGCTTCTCCTGACAGATCTTCATGATTGCGCCAACATATTCTGAAGGCATCAGCATACGACACTCAGCAATTGGCTCTCTTATCTCTGCAATATTAGATACAGGTGGAAGAGCTGCTGGTGAATCAATATGAACAATATCTCCGTTTGTCAGCAGAATCTCATAGATTACTGTTGGAGCTGTGGTAATAAGATTAAGATTGTATTCCCTTTCAAGACGCTCCTGAATGATTTCCATATGCAACATTCCGAGGAAGCCACAACGGAAACCGAAACCTAATGCCTTTGAATTTTCAGGTTCAAAGAACAAAGAGGCATCATTTAAGGAAAGCTTTTCAAGAGCATCTCTGAATGCGTTGTAATCATCAGTATCTACAGGGAACATACCTGCATATACCTGAGGCTTAACCTTCTGGAAACCAGGAAGAGGAGCCTCACATGATGGTTTTACATGAGTGATGGTGTCACCTACAGGTGCTGCGTGAACAGACTTGATATCGCAGACTACCCAGCCTACCTCACCACAGTTTAAAACATCAACTTTTACGCGTTTAGGAGTTGAAATACCAAGACCTTCAACCTGCCAGGCCACTCCCTGAGACATTACCTTGATCTTGTCTCCGCGACGTAATGTACCGTTTTTTACTCTGACTAAGGCTACTACACCTAAATAATCATCAAAATATGAATCAATGATAAGTGCCTGCAGAGGAGCATCTGGATCGCCATCTGGTGCTGGAATATCGGTAACAATGCGCTCTAACACATCATCAACGCCGATACCAGTTTTGGCAGAGCACTTGCAGGCATCCTGAGCCTCAATGCCAATTAGATCCTCAATTTCATCAATTGCTCTTTGAGGATCAGCACTTGGAAGATCAATTTTGTTCAATACAGGAATTACTTCAAGATCTAAATTTACCGCCTGATAGCAGTTTGCCAAGGTCTGAGCTTCTACACCCTGACTTGCATCAACCACTAGAAGTGCGCCTTCACAGGCAAACAGCGAGCGTGAAACCTCATAAGAAAAGTCCACATGACCTGGTGTATCAATAAAATTCAGTTCGTAGGTCTTACCGTCCTTTGCCTTGTAATGCAGAGTGACAGCCTGTGCTTTGATGGTGATACCGCGCTCACGCTCGATATCCATATTGTCCAGAACCTGGGAGGTCATCTCGCGATCGCTCAGTCCGCCACACATCTGAATAAAACGATCAGACAAAGTTGATTTGCCATGATCGATGTGAGCAATAACTGAGAAATTTCTAATCAGAGAGCGATCGTAAACGTCAGTCATATTCGTCCTAATAATTTATAAACATAGATAATAAACAAAGGCGTATTTTATCAAGTATAGACTTATATGGCAAAATTAGACTATCTGTTTACAGAAGAATTGCTCTTGGTAATTTTCTTAAGAACCTCACGACTGAGTTCTAGAGGGATTTCACCAACAACTGCATACTCATAGCGATCAGAATTGATCCTGAAAACTGTCAGAGTTCCATCCGCAGCTGTCGGGATAAGCACGCTGCTTCTGGTATTTCTGTATACTCTGAAATCCACAAGTCCATCAGAAAAATCCTGAAACTCAACTGTGTCCTTGCCCATTTTTTTTATTCCTGATGATTTCTTTTTAAAGTTCATTGGAATAAAAAGCTCCGGCCAAACCTCGAAGCTGGAATTTGCCCCAATCTGAGCCTTTTCTGCATTGTCAAAAGCAGCATCTGGGAAGAATTCAGAAACGGATTTTAAAGAATGAAGGGATGTTACTGTATACTTGACTATAATTTCCTGAGAAGGAGTCAGCACGGCTATTTCAACAGGAAGTTTGGTATTGACGTCACTTGATATAACAAAAGAATACCTGACATCAACAGGAGAGAGCTTCATTACAGAAACATTTCTTCCTGCAAGTCTGGTTCTGCCTACCTGAACACACTCATAACCAGAAAGCTCAGTACCATTGTAAATAAGCTTATCCCACAAAAGTGACTGATGCCACAGAAGTGGACCTATATATGATCGGTTGCTGTTGAAATCAAAGCCCTTCAGATCTCTTAAGCCATATCCTGAAACTTCATTGTTTAAGGATTTCCATGTGGTGTAGGATCTGCCGTTTTTACCCTTGGCATGAGTTAAAGCATAAAGCTCAGTGCCGGACTGTATTGAATTTACAACAGTGGCATCAAAATTACTTGAATGGTAGGTATTCTGTATTTCTTTGAAATTTGCAAAGCACTGTTCATCAGCATATGCAGTGCCAAGAGAACAGAAAACCGCTGTGGCACTTGCCAAGGCGGTTTTTAATAAGTCTTTAATCATAGAATTTATCAGTTAGAGGCTGTATCAAAAACATATCCTCTAATGTAGTTGTTTATTCTCTCAACTTCAAGTTCCTGCTGCTTCTGCAGTTCCTGATTGTTAAGTGCAACAGAGTTTTCTTCTTTCTGTCTAGAATTAAGCTCAATCTCTCTTGCCTGTCTGTCTGACTGATAGCTTGCAAGATTTACACTCTCAACAGGACCTAATGACACAGTGCTTCTGTCATCTGCTAAGGACTGACCATCCGCATTATAGGTCTGGTAACCAATTACAGTAACAGCTGCAACTGAAGCTGCAACAGCAAGCTGTGCAATGGAAAAACCAACCTTTTTGAATGTCATCTTGAATGATGGGAACTTGATAACTTTAACCTTGTTCTGACCCTCTGGAACTATCTTATTGGTCATGATGGTGTTCATGACATCTGATGCAAAGTCCATCTTTACTGAAGGAGATGATAATTCATTTCTCAATACAGCACCAATAAGAGAGTAATTCTGCATATGGTCAACAGAATCTCTGTCTAGCTCGGTTCTGTGTTCCATGAAATTCTCGCCATCAAACAAAGCTGAAATAAACTCTGCTTTTTCTGACTTTGAATTTATCATTTGCAACTCCTGGATCGTTATCTAGCAAATTTTGACATTCTCTGCTCGATGAACTGTCGTGCCCTGAATATTCTCGAACGTACGGTTCCAACAGGAATCTTAAGCACGTCGGACATATCTTCGTAGGACATTCCCTCAACCTCCCTGAGCATAATTGCTTCTGACAGCTCTTTTGGGAGATCTTTCATCGCATTCAATATCACTTGCTGTAATTCTTGCGATTCAATTATTCTGTCTGGTGTATCTCTTGATTCTAAAGCTCCTGACGCCTGACTTTCTGAGAATTCTTCTGAATCCACATCTATCTGATTGCGATGCTTGCTGTTTGCCTCTAAAAAGGTCTTAGCTGCATTTACCACAATCCTGTAAAGCCAAGTATAGAAGGAACTTTCACCTCTGAAAGAGTTGATTGCACGGTAGGCTTTTATAAATGCCTCCTGGGCAACATCATTTACATCAGCGCTGTTTCCAAGATATTTAGAAACAATCTGTACAACCTTGTGCTGATATTTAATCACCAGGATGTTGTATGCGTTAACGTCTCCTTCCTGCACCCTTCTTACAATAGCCTCGTCACTTGAAGCTGTTTTGTTATCTAAGTCGGATGCCATGAAATTCCACCTGTTTGTTTTAATAGACTAGTTATAATTATGAAAGTTCAAAAAATTTTTAAACCTGCTGAAATCGCGCAAAAAAGGCTTCAATAACTTTCAGTTAAGTTATAAAACAAGATATTAACAAAAGATAACTATCATAGATAGTACCCGTTCAAAACAAACTTTACAAATTAAGACCATCGTCACCTAGTTACATCTTAATAGTACCGTCATATTCTGTAATCTCTCTGATAAAAATTGTTGTCTTAACAACGTTCGCTGTCGGTGCAGAACATATGATTTTTGAGAAATATCACATTAAGTAGTACAATTCTCAGAAATTTAAATTTAATCCCCTGCCTGTGGACAGAGGAATTTCAAGGATCAAACCATGAATTACTCTACAGATTGTCTTATTATCGGTTCAGGTGCAGCAGGACTTACCCTTGCACTTGGAATTGCAGATAAAGCAAAAGTTATCGTTCTATCAAAGGAAAATGTCTGCGCAGGTTCCACAAACTATGCTCAAGGTGGAATAGCAGGTGTTTACAACATCAAAGATGACGATGACAGTATTCAGGCCCACATCAAAGACACCATGGTAGCTGGATCTTATCTATGTGATGAGAAAACAGTTGATTATGTTGCAAAAAATGCTCATAACGCCATTCAGTGGCTTATCGACACAGGAGTTCCTTTTGATCTAAAGGAAACCGCACCTGAAGCTGAACAGTCTCCCTATCACCTGCACCGTGAAGGCGGTCATTCCCACAGAAGAATCTTTCACGCAGAGGATCATACAGGCAAGACCATTCAGGAAACTTTAGTTGCCAAGGCTAAAGCACATAAGAACATTACCATTTTAGAAAACCACAATGCTATTGATCTTGTAACCACAAGAAAACTAGGGCTTCCTGGCAACAGGGTTGTTGGAGCTTATGTTTACAACAATCTGACCCACCACGTTGAATCCATTAGCGCAAAATTCATTGCACTGTGCACTGGTGGCGCATCAAAGGTTTATCAGTACACATGTAACCCTGAGGTAAGTTCAGGCGATGGTATTGCTATGGCTTACAGAGCTGGCTGCCGTGTTGCCAACATGGAATTCAATCAGTTCCATCCTACAACTCTTTACTGTGATGCTGACAGAAACTTCCTTTTAACAGAAGCACTAAGAGGAGAGGGAGCCCAGCTTAAAAGGCCTGACGGAACACGCTTCATGCAGGATTATGATGAAAGATTAGAACTTGCTCCAAGAGATATTGTGGCAAGAGCTATCGATCATGAGATGAAGAGAATCGGTGCTCACTGCATGTTCCTCGATATTTCATTCAAAGATCCTGAGTTTTTGAAGAAGCACTTCCCTACTATTTATGAGCGTTGCCTGAAGGTTGGAATTGATATTACAAAACAGCCGATCCCTATTGTTCCTGCTGCACACTTTACCTGTGGCGGTATCATGGTAAACCGCAAAGGTAAAACTGATCTTGAAGGTCTGTACGCTATTGGTGAATGTGCCTATACAGGACTTCATGGTGCCAACCGTCTTGCATCAAACTCTCTTTTAGAGTGTGTGGTGTACGGACAGGCAGCTGCCACAAATATTTTAAAACACCTTGATGATGACGATCTTGAAACTGTATCTATTCCAGAATGGGATGAAAGCCAGGTTACAAACTCTGATGAAGAGGTTATCATCACACACAACTGGCATGAGCTGCGTCTGACCATGTGGGATTATGTCGGTATAGTAAGAACCAATAAGCGCCTTGAGCGAGCCATGCACAGAATTGAAATGCTCAAAAAGGAAGTTCATGAGTACTACTCAAACTTCCGTGTTTCAAGAAACCTGCTTGAGCTTAGAAACCTGCTTGATGTTGCTGAAATTATCGTTCGCTCAGCCATGATGAGAAAGGAATCAAGAGGTCTTCACTATAATCTGGATTACCCTCAGACAGATGAGCATTCAACTCCTACGATTCTCAATCCTAAGAATTAGTTTCCTTCTAAAAACCGTGCACTGCACGGTTTTTTCATTTCAGAATATCAACAGTATTTTTTATTTGACAGTATTTACCTAAAAAACGGCATTTGGTTGCTTCTATCTTTTTTTTAAAGAGATAATTTATTCTTGCTTTAGCTAATTATGACATCATCAGTTAAGATGTATAATCAACCGGTATTGTTTTGTGTATGGCGGATCAAGCAAGATGAACAAGTTTATCGCACTCATATTTACTCTTTTGTTTTCAACTCTGTGCGCAGCAGAACCTTATCTTTCAATTCAAACCCAGATTGGAACCATTGAACTTGCTTCAGCTGATGAATTAAACGAAAAAATAGCTGAAATCAATGCCACAGATAGCAGCGCTGATGAAACTACCCAGAAGAGACTTGCTCTATACAAAGCGGCCATTGCTGATTTAGCAAAGATTGATGAACTGAATAAAGAAAAGGATAAAACCACCAACGCCATCAACCGTTCTTCAAAACTGTTACAGAATCTGTCTCAGGAATATACACATCTTCAGCAGCAGAAATCTCTTAGTGATGACAGTTTTAAAGATCTCTCTGAAAATGAGATCAATGAGAAACTCAACGAGATCCAGATCAATCTATCCTCTGTTCAAGTAGAAGTTGCAACTGCATCAAACTATGTAAATCATCTGAGAACGCTGCCAGAGAAAGCTCAGAATCTTATCAGCAACAACAATCTTTTTGTAAAGGAACTGCTAGAAAGAATCACAGCAAGTGGAGATCCTGACATTTTCCTAAACAAAGCTAGGGCTGTATTAATTTACAGAAGAAATCTTGAAAACACTTTCTACAAGGAATGTCTTGGCAATCTGTCAGTACTTCAGGATCTGACAAATTATAAATTCAAGATAGCCACTCTCAAATTTGCTGATCTTGAAAATCAGATAAAAATATTAAACAAGAAAAAGAATGACCTCATACTTGAGGAGGGGAATAACGATGACTTTGAAAAGCTTGCAAAGCTGAACCCAGCTCTGGAAAAGATAGTTCGAAGCATTAACAATATCAAGAGTTATACCTTAGAGCACAAACAGAAAAACAGCAGTTACGAACATGATCTTCAGGTAGCTGAATCTGCCCTGACAAAAGTAACTCAAATAAAGAATGATCTTGATAATCAGATAAAAGAACTGGGTAAAAACCTTGTTCTGTCAAGACTTCTAAACAAACAGCTGACATTTATCCCTGAAGTAAATCTAAGTTATGATCTTAATGAGGAAATTGCCAATCTTAATATCTATGTGTATGAGATAAGAGAACAGATTGACAAACTTACAGACGTAGAAGTTCTTGCAAACAATGAAATCAAACTTGATCGCAAACTATCTGACTATAAGAATGAACTGGTTTCACTTTATTCACAGAGAAGAAGAGCTTTAAATGATCTCTATCAGGTCATGACCAATGAAATGACAACCATCATTGAGCTCAAGTCAAAATACGTTGAATACCAGTCCATCAAGCAGAAAATCATTTCTGATATATCAGAACAGTTGTTCTGGATTAAATCCAATATTGGTTTGAGTCAGGATTTCTTCAGTTTGCTGATTCCGTCAGTAAAATACGAGTTCTCTAATCTCATCAGAAAAGTGCATTCAGAGAAATTCCAGGAACATACCCTGAACACACTGATATTCATCGTGCTTCCATTCATGTTTCTTTCACTTATTGTTCTTGCAATTTATCAGAAGATCAAAAACAATAACGATGCTCTGGCATTAAGGCTCGACAGACCGAACGATACTATCTTCGTCACTCCGATGGCCATTTTAAACAACATAATTCTGATGACGCCAAGCTTATGCTGGATGATCTGCATCGGTGCCGTTATCATCTGCGCATCTCTTGCAACTACCTCAAAGCAGATGCAGCTGATTCTGACCATGGTACTGCACATCTTTGTCTTTACTTTCTTTTTACAGATCATCAAGCCAAATGCATTAGTGCAGAGACATTTCAGTGTGCCTCCATATCAGCTTGCAAAATACCGTCCGCTCCTGAAAAAAGTCTGGGTATTTGCCCTGCCTCTGCTTATTTTCGCAAATGTTGCTGAAACAGATTCTAACTTCATTTATGCTGATGTCACTTCATATCTGATTGTGCTGCTGTCATTTGTAGCATTGCTGTTTATTTCCATCAGGATGCTTATCGGCAATCTGAAAAATCTGACAAATAGCACTGCCACCACCATTATTCTGTGCCTGTTATCCATAATTATCTGCTTTATGGGGGTGATGTTTGTATCAGCAGGCTACCTCTACACTATCGTCAAACTTACAAACCGTGTAGCCTATACATGCTATATCATTCTGGCCTATTTCCTTGTAAGTCAGACTCTGCACCGCATGATCTATGTTTATGTTACAAGGATTTTTTCCTCGAAAGATGAAAGAGCTCAGCAGACAGGTCTTTCTGCTGCCATACTCACTCAGTTAAATATAAAACCATCATTTCTTATTGCAAAAATTTATAAATTCAGCAATACAGCCCTTATTGTCTTAACCCTATTCTTCATGTACATGCAGTGGAATGATCTGGCATCAGTATTAAGGTATCTTGATACCATAAGACTATGGAGCAACAGCTCATTTGTTAACGGTCAGATGGTGGTAACTGATTATTTGTCTGTTGCTAATGTTCTTTTTGCTGTACTCATTCTGCTTTTCACTGGAGTGTTAAACAGAAATGTTCCACCTATTCTTGAAAAAATGTTCCTTATCAAAAAGGGAGTCAACAACAAGAGTACAAGCTACACCGTAAAGGTTATATCATCATACCTTATCATAGGACTTGGAATCATATTTGCCTCAGGTGCCTTAGGAATCAAATGGGAGAATCTGCAGTGGCTGGTAGCGGCTCTGTCTGTGGGCTTAGGTTTTGGCCTTCAGGAGATTTTTGCTAATTTCGTATCAGGTATTATTCTCCTGTTTGAAAGACAGTTGAGAGTAGGTGATATTATTACTTTAGACAGTCTATCTGGTACCGTATCAAAAATCAGAATCCGTTCAACAACTGTACTGTCCTTTGAAAACAAGGAAGTAATGATCCCAAACAGGTCATTTATTACCTCAGCACTAACAAACTGGTCGCTTTCAAGTACGGTTACAAAGCTGACCTTTTCTGTGGGAATTGCCTATGGCAATGATGTTGATAAGGCAAAGAGCCTTTTAAGAGGAATAGTAAACCGTTGCAAATATATCTCACGCGATCATAATTCACAGGTTTACGTGCAGTCACTTGATGATAGCGCTGTTACTATCGGTGTCGATGTCTATGTTTCAGCAATTGGCGACAGAAAGCTCACTACAGACTATCTGTGTCGAGAGACTCTTTCATCATTTGCTCAGAACAATATCGAGATCCCATTCAATCAGGTAGACGTTAACCTGAAGACTTTGGAAAAAGATGAATTCATTGAGAAATTAAAGAATGGACTTTTCAGTGAATCAGAAAAAGGAGTTTCAGCTAAGGCTTAGGCTGCTGACAGTAAGAAATAAGCAGCTTAATGCTGCTTATTTCATTTCAAAGTTGTGTGTTATTCGTCTTTTTCATCTATCGCCTCAAATGGGCATACAGACTGACAGGCGGCACAGTCAGAACACATAGCAGCTTCAATCTTGAAGCTACCGTCAGCCTGTTCTTCGATAGCACCGCAAGGGCAGATATCACGGCACTCACCGCACTGTGAACATTTCTCATTATCGATTACAAACATTGTTTTATCCTATGGTGTGAACTCTTTATTTTTGCACGTTATAATAACTTAAATTTAATTTTATAAAAAGGCATAAAAATGGAAAAAATCGCCGAAAAACTGTCTGAAATCCACAATCAGATAAATAGCGCAGCCAAAGATAACAACAGACTCTCATCAGACGTCTGCCTGCTGTGTGTAAGCAAAACAAAGCCAGAAGAACTTATAAAACAGGCATATGCAGCAGGAGAGAGACACTTTGGAGAATCATATGCTGTAGAGGCCTGTGAAAAAATAGATCATCTCAAAGAAGATGGATATAAAGATATTGTCTGGCATTTTATAGGTCCTATTCAGAAGAACAAGACAAAACTTATAGCATCCCACTTTGATATAGTAGAAAGTGTCGACAGACAGATTGTTGCACAGAGATTAAATGAGCAACGACCAGAGGGAATGAACAAACTTGATGTTTTAATTCAGGTAAACATTTCTGATGAGTCTCAGAAATCGGGATGTTCCATAGAGGATGTGCCAGCTCTTGTTGAATACATACAGTCTTGCAGGAATTTGAGATTGCGTGGTTTCATGGGGATAGGCATGGACACTGATGATCGTGACCTTATAAGTCAAGAATTTGCACAGTTAAAGGGACTTTTTGACAGTTACAAGACAAAAATAAAAGACTTTGACATACTATCCATGGGTATGACCCATGACTTGGATCTCGCTATAGCAAACGGCTCAAACGAGGTCAGAATTGGTACAGCTATTTTCGGCGCAAGAGAGTATAAAAACAAAACTATGACAAACAAGAAGATCGCTTTTGTGGGCGGAGGCAACATGGCCTCATGTATTTTTGAAAGTATCTTAAATACAGTTGCAGCATCAGATATTACAGTTTCTGGACCACACCTTGAGAAACTTGAAAAATTCAAAGCAGTAGGCGCCTCTGTAACCACCGACAACGTACAGGCTGTAAAGGATGCTGATGTGGTATTCCTAGGAGTAAAACCTCAGATCCTGACAGGCGTTTTAGAACAGATTAGAGACAGTGGCATCGATCTTGGTAAAAAATTATTTGTATCAATGGCAGCAGGTTACAAAATTTCTTCCATCACCAGATATCTGTCAAGCACAAACATCATCAGAATCATGCCTAACACACCAGCAAAACTTGGACTAGGCGTAATTGCAACTGCATATGGTGACGGAGTATCTTCTGAAGACAAAGTGCTGTGCAAGAGCTATTTATCCCATATGGGACAGTGTATTGACGGTGATGAGAACGCACTGAATGTAATTGGCGCTGTCTGCGGATGCGGTCCTGCATTTGTATACAGATTCATGGAAGCATTGGTATCTGAAGCTGTACGCCATGGCATTTCAGAAAAGGATGCAAGACAGATGGTTGAGCAGACTGTATTTGGCTCTGCTTCAATGGTGATCAAGAACCAGGACAGCAGTATTGCCTCATTAAGAGAAGCTGTAACCTCAAAAGGTGGTACAACCTTCGCAGGTCTTACCAAAATGACCGAGGGAAACTTCGAGCAGATGATGCAGAATGTTATTCAGGCCAGTCTTGACAGAACATACGAATTTGAAAAGATGTTTTAAGGAAAATGTTATGCAGTTAGTTATTATGCTCATTGAGGCCTTTGTGATCCTCTTTGAACTAAGAGCCTTAATGCAGTCTTCAAGTGCTGATTATTACCATCCGATAACTCAGGCTGTAATTAAACTTACAGAGCCTGTAGTAAAGTTTTTGCCATTTAAAAATGCCAGTATTTTAGGCATTTATTACTGTGGCTTTATTGTGGGCTTTGTAATCGCTCAGATATGCGTTATTGCGCTGTTCAAGTTCTCCTTAGGTGCAATGGTACCAATGTGGTTATGTCTGCTTTTAGGTACCCTTATGACTATCAAATGCTTTGGATATCTGCTTCTTGTACTCCTGATTGCTCAGGCATTATGCTCCTGGTTGCCAAACGCCAGAGCATGGAGCATGTATTTTTCACAGATAACCTACCCTATCACTGCGCCAGTACAGAAAATCATTCCTCCTATCGGTATGATTGATATTTCACTTATGATTGTCATGCTGGTTATCTTTGCCATCGACAGGCTGTTCTACTCCCTTGTAGGGCCAATCTGGATGATGATTTAACCTAATAACTGCATCTGTTCTTTTAAGGCAGATAACTAAAAAGCCGCCAGTTTCACAACTTAATGTTCTATCTGGCGGCTCTTTAATTATTATCCAGTCTTTATTCAAGAATAAACTCAGGGATCTCCTCTTCTTCTGGACCATCTGATTCTGGATTTGGCATTACTACTTCTAAAGAGTCAATCTTCTGGAAACCTCTTGGCAGCAGATCTCCGCTCTTTGAACGTGAGCTTATGCGCTGCTGTATATCATCAGAGGAGAGACTCAAGAATCTCTTTCCTGAGTGAACAACGAGTGAAGCCCCTTCTGGAATTACATTGATAACTGCGACACCGTCTAAACCAACGCTCAGCTTGCCGCCTGAAATGCCGATAAGCTTGTTACCCTTGCCTGATGACTGCTCAGGAAGTTCTGACAGTCTGTAGATTAAAAGACGGCCTGTTTTACTGCCTACAACAATAAGATCACTATCCTTGTTGAATACTTTTACAGGCTTAAGCACATTGGCATCATCATCCATATTGATTAACGATTTGCCTGCCTTGATTTTGGTCTGTAAATCTCCACCATTCACCACAAATCCATAACCCTTGTCTGTTGCAATCACATAGGATTCATTCTTGCGGGCTATTACCACGTGACAGGCGCTCTCACCAACCTGAAGACTAGCCTTGGCTGAAAGTGGCTCGCCCTGACCTCTTGCTGATGGCAAATCTTTTACATCAACACAGTATACACGGCCCTTTGTAGTAATAAAGGAGGCTTGCTCATTAGTCTTGCCAGATGCTTTTGACAGGAAAGCATCTCCAGAACGATAATTCATAGAGGCTGCATCGACATCATTTCCAGATGCAGCTCTAACCCATCCCATTTTTGAAAGTACAACAGTTACAGGAGTACTTGGAATGAAATCATCCTCTGACATAGCTACAGCTGCTTCCCTGTGAACAATTTCACAGCGCCTTTCATCACCGTAGAGCTTGGCATCAGCAATGATTTCTTTCTTGATAAAGGTATGAAGCCTGTTCTCTGAACCTAGCAGGGTTTCAAGCTTTTTCTTCTCCTCATTAAGCTTATCCATTTCAGACTTGATCTTTATTTCTTCAAGTCTTGCCAGCTGTCTTAACTTGGTCTCAAGAATGTACTCAACCTGTGCTTCTGAGAGTTTGAATCTTTCAATAAGTTTTGCTTTTGGATCATCCTCTTTTCTGATGATTTCAATTACCTCATCAATATTAAGGATCACAAGCATGAAACCTTCTAAAAGGTGTAATCTTCTGTTTACAGCCTCAAGGCGGTGACTCAAGCGCTTTCTAACGCAGTCAACACGGTACGACAACCACTCCTTGAGAATGGTTTTAAGGTTCTTGACCGCTGGCTTGCCATCTATTCCCAGAATATTGAGATTAACTCTGTATGTCTTTTCCAGATCAGTAACTGCAAACAGATGTTCCATTAGAGATGGAATATCAACTCGCTTTGATCTTGGTGTGATAATGATTCGGCACGGATCGGTATGATCTGATGCATTGGTAATATCAGATACCATCGGTAACTTCTTTTTAGCCATCAGATCAGCAATCTGTTTCTCAATGGCGCCACCTCCTACCTGATATGGTAAAGCCTTAATGATAATTTCATCTTTCTCAACTGTATAACGGGCTCTTAAACGTACTGTTCCCTTGCCAGACTCGTACATTTTTACAAGCTCATCACTGCTGTTGGTTATTTCACACCCTGATGGATAATCAGGGGCAGGAACATACTTCATGAGATCTTTTACATCTGCATCTTCATGCTCTAAAAGATACACAGCAGCATTGGCAACTTCTATTAAATTGTGTGGTGGAATGTCTGTTGCCATACCCACGGCAATACCGGTTGTTCCATTTAAAAGAATATTAGGAAGTCTCGCTGGGAGAAATTTTGGCTCTTCTACTGTGCCATCAAAGTTAGGAACATATTCGACACAACCAGAATTAAGATCAGAGAGTAGTACATCAGAGAATGATGCAAGTCTTGATTCTGTGTAACGCATGGCAGCAAAGGATTTTGGATCTTCAACGTCACCCCAGTTTCCCTGACCATCTACAAGAGTATAGCGATAAGAGAACGGCTGAGCCATTAAAACCATGGCTTCATAACAGGCTGAATCTCCGTGAGGATGGTATTTACCTAAAACCTCACCTACAGTTCTTGCTGACTTGACGTGCTTGGCTTTAGGTCCGATACCAAGTTTTGCCATCGCATAAATTATTCTGCGCTGAACAGGTTTCATACCGTCAGTTACAGAAGGGAGAGCTCTGTCCCTGATCACATTCATGGAGTAATTCAGGTATGCTTCCTCAGTGAATTTTGACAAAGGCATCAGTTCAATGCCTTCTAGGCTTAAATTCTTTTGATTATTTTGATCGGACATTGGTTTTTCCTGAACACACATACAATTTATGCGTTAAAATTTAACTGTTACTGCAATGATATAACTATATTTTTAATTTTTCTTTTACAACAACGGATTTTTTGAACAGGTTGTGAATTGTGTTTAGACATTTTATCTTACTTTGCCTACTAACTCTTATTCAAGCAGCTACAGCAGATACCTATAGAAATCTGCCCGCAGATATTTTAGCAAAAGCAGTATGTGCTGAAATCGTCTATGACGAGGATTTTGATTACACAATACTCAAGACCAGTTCAAATATTATCAGCAATGCAATGGTCACTGAACAGGCCCCTGCTGTACAAAAGGGTATAGTTGATCATGTTGTGGTTTACAAATCTGCCCACCAGATGATCCTCTTTAAGGATAATCAGGAGATCAAAAAATTCTGGATTGCGCTTTCAGATCGACCTGTTGGCAAAAAGCAGTTTGAAGGAGACAAGAAGACTCCTGAAGGCTCTTATACCCTTGATTATGTAAAGCACCGTTCAAATTATTATAAGGCCATGCATATTTCATATCCTAATATGCAAGATATTGAATATGCAAGATCTCAGGGGCGCAGACCGGGAGGTATGATTATGGTTCACGGTCAGCCACCTATTAAAGGAGATTATCATGAGTCCGTTCAGCGCTCTGATTGGACAGACGGATGCATTGCTCTTCTTAATCCAGATCTTGATATCTTCTTATCGCTTGTAGATATTGGAACAACAATAACCATCAAGCCATAAAAACTACTCTTCTGGGAACCAGTGAATTACCAGATCTGAACCTTCTGAAAAATCAGGATCGAAAATGATGTCTACAACGTGGACGTCATTTTTTAAGGTTCCATCCTGGGCTAAAAAATGGATTTCACCACAAATTAAGCTGTCACGATCCTCAACTTCATTAGGACACTCATCATCGTCTGTAAGATATCTGACTTTTACAACCATATCGTAATCAGAATCATTAACGATCTTTAAAGTACGCTGATACATAGCCTCATCATTATCATACAGACATTCCTGAGCTAAGGTTTCAAACAGTTCAATAATTCTGTCATTTAACTCATCAAACTGTTCTTCTGTCAAAGATTCAATTTCAATCATTTAACAACCTTTCCACCTGTTGAGAATGAACCGCCAGAAACGTGATGAAGTGTATTCAGACAACCAGGGTTAAAAGACTCTTCAGAATCACTCCACAAGTCTTCTTTTACATATACGTTTTCAACTCTAGCAAGTAAAATTCCTTTGTCTTCAAACAAAGCCTTATCGTCTAAGGTACATTCAAAGTAAGCAAGAGCGTCGCTCATTACATCAAAACCATAACTCTTTGACTTCTCTACGTTGATATTCTGCTTTTCAAGCTTATTGCCTACATCACGTCCATGAACGCTACCAAGGCTTAAAAGCTGTGGGATCTGATCTGCATTAGGAAGGGAAATAACAACCTTACCTGTTTTGAGGATGTTTTCATAAGTGGTATGGCCCTTATCAATTACAACAAGCAGTACATCTACATCAAAAGGGCAGTTCCAAGCTGCAGTCATACCATCAGCAACACCATTTTCATCCTTTGAAAATAAATTTACGATAGGACCACCAGCAAATGCTCTGTATGCAAGTTTTGTTTCAATTGTTTTATACATAAGGCTTACTCCACACATATAGAAAAGGCCTCTTACGAGGCCCTTTATTATAAATTCAAATTAAAGGCTGTTGTCAAGCTCGGTAGGAGGCCAGTTTTCAAGGCGCATACCTAATGACAGACCACGTTCAGCAAGTCTATCCTTGATTTCAGTAAGAGACTTTTTACCAAGGTTTGGAGTCTTTAACAGCTCAACTTCAGTCTTCTGCACAAGATCTCCTAAGTACTTGATGCCTTCAGTCTTTAAGCAGTTAGCAGAGCGAACGGTTAATTCGAGATCTTCAACTGAGCAAATCAACTTAGGATCAATGCTTGGCTTGAAGCTTGTGTCTTCAGTAGGAGCAACAGAATTTCTGATGTCGATGAATGAATTGAGCTGATCAGCAAAAATAGTTGCTGCAATGCTTACTGCATTCTTAGGATCGATAGTACCGTTAGTCTCAATGTCAAGAATCAACTGCTCTTTCTCGTCTTCAAGAACATTGGTGTGAACAGCTACATTAAGAACTGGACAGTACATGGCATCAATTAAAAGTCTGCCAATAAAACGCTCATCAGAGTTCTCTACGTAAGGTCTGTTAACAGAAGGTACATAACCACGGCCACGGGTTACATGCAGATGCATGTTCAGCTCTTTACTGTCATCAGTCAGATGGCAGATAACCAACTCAGGATTTCTGATAGAAATACCCTGTGGGCACTGAATATCACCAGCGGTTACAGGACCGATGCCCTTCTTCTTTAACTGAAGAACAGGCTCATCGCGCAGAGTACCCTCTGAAGCCACAGCTACTTCTTTTAAATTCAACAGGATCAGGAGAACATCCTCCTGAATGCCTTCTACTGCACTGTACTCGTGTACAACGCCGTCGATTTCAACAGCTGTGATAGCATATCCAGGAATAGAGGACAGCATAATACGGCGGAGTGCTGTGCCAACAATCTGAGCATAGTGAGGCTCAAATGGCTCCAGTACTACTCGGCTGACATTATGTTCAAGCTCGGTAACTTCAGTAATATTCGGCTTGATAGAATCAATGATCTGATCCAAGATTTCACCCTCGTTTAGTACAGTAATGTGCGGGAATTCGGCGGGCAGGCATTACACCTGCCCGGATTTATTATTCAGCTGACTTTGAATCAGATGATTCAGCAGCTTCTGGACGGTCAGTCAGCATAATATATGCAACTGGAGCTCTATCACAGGCACGTAAGCCGGCCTTGATGATACGAGTGTAACCACCCTTACGCTCAGCAGAGATTTTACCTACAACGTTGAATAACTTGGCTACAACAGCCTCGTCACCAATACGTGAGAATGCTAAACGACGGTTAGCAACGGTATCTTCTTTAGCTAAGTTAATTAAAGGCTCTACGAAGCGACGAAGCTCCTTAGCCTTTGGCAAAGTAGTCTTAATTACTTCGAAGGTTATTAAGGCCTTTGCTAGATTGCGGTATAAAGCAGCACGATGTGATGCAGTACGACCTAAATGACGGCCACTTAAACGATGACGCATTTTAAATTCCTTCTAACAATTATTTGTTTGGTGTTTTGAGTCCTGGAGGTGGCCAGTTTGCCACACGCATTCCCAGTGATAATCCACGCTGAGCTAAAACGTCCTTAATCTCGTTAAGTGACTTTTTACCCAGATTTGGAGTTCTGAGAAGCTCAACTTCAGTTCTCTGAACCAAATCGCCGATGTAAATGATTGCTTCCGCTTTCAGGCAGTTTGCAGAACGAACAGTAAGTTCTAAATCATCAACTAACTGCATGAGCACAGGATCAGGCATTGGAGGAGCTGCAGGAGTCATTACTCTCTCGCTGATCTCTTCCTTGTCAACTAAATTACCTAAACAGTCGCATAACTGATTTGATGCGGTCATTAAAGCAATCTCAGGAGCAACAGTACCGTTGGTCTCAAGATCGATAACAAGACGATCAAGGTCAGTACGCTGTTCAACACGGGCTGATTCAACCTCGTAGACATAACGCCTGATAGGACAATAGTTGGCATCAATCAGAATCACATCCTCAGATTCAGCAGGAACATGCTTGTCTGAGGTAGTGGTTACATATCCTTTACCTGATGTGATGCGGATCTTCATCGACAACGAAGCCTTGGCACCCTTAAGAGTGCAGATACGGGCCTCTGGGTCAACAAAAGTAATATTCTCAGGGCAGACGATGTCTGAGGCATGAACCTCACCCTCGCCACGCCTATCAATTGTTAACCAAACAGGCTCAGTTAACTCTGTTGTAGAAGTAACTGCAAGAGTCTTCAAATTCATGACTACTTCAAACAGTGATTCTTCTAAATCAGCCTTTGAGCTGTTTACATCCTTAACGCCCGCAATCTGGAAAGCATCTACTGCAGTTCCAGACAGAGTCCTTAGTAAAATTCCGCTTAAAGCGCCGCCTAAGGTATAGCCGAAACCACGCTCTAAAGGCTCAAGCACTACATGCGCATGATTAGGACTAATTTCAGCATAATCTACTGGCTTTGGTTTAAGCAGTTCAACAACAGACACTAGAGATACCCCACAATTTTTTAGCGGTGCTGGCAAAGTTGCCTATATTACTTAGAATACAATTCGACGATGAGCTGTTCCTTAATATCGGAAGGGAGCTCTGCACGTTCAGGATTGCTCTTGAAAGTACCCTTCATGTGATCGTGATCTACATCGATCCATGTTGGCTTAAGAGCACGCTGACCGGATAAGTCGATTGCTGCCTTAATACGAAGCTGCTTCTTAGCTTTTTCACGAACAGCGATTACATCTGAAGGCTGAACCTGGTAAGAAGGAATGTTAACAATGTGATCATTAACAGTAATAGCCTTGTGGCTTACCAACTGACGAGCCTCCATACGGGTTGAACCAAAACCCATACGGTAAACAACGTTGTCCAGACGAGCCTCGAGAAGCTGTAACAGGTTTTCACCAGTGTTACCAGTCATTCTTGATGCTTTCTTGTAGTAGTTACGGAACTGACGCTCAAGAACACCGTAAATACGACGAACCTTCTGCTTCTCACGTAACTGCATGCCGTAGTCAGAGAGACGAGCCTTGTTTGCGCCATGCTGGCCTGGTGCAGTTTCTAACTTGCACTTGGTATCAATTGCGCGAACGCCTGACTTAAGGAATAAGTCAACACCCTCACGGCGGCTTAATTTCAGGGCTGGACCTGTATATTTTGCCATTTATCTTTCTCCAAATTGAACTTTGTGGTTAGACGCGACGCTTCTTAGGTGGGCGGCAACCGTTATGAGGGATAGGGGTAACATCAGTGATGTTAGTGATCTTGTAACCCTGTGCATTTAAAGCACGGATTGAAGACTCACGACCAGGACCTGGGCCCTTTACCATAACTTCAAGGTTCTTAACACCGAATTCCTTGGCAGCTTCGCCAGCACGCTCTGCTGCAACCTGAGCAGCATAAGGAGTTGACTTACGTGAACCACGGAAACCTGAACCACCAGCGGTAGCCCATGAAAGGACGTTACCCTGACGATCAGAGATAGTAACAATGGTGTTATTGAAAGATGCGTGGATATGAGCTACGCCATCAGCAACCTGCTTCTTAGAGCGCTTTGAGCGAGAAGTCTTAGCAACTGACTGCTCTTTTTTGATTTCTTCTGCCATCTAAGGTCTCCTACTTCTTAATGCTCTTACGTGGGCCCTTACGGGTACGTGCATTGGTCTTAGTACGCTGACCACGTACTGGAAGGCCTCTGCGGTGACGCAGGCCACGATAAGTACCAAGGTCGATGAGGCGCTTGATGTTCATTGAAATTTCACGACGAAGATCACCTTCAACGGTGAACTTAGCTACTTCGGCGCGGATCTTGTCTACTACGGATTCGTCTAAATCCTTTAATCTAGCAGACTCTTCAACACCGGCATTAGCGAGGATTTCGCTTGCGCGGGTTGGGCCGATGCCATAGATTGACTGTAAAGCAATCACGGCGATCTTTTGATCAGGCACATTAATGCCAGCAATACGGGCCACTATTGATCTCCTAAAATAAATAAAGGTCGGTTAAACAAAAGTTGCCACAAAGCCCGTTAGGATACGTGGCAACCGCTATAGTGCACTTTGGCATGTCAGAAAAGCACCAAGATTACTCTTAGTGCTTTAAGCTGTATGATTATACAGATTTAATTATATGCGCGCAAGTATTGCACACAAAAAAGCATTAGCCCTGACGCTGCTTATGCTTAGGATTGCTGCAGATGATGCGGACAACACCGTGACGGCGGACTACTTTGCAGTTGCGGCATATTTTCTTAACTGAAGCACCAACTTTCATTTTTATTCTCCATTAAGATGAAAAACTAACGTCCGTAATTTCTCAAGTTAGCCTTACGCATGATATCACCATACTGCTGATTCATCATATGACTCTGTAACTGTGCTACGAAGTCCATGCAGACAACAACAATAATCAGAAGTGAGGTACCACCGAAATAGAACTGAACATTAAACCAGTTCATGAGTAACTGTGGAACCAGACAAACCAATACCATGTATAAAGAACCACTTAAGGTCAGACGGGTCATTACCTTGTCAATGAAACGAGCTGTCTGCTCACCTGGACGAATTCCAGGGATAAATGCACCACCTTTCTTCAGGTTATCTGCCATCTCACGTGGATTGAATACCAGTGCAGTATAGAAGAATGTGAAGAAAATAATGGCAGCTGCATACAGCAACTCATACAGAGGCTGGCCCGGCTGCAGGAAAACAGAAATACTGCCCAGCACATTTGCAACAGCATTATCGCCCTGACCAAACCATGAAACTACAGTGCCAGGGAATAGGATGATTGATGAAGCAAAAATTGCTGGAATCACACCTGACAAATTAATTTTTAATGGTAAGGTTGAACGAGGCTGAGAGTAAATACGGTTGCCCATCTGGCGTTTAGTGTATTCGATTACAATCTTGCGCTGTCCGCGCTCGACGAAAACCACGAAGAAGGTCACAAGGACCACTACTACACCAATTAACAGAAGTGCAATGGTAGACAAATCACCCTGACGTGACTGTTCAAAGGTACGAGCAAGTGCTGAAGGCAAGCCTGCAACAATACCAGCGAAAATGATAAGAGAAATACCATTTCCGATGCCACGCTCAGTGATCTGCTCACCAAGCCACATCAGCATCATGGTACCAGTTACCAATGAAACGGTTGTTACAAAGTAAAAACCAAAACCAGGATTATCAACTAAGCCTGGCATCATGTTAGGAATACCGGTAGCCATACCAAATGCCTGCAATGCAGCAAGAAATACAGTAGCAATACGAGTATACTGTGTAATCTTGCGACGACCTGACTCACCTTCCTTTTTAAGTTCGGCGAGGTTCTTATTCAGAACAGCAAGCAACTGGATAATAATAGATGCAGAAATATATGGCATGATTCCAAGTGCTAACACTGATGCTCGCTCTAAAGCGCCACCAGAGAACATATTGAACATGCCAATAATGGTTCCGCTCTGAGAATCGAAAACACGCTGAAGCACGTCGGCATTCACACCTGGAACTGGAATATAAGATCCAAGTCTGAACATAATTAAGGCAATAACAACAAAAAGAAGGCGCTGACGAATCTCGCCAGATCCTTTAGTTTGCTTTGCTGCCATTTCACGACTTTTCTCAAACAGTGATTTTCTAGCCATGCAAAACCTCATTAAGGGGGCTATCGCCCCCTGTTAATTACTTAGCAGCCTTTTTAGCAGCTTTCTGCTCTGCAGTCTTCTTTGCAGGCTTGATCTTGCCTGCAGCCTTAACTGCATCAATACGAGCCTGCTGCTTAGCAGCTGACTTCTTAGCAGACTTCTCTAAACGCTCAGCAGCATCAGTAATGTACTTAGCAACCTCAACGGTGCCACCAGCAGCTTCGATAGCAGCCTTAGCACCCTTGGTTACACCAACACCCTTTAAGGTGATCTTCTTGGTGAAGTTAGGAACGCGAGATAATACAACCTTTACGTACTTAACTTTCTTAGAGATAAGACGAGCATCAAGAAGAGCTGCCATATCAACTACATCACCTTCGATGTTGTTTAAGTTGTTAAGAGTTACTTCAGCGGTAACATCAGACTTTGGAGACCAGAAACCAAACTTTGGTAAACGGATCTTCATTGGCATCTGACCGCCTTCGAAACCAGGACGCTTGTGAGCACTCTTACGTGCACCAGCACCCTTAACACCACGGCCACAGGTCTTGCCTAAGCCGGAACCGATACCACGACCAACGCGTACGGCTACTTTGCGTGAACCCTCAGCAGGGGATAAAGTATCAAGACGCATAATTATTCCTCTACTTTGAGCAGATAGCTAACCTTGTTAATCATACCGCGAACAGAAGGAGTATCCTCGAGCTCAACAGTGTGACGGATACGGCGTAAACCTAAACCCTTAACGGTTGCAACGTGCTTAGGGTTACGACCAATTACGCTCTTAATCAGAGTAACTTTAACGGTTTTCTTGTCTGCCATTTTTTACTCCAGAATTTCCTTCACTGAGAGGCCGCGCTTAGCAGCGATACCCTCAGGGGTACGCATTGAAGCAAGAGCTGCAACAGTTGCACGTACAACGTTGATTGGGTTGGTTGAGCCATAAGCCTTAGCCAACACGTTACGTACACCAGCAACCTCTAAAACTGCACGCATAGCACCACCGGCAATAATACCAGTACCTTCTGAGGCAGGCTGCATGTAAACCATTGAGCCTGAGTGCTCGCCCTTAACAGCATGGAATAAAGTACCATCATTGAGGGTGATGTTATTGTGAACATTACGGCGAGCCTGTTCAATTGCCTTCTGAATAGCAGCAGGAACTTCACCAGCCTTGCCATAACCATAACCAACACGGCCGTTACCATCACCAACAACAGTTAATGCGGTGAATGAGAAAATACGACCACCCTTTACTACTTTAGCTACACGATTAACTGCAACTAATTTTTCTTGCAATTCGCCAGCCTGAGTTTCGTCTTTGTGCTGCATTTAAACACTCCTACTAGAACTTGAGGCCAGCTTCACGGGCAGCGTCAGCTAATGCTGCAACACGGCCGTGGTACTGATAGCCTGATCTATCGAAAGCTACGGTTTCAACCTTAGCTGCTAAAGCACGCTCACCAACAGCCTTGCCGATTACCTTAGCGGCTTCGACATTACCGGTGAACTTCAGGTCCTTAACAAGGTCCTTCTCTAATGTGCTTGCTGAAGCTAAAACACGGTTATCATTGCTGATAATCTGTGCATAGATGTGACGTGGAGTACGGGTAACTACTAAACGGGTTACACCTAACTCGTGCATCTTTGCACGTGACTTACTAGCGCGGCGAATGCGAGCTTCTTTCTTTTCGAACATGTTATGCCACCCTATTATTTCTTCTTAGCTTCTTTAATGTGGATGATTTCGTCAGCATAGCGAACACCTTTGCCCTTATATGGCTCTGGAGCACGGAATGCACGAACCTTAGCAGCAACCTGACCTAAAAGGGCTTTATCAAAGCTCTTTAATACAATGTCAGTCTGGCTTGGAGTCTCAGCGGTAACGCCCTCTGGTAACTCAAAGTCGATTGGGTGAGAATAACCTAAAACAAGGTTTAATACCTTACCCTTAACAGCTGCACGATAACCCACACCTACTAACTTCAGTGCTCTTTCGAAACCCTTATCTAAACCAACAACCATGTTGTTAAGTAAAGCGCGGGTGGTACCAGACTGCATGTTTGACTCTGATGAATCAGCAGCCTGAGCAACCTTCAGCTTACCGTCTTCAAAAGAAACGGTTACTAAAGGATGAACATTTAAACTCATCTGTCCTTTCTTGGACTTGATGGTTACATTCTGACCGTCGAGAGTAACTTCGACGCCCTGAGGAACTACTACAGGTTCCTTAGCAATACGTGACATGTTGCCTCCCTATTATGCGACGTAGCAGATAACTTCGCCGCCCAAGCCGTCCTTACGGGCAGCACGATCGGTCATTAAGCCTTTAGAAGTAGAAATAACAGCAATACCAAGACCGTTCATGATACGTGGTAATTCTGCACTCTTCTTGTAGATACGGAGGCCAGGACGAGAAACTCTCTGGATTAACTCGATAACTGGAGCACCTTCGTAGTACTTAAGGCCAATTTCTAAAACTTTCTTAACGTCACCGTTCTCTGCTACAGAAGAGATATAACCTTCCTTCAGAAGCAGGTTAGCAATAGCAACCTTCAGCTTTGAAGATGGCATTGAAACGGAAACTTTGCCAGATGCCTGGCCGTTGCGAATGCGGGTTAATAAATCCGCAATAGGATCTTGCATCATTTGTATCTCTCCTCTTACCAGCTAGCCTTGTGAAGACCAGGGATCTCGCCACGCATCATGTGCTCACGCAGTTTAATACGGCATAAACCGAACTTGCGTAAATAGCCGTGTGGACGACCAGTCTCAGAGCAGCGATTGCGCTGACGTGAAGGGCTTGAATCACGTGGCAGAGCGGCTAAAGCCTGAACTGCAGCGAAACGCTCTTCATCAGAAGCAGATACGCTAGAAATAATAGTTTTGAGCTCCTGACGCTTTGCAAAGTATTTATCTGCAAGACGCTTTCTTTTCAGGTCTCTATTGATCATTGATGTCTTAGCCATTAGTTCGTCCTCGATTACTTGCTTGCCTGAGTACGGAATGGGAAGTTGAAGGCCTCAAGAAGGGCTCTACCTTCTTCGTCGGTCTTTGCAGTGGTGGTGATAGTAATATCTAAACCACGAACTGTATCAACTTTATCGAAATCGATCTCTGGGAAGATGATCTGCTCGCGTACACCCATTGAGTAATTTCCTCTGCCATCAAATGACTTTGCTGACAAGCCACGGAAATCACGGATACGTGGAATTGCAATCACAATTAAACGCTCGAGGAACTCCCACATACGCTCACCGCGTAGGGTAACCTTACAGCCGATTGGATAGCCCTCACGAATATGGAAGCCCGCTACGGATTTGCGAACTTTGGTGATTAATGGCTTCTGACCAGCAATAGCGGTCATGTCTTTTGCAGCGTTCTCTAAAACTTTCTTGTCTGCAACAGCCTCACCAACACCCATATTCAGGGTGATCTTCTCAATCCGAGGGACTTGCATGATTGTCTTGTAACCAAATTTTTCGGTTAAGGCTTTGATTACTTCCTGCTTGTAAAGATCATGCAGTTTCGCCATCGTTATTCTCCTTTAATTAACGCTTACTTGGCAGATGAAGGAATGACCTTATCGTTTGACTTGAAGAAGCGGACTTTCTTGCCATCTTCTACACGGAAGCCAACACGGTCAGCCTTTTTGGTATCAGGATTGTAAATTGCTACGTTTGAAACATCGATTGGTGCTACAACGTCAACAATGCCGCCCTGGATGCCAAGGTTTGGGTTAGGTTTCTGGTGTTTCTTCTTGACATTAATGCCTTCAACAAACACCTTGTGTTCACCAGTTAAAACACGGGTAACTTTACCAGTCTTGCCCTTATCTTTGCCGGTGATGACGATTACTTCGTCGTTGGTGCGAATTTTCGCTGCCATTTCTTAATACCCCTTTTTAAATTAGAGTACTTCTGGAGCTAAAGATACGATCTTCATAAACTGCTCGGTACGAAGTTCACGAGTAACAGGTCCGAAGATACGGGTACCAATAGGCTCTTTCTGTGCAGTTAATAAAACTGCAGCGTTACTGTCAAAGCGAATTACTGAACCGTCTGGTCTGCGAACACCTTTCTTGGTGCGAACAACAACAGCGTCGAGTACGTCGCCCTTCTTGACTTTGCCGCGTGGAATAGCGTCTTTTACAGACACTTTAATAATGTCGCCAATGCCAGCGTAACGGCGGTGGGAACCACCAATAACCTTGATACACTGTACTGCACGTGCGCCAGAATTATCGGCTACATCAAGCATGCTTTGCATCTGGATCATTTCAAAATGCTCCGTTAAAAAAAACAAAAACCCCCTTCTCAACATAGAAGGGCGCTAAAGTGTAGCATAAAAAACAAAAGACCGCAAGATAATTAATCTTACGGTCTCTATTTATTAGACTACGTTAAACGTTCTGGGCTTTTTCTACAACTTCCACCAGTTTCCAAGAAATGGTCTTGGATACAGGACGGCACTCGCAGATTTCAACCAGATCACCAACGTGAGCAAGGTTCTCAGCGTCTGATACGTGGAACTTGGTGGTACGGGTAATGATCTTACCATATACAGGGTGAGCAACACGGCGCTCAACTGCAACCACGCAAGCTTTCTGCATCTTATCGCTAACTACACGGCCGCGGAGGGAGCGAGCTACTTTTGCATTTGATTCTGACATTTAACTCTTCCTCTACTTAGCCTCTGAGTTTAACTTCTCAGAGATAATTGTGTTGATACGTGCGATATCGCGACGTACTTTACGTACGTTATCAGTCTGCTGTAACTGACCAGCCTTTAAACTGAAACGTAAGTTGAACTGCTCGCGCTGAAGATTAGAGAGCTCAGCCTTTAACTCTTCAACTGACTTATTACGTAAATCGTTTGCTTGCATTAGATCACCTGCTTACGAACGAAGGTAGTAGTTACAGAAAGTTTTGCTGATGCAAGACGGAATGCCTCACGAGCAACTTCCTCTGAAATACCACCGATTTCGAAAAGGATACGGCCAGGCTGGATTGGAGCAACCCAGTACTCAACAGCACCTTTACCTTTACCCATACGAACACCCAAAGCTTTCTGAGTGATTGGCTTATCTGGGAATACACGAATCCAGACTTTACCTTCACGCTTCATCTCACGGGTGAAAGCACGACGTGCAGCTTCGATCTCACGGGCAGTTACCTGACCACGAGATGTAGCCTTAAGACCAAACTCACCAAAAGAAACAATTGAGCCTGCGTATGCTAAGCCTTCATTGCGACCTTTCTGAGTCTTGCGATATTTTGTACGTTTAGGTTGTAACACTTATACTTCCTCCGTTACTCAGCAGCCTTTGAAGCTGATGCTTCATCGGTCTTCTTAGCACCGCGACGACCACGGCCGTTACGAGCCTGGTTATCATCACGACGGCCACGACGACCAGCTGGAGCAGCTGCATTGCTACGGTCCTCGGTCTCTTCCTGGGTCAGTGGGAGTCCACCTAAAACTTCACCCTTGAAGATCCAAACCTTAATACCGATTACACCATAGGTTGTAATAGCCTCTGACAGAGCATAATCGATATCAGCGCGAAGAGTGTGAAGAGGTACACGACCTTCACGGAGCCACTCTGAACGAGCAATTTCGGCACCGCCTAAACGGCCTGATACTTCAACTTTGATACCCTTAGCACCAGCACGCATTGCGTTCTGAATTGCCTTCTTCATAGCACGGCGGAACATTACACGGCGCTCGAGCTGTGATGCAATTGAGTCTGCTACAAGCTTAGCATCAAGATCTGGCTTGCGGATCTCTGAGATGTTAACTTGTGCAGGAACACCAGCGATAGCTGAAATCTTCTGACGTAACTTCTCAACATCTTCACCCTTCTTACCAATAACGATACCTGGGCGTGCAGTGCAGATGGTTACGCGAATGCTCTTGGCTGGGCGGTCAATAACGATCTTTGAAACAGATGCGTTCTTGAGCTCACCGGTCAGATATTTACGAACTGCAGAATCGCTCTTGATGTTAGCAGGGAAATTTGCAGTTGATGCATACCAAACTGATGAATAAGGTCTGGTGATACCCAGTCTGATTCCGTTTGGATTAATTTTCTGGCCCATAATTACTCCCTAACCTCGTCAGCTACAACAACGGTGATGTGAGAAGTACGCTTCACAATACGATCAGCACGGCCTTTAGCACGTGGCATGATACGCTTTAGAGATGGACCCTCATCTACCATAATCTTTGAAACAACGAGTGAATCGATGTCCATAGAATTATTGTGCTCTGCGTTAGCAACAGCAGAGAGCAATACCTTGCGGATAATTGCAGCAGCCTTACGTGGGCTGAACTTTAATAAATCCAGAGCTTTCTGAACAGGTAAACCGCGAACCTGATCTGCGACCAGGCGAGTTCTCTGTGCAGAAGAACGAGCATATTTATGTATAGCTTTAACTTCCATTACATTAAACTCCATTAAGCCTTAGCTGTGGCAGCGGCGGCGTGACCTTTGAAGGTACGAGTTGGTGCAAACTCACCTAACTTGTGACCTACCATTTCATCAGAAACAAAAACTGGTACGTGCTGACGGCCGTTGTGAACAGCGATGGTCATTCCAATCATCTGTGGAATGATAACTGAACGGCGTGACCAGGTCTTGATTGGCTTTTTATCGCCGTTCTCAGTGGCCTGCAGTACCTTCTTAAGTAAGGACTCATCAATAAATGGACCTTTCTTTAAAGAACGTGGCATGTTATATCCTCGCTATTCGATTAACGGTGATGAACAATGTACTTGTCAGTACGCTTGTTATTACGGGTCTTGAAGCCCTTACATGGGGTACCCCATGGTGAGCAAGGCTGAATACCCTTGTTTCTACCTTCACCACCACCATGTGGATGGTCGATAGGGTTCATTGACATACCGCGAACGGTAGGGCGAACGCCGCGCCAACGCTTAGCACCAGCTTTACCAAGCTGAGCAAGCATGTGCTCGCCATTGCCGATTTCACCGATAGTTGCACGGCCTTCAGCTAATACTTTACGCATTTCGCCTGAACGCATGCGAAGGGTTACGTAAGCACCCTCACGTGCAACGAGTTCACAGTAGCAACCTGCTGAACGTGCAAATACTGCACCAGCACCTGGATGAAGCTCTACAGCGTGGATGGTAGTACCAAGTGGAATGTTGCGCATTGGCAGAGTATTACCAACTTTGATCTCAGCATTCTGACCTGAAACAACCTTGTCACCTGCCTTGAGGCCCTTAGGAGCTAAGATATAGCTACGTGAACCATCTGTATAGCAGATTAAAGCGATGTGAGCAGAACGGTTTGGATCGTACTCAATACGCTCAACAACAGCTACAACACCGTCCTTCTGACGCTTGAAGTCGATTAAACGGTAACGCTGCTTGTGACCACCACCGATGTGACGGGTTGAAATGTGACCATAATTGTCACGACCACCAGTCTTACGCTTCTCAACGGTAAGAGAACGCTCTGGACCACCCTTCCATAAGTCAGCAGTCTTGATCTGAACCACGTGACGACGTGATGGAGTGGTTGGCTTTGCTTTTATGATTGCCATTACTTGCTCTCCTTGTTAGTCTGCTGTGAGGCATCTTCTACATCGAGTGTAGTGCCTTCTGGAAGAGTAACATAAGCCTTTTTCCAATCAGAACGCTTGCCTAAACCACGTGCGGTACGGCGAACTTTACCAAGAACATTTAAGGTACGAACGTCGAGAACCTGAACATTGAAGATGGTCTCAACAGCGGCCTTGATTTCATCCTTAGTAGCGTCCTTGAGGACTTTGAATACTAAAACATTCTTTTCGTTAGCAGCAGTGCTCTTCTCAGAAACTACTGGAGCTTTTAAGATGTTGTATAGACGAGCCTGTGACATTATTTCAGTAACTCCTCTTCGATCTTCTTAACAGCGGCAGAAGTAACAAGAATCTTGTCAAAGCCAACCAGATTGTATGGGTTGAACTCTGAAGAACGTGGCTGACATACTTCTACTTTGTACAGATTGCGTGATGCTAAGAATAAGTTGTCATCGATAGCATCAGTTACGATAAGAACCTGCTTTAAGCCGAGATCCTTCAGCTTGTTTACGAGAGTCTTAGTCTTGTGATCTTCAATCTTGAAGTCTTCAACTACAACTAAACGATCCTGACGAACGAGCTCAGATAAGATGCTGCACATAGCAACACGATACATCTTACGATTAACTTTCTGAGTCCAATCCTGTGGCTTAGCAGCAAAGATGGTACCACCAGCACGCCATAATGGTGAGCGGGAAGAACCAGCACGTGCACGGCCGGTGCCCTTCTGACGGAATGGCTTCTTGCCGCCGCCTGAAACTTCAGAGCGGGTCTTCTGGGCTTTAGTGCCACGGCGGGCAGTGCTCAGGTAAGAAACTACAACCTGATGCACTAATGGCTCATTGAACTCGCGGCCAAAAGCATTCTCTGATACTTCAAGCTGCTTGTCAGTGCCAATTAACTTTAATTCCATTTCCTATTACCTCAGGTTAAGCTTTAACACTTGGCCTTACAATTACATCACCGTTGTTAGCGCCTGGAACAGCACCCTTAACGAGGAGTAAATTGCGTTCTGCATCAATGCGAACTAAGTCAAGGCACTGTACAGTGACTTTCTCAGAACCCATGTGACCAACCATCTTCTTACCCTTGAATACTCGACCTGGAGTCTGATTCTGACCGGTTGAGCCAGGAACACGATGTGAACGTGAGTTACCGTGAGTGTAATCCTGATGTAAGAAGTTATAGCGCTTGATAGTACCAGCAGTACCTTTACCTTTTGACTGACCAGTTACATCAACTTTCTTAACATCCTGGAAGGCGTCTACCTTGATCTCGTCGCCTACTTTATAGTTAGCAAGCTCGGCATCATCTAAACGGAACTCCCATAAGCCACGGCCTGCCTGAACGCCGGACTTAGCGAAATGACCAATTTCTGGCTTGGTCATACGACTTGCTTTGCGCTCGCCAGTAGTAACCTGAATTGCGGTGTAACCGTCTGATTCAAGATTCTTAACCTGGGTAACGCGGTTTGCTTCTACCTGGATGACTGTTACTGGAACAGATTTGCCGTTCTCGTTGAAAACACGGGTCATACCAAGCTTGCGGCCAATTAAACCGATTGACATTGTATTTATCCCCTATTGTTAGCGAAGGCTGATCTGAACATCCACACCAGCTGCAAGATCTAAACGCATTAAAGCATCAACAGTCTTCTCAGTTGGCTCCACGATATCAACTAAGCGCTTGTGAGTACGGATTTCGTACTGGTCACGAGCATCTTTGTTTACATGTGGGGAAATAAGGATGGTGTAACGCTCCTTACGAGTAGGGAGCGGGATCGGACCACGAACCTGGGCACCTGTGCGTTTTGCAGTTTCAACGATTTCAGCGGTTGAATGATCAATCAATCTGTGATCGTATGCCTTGAGGCGGATCCTAATTCTCTGATTCTGCATTGCAGACTCCATAATAAATAAAAGAACAAACAAACACCTGCCTTCTTGCTCAACTTCAAACTATAGTTTGAATTACAAGAGGAAGCGTTGTACTTACAATTTCTCCCAAATCGGGAGGGTATCATCAGCCGCATCACATGGGAAGTAGGGCTGGTTTTGTACGTCGCGCATAGTGCGCACTACAAAAGTCAAATTATTCTACACGATTTAAAAAAAAATACAAACTATTTTTTTAATTTTTGCAACCTGCTGTCATCTAAATGCATTTTTCCATACATTGTAAGGATAGAATCCCTGTCTAGCGAATACTCGTCACTTGCAAGATTTAATGACTGCCTGTAATCAGGAATACCATCTATACCTAATATGGAAGTCATCAGATCAAATATCAGATCATTTGAAAAGTACTTTCCTGTATTTGATTTCAGATTCAAAAACACCTTAGGTGCTTCTTCTACAAATGAAGAAGACAAATGCATATACAAAGGAACATGCAGCATGTTCAGAGTTACATTTTCAGGATCATGACCGCCTGTAAGATGAGGATCTTCTCCATGATCAGAAAAGTACACTAAAGCTTTAAAAGATTTATTCAGAGCAGCCTTTTTATAGATTTCATCGACTATGTAATCAGTATATGCAATGGTATCATCGTAGCTGTCTAGTACAGAATCATCTCCATGAAACAGCATGAAATCATTTGGCAGTCTCTTGTCATATTTCTGGTGACTTCCCATAAGATGTATTACAACAAGGGTGTTGGTATTCTCATCAATTTTTGGAAAGTTCTTTACAAGCTCTGAGTCAAAAAACACACTTTCCATCTTTGAGGTCCCGTTAGTCCAGATCTCGTGGGCGGCAGTTGATGCAATTACAGTAATTGGAGTTTCATACATGCCGTATTTACGCTGATTTGAAAGCCAGTAGGTATCAAAGCCGCAGACTCGTGCCATTTCAATTAAGGAAAATGCATTTACACATTCAATACCATTGTACTGATTGGCCTGTGTTAGCGCATATGAAAGGGCCTGGACTGTCTGTGGCCATGACGAATAGACATTTCTGAATACAAGATTGTGCTCTGATTCTTTAAGTCTTGCTACAAGTCTGCTGGTATTTTTTCTTTCAAAACCATAAACCTGCATTCTGTTTGCACTGGCAGACTCTCCGATAACCAGCACATAAAGACCTGGATTTTTAACACTTCTGTCTTCTAGTTTTAATGAGGTAAGAGTCTTTAACTTTTCTAATCTCTCCCCTTTCTGCTTTTTGTAGGCATCAAAGTTATCTAGCTGTCTTGATGTGATTTTAACCACTGCAAATGGAAGGTAATCCATTCTTGGCAATACAAGAAACACCGCTGATACAAGAGTTAAAAAAAGTGAAACCGTCAGGTATCTTTGGGAGGAAAGTTTTAGCTTTGCTCTTTTTATCAGGATAAAACTAATGGCTAAAACTGCTGACAGAACAATAAAAGAAACACCCCACCATACATTGACATTACTTATAAAGAATTCCGACCCCTCTTCAGGATTAGTCTGCGCTAGCGCAATAATGATATCAGAGGATATCAGCGATCCTGTTGCTACAAAATAGCAGATAAACATGAGAGGAAAGAGTAGCGCTATAAAAACGAGTAGAAAGAAAAATATATTTAATACTAATCCACGACCTGTGAACAGCGTACTTGCAAGCAATACGAGTGATGCCACAATTAAAGAAAAGCCAACCCCCTTTGCAAAATCAAAGAGACTGGTATTTAGGCCTAATGCTAAAGACAGGAGATAAACACTTAAATATACAGCCTCGATAAAGACAAAAGCCCAAAGTGCCTTTTTTCTGTCAGATATCAGGAAAAAAGTTAAAATTACCGCTACAAGTGATGTCAGATTGTATACAAAAAAAGTGACATAACTTCTTAATGAAAAATCATATAGATAATAGAAAAGTCCACACAATGTAACAGGACATAACAGGGTTAATAATATTTTTGCGGATTGTGACTTCATTGTTTTTCTTTTGGTTAATAAAAAAACTCTGACTATAATACGATATTCAGTCTTATTCGGATCATAATATGACATTTAACTTTTCACTGCCTGATGATTTTGCAAAATCTAGTCCTAAAAAAGAGTTAATACTTCCTGAAGGTGCCAACGGGCTAGTTCTTCATGCCTGCTGCGCTCCATGCTCTACTTCATTGGTGGAATGCCTTCTATTCAACAATATCAGGCCTTTGATGTTTTTTTACAATCCAAATATCTATCCGTTTGAAGAATACGAAAAAAGAAGAGATGAATGGATCCACCTGTGCCAACTATTGAATCTTGATTACGTAGTCGGTGATTACGATTACGAGAACTGGCAGGAGAAAATCAAAGGTCTTGAAAACGAACCAGAGCGTGGAGGAAGATGTTTGAAATGCTTTACTCACAGACTTACAGTTACTGCAATGTTCGCAAAAGAAAACGGCATCAATACCTTCACCACAACACTTGCAACTTCCAGATGGAAAAGTAAAAAGCAGGTTGATGAGGCCGGATTTGCTGCAGCAAAACAGGCAGAAAACATAAGTTACTGGGATCAGGACTGGAGAAAAGATGGTCTTGTCGGCAGACGTTATGAACTTGTAAAAGAAATCGGTTTTTACAACCAGCTTTACTGCGGTTGCGCTTACAGTCAGATAAGCGCCGGCTACAAGAAATGAACCTACTATATGACATGCTTCTGTCTACAAAAAAACAGAAGCATATCTGATGCTATGCGCCGTACTGCTCTCTGTACTTGAGCATTGCTGGGATATGAGCGCTTAGCTCGCTGTCATTTTCAATGTACTTCAACAGGTCATTGAAAGTTACAATTGAAATAATCTTGATACCGATGCTCTCTTCAGCCTCTTCAATGGCGCTCTTATCCCCATTGCCTTTCTCCATACGGTTTAAGGCGATAATGGCAGCCTTGAAATTTGCTCCTGTGGCCTTAATGATCTGCTCTGATTCTCTAATTGCTGTACCGGCTGTAATTACGTCATCAACAAGAAGAATATCACCCTTTAGAGGGGCTCCCACGAGATTACCACCCTCTCCATGATCTTTCTTTTCCTTGCGGTTGAAACACCAAGGAACATTGCGGTTATGCTCGGTTGCAAGTGCAATAGAAGTGGCACAGGCTAGAGGAATTCCCTTGTATGCAGGTCCGAATAAAACATCAAATGAAATACCTGCATCAACTAAAGCGTGAGCATAGCATGAACCAAGCTCAGCTAAATCTGAACCAGTATTGAAACCTCCCGCATTGAAAAAATATGGGCTTGTTCTGCCAGATTTCAAAACAAAAGAACCAAACTTCAATACACCTTTGGCCAAAGCCAGTTCAATAAACTTACGCTGATATTCCTGCATAGTACCTTCCTCTAAAAAACTGCTTAAATTCTACACTATAAGAACGCTTTTGTCGTCACACTATCTCTACTGTTATAATTTAAAATTACAAGGAGTGCCCAATGAACAGAATCTACAGCATGACTGGTTATTCAAACCTCGAAAAGAAACTGAAAAAAGGTTCAGTAAGTATCACTATCTCATCTGTAAACAACCGCTTTACAGAATTAAATCTGCAAATTTCTGACAATATAAAAACTTTAGAGAAAAAATTTTCTGACATCTTAAAATCGCATCTGAAAAGAGGTAAGGTCAACTGTACTGTTATCTACACTGATGACATAGAAGATCAGTTTGAAATAGACCAAAATACTCTCAAACAGATTGCCTCGGCGATTCGACTCATTAACAGCGAAATTCCAAATGCCACTGTAAACGCTACAGAAATCCTAAACTATCCTGGAATTAAGGTTGAAAGAAAAGATCTAGAAGAAATCATGCCAGATCTTGAGCAGTGTTTTAATGAAGCTGTTTTAAAGTTCCTTGAATCAAGAGCACTTGAAGGTGATCGCATCAGATGCTGTCTTTTAGCAATTGAATCTGACATTGAAAAACAGCTTGATGTCATTAGAGACAACCTAGAGAGCCTTGTTGCAACAGAAAAAGAAAGAATATTGGGAAAACTTAGCGATACTGAAATTCCAAAAGAGAGACTAGAAGCTGAAGTAGTGCTTGCAGCTCAGAGAGCAGATATCAAAGAGGAATATGACAGGCTCAGATCTCATCTTGCGCAAACAGAAAGTATTCTGCATGGAGGCGGACTTTGCGGAAAGAGACTCGACTTTTTGATGCAGGAATACAACCGTGAGGCAAACACCATTGCCTCAAAAGCATCAAACCTTCTCATCACAGATACCGCCGTTGAACTCAAGGTTTTAATTGAGCAGATGAGAGAGCAGATTCAGAATATTGAATAGCAATATTTATTGACATTTTATACTGCTAATACAGCCTGAATTCTGCACAACAAAAGACTATAGGTAATTCTCGCTGCCAAGCTCCCTTACCGTCTGTAAAAGTCTGGCAAAAATAACAGGAACACCTTCAAGTCCACGCTTTTGAATGGCATCCACAAGAACCAGAGCAAGTCCAGGCTTGCTCTTTTTTCTGATTGCAAGCTCAATGATCCTGTCCATGTTAAAACCTTTTTTCAGCTGATTCTGATTGGTAATGCCCGCAGCCAGCCTGAATGTTCTCTCATAACCTTGAGTGTAAAGATAATGCTCAATATCCTTTTGTGGCAATGTGGTCAGGTATCGGTCTATCTTTTTCTTTGAAATGAAAGCCTTGGTGATATCTGAATATTTCTGTCCGGCTTCATCTCCGTCTGTCAGCACGTGAAAATTGATACCAAGCTGTTTTGCCATTTTTATAAGAGGTTTTAAACCGCACTGAGCAAACTCAATAATCCTGATACCTTCACATGGCAGAGAGATCCCAAGGATAGAAGCTATCTGAGTTATGATCCATACTTCTGTTTCACCCTCAACCAAAATCCACGTTCTTGCAAACAGAGCCATTGGTCTGTTAAGCCTGATATGAAAAGCGATTCTTCTTAGATCCTCATAACTTAAGGCATACGGATCAATCTTGAAACAGTAGGTATCATAAAGTCTTCTGTGCAGACGACGTAAGGATTCAAGAGATACTGCACTTAAAAGATCTCCGCTGTTGGTCGTAATAATTTTTTGAGTTTCAGTAGGTTCAATTAACGACCAGAAAGACAGAAGAAGTGATGGATGAAAACGTGATTCAATATCCTCGAAGATGATGATAGGTCTGCTGTCTGGGGAGATTTTACGATCACCTTGAGATAAAAGCATGTTGATGGCAATAAATGATACCAAAGCCTTTGACTTGTTAAATCCAGGCTCCTGTAGCATGGTCTTGATTGATGATAATGATTCAAGAGAAATTGGTCTTTTTACAATATCGTCTAAATTTCGGGTTTTCTTGGGTTGCTTTACATCTCCACTGTAATTGGTGTAATTGGCAAAATACTTGTCTAAAAAATCACCAAACAGATTTATGACACTTCCTATGTATTCACCAGAAACAGTTTCTGATGCCTGAACTTTTGCCATAATGGCCTTGAGCTTGTTCTCTCTTGACTGCTCATCTGAGTAATCACTCTGTCCATCCATACGACTGTCACGAAGACGGAACACAGGATTGTAGCGAATGAGAGCTAAAATGGCTTTCACCTGTTTTTCATCTCTCTTAACAGCCATCTTCTGCTTGTTTAAAAGGTTATGGTAAGTGACAAATCTACCTTCATTCTCATTAAAGAAAGCTACAATCTGATAATGAATTCTGTATACACCATCACTGTCGTAATACCAAAAGTCCTTAAGCTCAGGATCAGCCTCGCCAGGACCAGATGGAACGCTTTCTCTGAAAAAGAGATCCACCCTTATGTGAGCATCCGTCTTATCAAAACTCTCTTCTTCTACAGCTGTATCTAAAGGTTCACTCTCATCTATGAATTTTCCCAATTCATCGAGAAAAAGTTTTTCATTCTTTAATGCCGGAGTATCAGCTTTGTTTTCAGACTTCCTGTCAGAAGAATCAGCATTTTTTACATTCTGATAAGTTTCATCAAAACTAATCGATTTTCTGCCTGTTACCTTTTCAACAAGATCGTCTGCTTTGATCCTTGATGTGGTATCAATAGGAATAGGAACATAAAGATCGTCATGAGAAAAATTACATAGCGTTTCTCCCTGTCCTAGAACCATCCATAAGACACGTAGTAATGATGTTTTACCCCAGTGGTTTTCACCTATTAAAACAGTACTGCCATCTTCAAAGTCTACAGTTATTTTTCTTATACCGCGAAAGTTCGCGACTTTGGCTTTTTCTAGAAACATAGGCTTTTCCTTACTCTCTATCTATTAAGATTAAACAGTAAGGTTAAATATTCAAACAGGAATTAAAAAGGCCGTGAGAAAACTCACAGCCTTTTGTAATTATTGCATTGATATTAAACTAGATTCGATGCCAGATTGTTCCATTTGGGGTATCTTCAAGTTCAATATTCATTGCCTTGAGTTTATCTCTTGCAGCATCTGCTCTGGCCCAGTCTTTTGCCTTTCTAGCATCATTTCGCTCTTTTACTAATGCTTCAATTTCAGCTGAGTCATCAACACCTGCACCTGATTTCAAGAAAGTGTCAGGATCCTGCTCTAAGATACCAAGTACACTTGCAAGCTGTTTTAACCTTCCGGCAAGTTTCTCTGCCTTTTCACCTGATTCCTTATTAACAGCCTTAACAAGATCAAAAAGAACAGAAATGGCACCTGGAGTATTAAAATCATCATCCATATATTCTTTAAACTTAGCTGTATACTCATCCTCAGCAGTATCAGGTTCGGATGCCTTGGTATCACGTAAAGTTGTATAGAAGCGGTTTAAAGCAGCTCTTGCCTTATCAAGATTTTCCTGAGAATAGTTCAAAGGACTTCTGTACTGTCCAGACAGAAGGAAGAAACGAATAGTCTCAGGATCATACTCTTTTAGAACATCTCTTATGGTAAAGAAGTTGTTGAGAGATTTTGACATCTTCTCTTCGTTAATCATTACCATGCCAGAGTGCATCCAGTAATGAACATAATCGTTGTGGTTAGCACAGCAGCTTTGAGCAATCTCATTCTCATGATGAGGGAAAGCAAGATCAGAACCACCACCGTGAATATCAAATTCACTGCCAAGATATTTGTTGTTCATGGCAGAGCATTCAATATGCCAGCCTGGTCTACCTTTACCCCATGGAGAATCCCAGTATGGCTCACCTGGTTTTGACATTTTCCAGAGCACAAAATCTAAAGGATTTTCCTTTCCCTGAGCAACTTCAATTCTAGCTCCTGCTTTTAACTCATCAATCTTCTGTCCTGACAGGCGACCATACTCTGGGAAGGTATCTATCTTGAATACAACATCACCATTTTGAGCTACATAAGCATTTTTGTTATCAATGAGTTTTTTAACAAAAGCGATGATCTCATCAATAGTCTGAGTTGCTCTAGGTTCAATATCTGGACGTCTGATATTGAGTGCATCAAAATCATTGTGCATCTCTACAATAAACTGTTCAGCCAGATCTTTTGCAGCAATCCCGCGCTCATTGGCTCTTTTAATGATTTTGTCATCAATATCAGTGATATTTCTGACATAAGTAACCTTATAACCGCTGTATCTTAAATAACGGACAATCACATCAAAGTTAACAAAGGTACGAGCGTGTCCGATATGACAGAGATCGTATACGGTAACACCGCATACATACATGCCGATTTCGCCCTCACGAATAGGCTTGAATTCCTGTTTTGATCTTGTCAGTGTGTTATATATTTTCAGCATTGCAATTTATCCGAATAAAATCTGTGGTGCTACTATACCAAAAATGAGAACGGTTAACACGAAAAACAGCATACAACTCAATTTGTATTCACTGTGTGACCGATAATAATGTAAAAAAAAACAGCAACATTGTACAATGTACAGGTAATATATTTAAAACATCTTTTTAACTACTTATATTAGAGATTTTTTTATGATCACTTTAAAGACTACCCTTGGCGATATTGTTATTGAACTTGATTACGATAAGGCTCCAAAGACAGCACAGAACTTTGAAGAATATGTAAAATCAGGTTTCTACAAGGGAACTATTTTCCACAGAGTTATCAAGGGTTTCATGATCCAGGGCGGCGGTCTGACCAAAGATATGGATAATAAAGAGACCAACGATCCTATCCAGAACGAAGCAGACAACGGTTTAGCCAACGAGCGCGGCACTATTGCCATGGCAAGAACAAGTGATCCTCACTCTGCTACTGCACAGTTCTTCATCAACACCGTAAACAATGACTTCTTAAACTTCAGATCAAAGGATATCTCCGGCTGGGGCTACTGCGTATTCGGCAAGGTTGTAAAAGGAATGGACGTTGTTGACAAGATTGAAAAATCAAAAACCAAAACTGTATATCCTTATCAGGATGTTCCTGTTGAAACAGTTGAAATTCTTGACGCTATCCTTGAGTAATTAGAAGCAGTTCGCAGGTCATTTATGGCAACATATATCATCGCTGATCTTCACCTGGCAGAGAATAGACCTATATTGACTAATGCTCTGTCTAATTTTTACGAAAACAATCTGTATCTAAATGACAGACTGATTATCATAGGTGATATGTTTGACATGTTTGTCGGTGTGGACAAGAACTCAAAATTCCAGCAGAACATCAGAGACATCATTCTTAAAGCAAAAAAGCGCGGAGTTCAGACTCTGTTTATGAGAGGAAACCGCGACTTTTTAATGGATGAAGCATCTGCTGCCTATTTTGGAATGAAACTGATTGCAGATTTCTACTGCATTCCTACAGTTGAGGGCAGAGCTCTATTGATTCACGGAGATCAGCTCTGCCTTAACGACAGATCTTTTCAGCACTACCGTTCCCTGAGCAACAATCCTTTTATAAAAATGCTCTTTATGGCGCTACCTTTATCAATGCGCAACAATATTGGTAAAAAGATCAGACAAAAGAGTCAGGATAAAGAAAAAGCCAGAGAAAATCAGCACCACCTGAGTGATCCGATTGTCAAAAAGGCTGGTGAAACCTTCTTGAAGAAGGCTGACTGCAGTATTCTCATCCATGGACATTTCCATGTTTATGGAGGTGAAGACAACGCCTTTGGAGAGAATACCCACAGACTTGGTCTTGGCATGTGGAAATCAAATTACAGCTACATAAAGATTGACCACAATACCCTTAAACTGGTTCAGCGCCCAATGGAAAAAAATTTCTAGGCGCCTTTTTCTTAATGAGAGTCGGCCCAATTGTCTCCGCTCTCAATTCCCACTGACAGAGGAACCTTCAACTCACAGGCATGTTCCATAATGTCAGATATAACCTGTTTAGCTTTATCAATAAAGTCATTTTTAACTTCAAAAAGGAGCTCATCGTGAACCTGAACAGTCATTCTGACCGTATCTTTTGGTAAGGTTTCGATCCAGTTTGAAATATCTATCATAGCTACCTTTATGATGTCTGCTGCACTTCCTTGCATAGGAGCATTGATAGCTGCGCGCTCTGCTGCTTTCTGCAACATGGTATTTGAACTTGTGATATTTGAAACCATGATTTTTCTTCCGTTGATTGCCTCAACATACTCATGATCCCTAGCAAACTGCTTCACACCTTCCATGTATTTTTTAACTGCAGGATACTTAGAGAAATATCTTTCAATATAAACCTTTGCCTCTGACATACTCATATGAGTCTGTCTTGTTAGTCCAAAAGCCCCCATTCCGTACATGAGACCAAAATTTGTTGCCTTTGCATGTGAACGTTCCTGAGGAGTTACATCCTCTATTCTCTTCTGTAATACTTCAGCTGCAGTTGCCCTATGAATATCGTAACCTGCCTTAAATGCGCTGATTAAAGTAGGATCTTCACTTATATGGGCAATAAGACGCAGTTCGATCTGAGAATAGTCAGCAGAAATGATGCTGTAACCGTCAGGAGCTGTAAATGCCTTTCTGATAAGTTTTCCTTCTTTTGTCCTTGCAGGAATATTCTGAAGATTAGGATCGGATGAAGACAGTCTACCTGTGACAGTTCCTGCCTGATTAAATGAAGCATATATGCGATGAGTTTGCGGATCAATCAAAGTCTGAAGCTTCTCTGTATAGGTTGAAATCAGCTTGCTTAATTCCCTATAGCGCAATACCAGATTGGCAATGTCATAATCATAGGAGATGGACTCTAAAATATCCTCTGCTGTTGAATATTTTGCTCCTGCCTTAAGCTTCTTTGGATAAGGGATCTTTAACTTGTCAAACAGAACTTCTCCTAGCTGCTTTGGCGAGGCAATATTAAACTCAATACCTGCTGATGCATAAATCTGCTTTTCAAGTTCACTAAGTTCAGTTTTTAACACCTTATTCTGACGCTCTAATTCAGAAGCATCAACATATACACCATTCAGCTCCATCTTGTAGAGAACTTTTAAAAGAGGCATTTCCTGTGAAAAGAAAAGTTTTGAGACAGTATTGTCATCTAAAGACTTACTTAAGGCCTCGTACATTCTAAGAGTGACTATGGCATCTTCAGCAGCGTAATCTAAAACCCTTTCAACTTCCACTTCACTTATAGGTATCTTTTTCTTGTCACCTACAACTTCCTTGTAGGTAATAGTCTGATAATTTAAAAGAGACTGAGCCAAAGAATCCATGTTTACAGCTGCAGCAGAGTTTACAAGATGGGCTAAAACCATGGTATCTGCGTAAACATTATCAAGTTTGATATCAAGCCCCTGATAGTGCATCACTTCAAGATCAAACTTGATATTGTGTCCTACGATTTTTACACCGTTCTCATTTAGAGCCGGCAGCAGATATTCTTTTATCTGTGCAACCGTAAGTTGAGGAGAAACCCCAAGATAAGTGTGATTTACAGGAATATAGCAGGCGCTTTTATCATCAAGAGATAATGACATTCCGACTATAGAGCAGTTTCTTGTATCAACAGAAGTAGTTTCAGTATCAAATGCCACGAATTTTCTTCTACGAATGTCATCAGCAAGCATTCTTAGCTGTTCTTCTGTATTTACAAGAGTGAACTGTGCACTGTAGGTGTTTATGTTATCTAAAGCACTCTGTTCATCAGATGAGAAGATAGATTCACTCTTAGATACTTGAGTATTTATTGCTGTATCTGCTACTGTATTTTCACTGTCAGCAGAATGCAGAAGCTCAGAAAGCATCTTTTTAAACTCAAGCTCTTTATATATTGAGATAAGTTCCTGCCTATTTGGTACAAGTGCAGGTACATCTTTTACACTGAAAGGCAGCTCTACATCTGTCTTAATAGTGGCAAGCTTATATGAGAGTCGGATAACATCTATCTGAGATTCAAATTTTTCTGCAAAATTCTTTGCCCCTCTAAATGACAGAGATGCAATTTTATCCCTGTTAGAATAAATTTCCTCAATTCCGCCAATTTCATTTATGAGAGCCTGAGCGGTTTTATCGCCAACTCCTGCCATACCAGGAATATTGTCAGAAGAGTCTCCTTTTAGAGCCAGAAAATCAACAATATGCGAAGGTGCAACTCCAAATTTCTCAGCTACCCCGTTTACGTCATAAAAAACATCTTTCATTGAGTCGTAAAGAACAACATTATCATCTACAAGCTGAGAAAGATCCTTATCACCAGTGCAGATAACAGTCTTTATTCCTTCTTTGGTAGCTTCTATGGCATAGGTTCCAAGTACGTCATCAGCCTCTACACCTTCAATTGATACCAAAGGGAATCCCATGGCTCTGACTATCGCATGAACAAACTCGATCTGAACTCTCAGATCTTCAGGCATTGGAGGGCGGTTAGCCTTATATTCTTTGTATAGTTCAGATCTGAAAGACTTTCCCTTGGCATCAAAGACCATAACAAATTTTGCACCTTTAAACTTATCAATAATGCCCTGCAACATTTTGGTAATGATTAAAGAAACTCCAGTCGGAACACCTTTGGAATTTGTGAAACCCTGACGTGCAGCATAAAAGGCACGATATAAAAAAGATGAGCCATCAATTAAAACTAGAGGGAACTTGTCTGACATAACTTATCCTGATAAATGTTTTTTTGTAAATTGTACCATGCTTTAAAAGAGCCAAGTTCACACTGTGAAAGCTCATTCATCAAGTAAAAACACCTTTTTTGCAACCTTATAACATCTTTGCAGTCATTTGGGCTAAAATATCCCTGCCCTAGCGGCAGGTGAACCTATCTAGGTTCTGTTCTTTATTTTTTTTACTACTGAAACGAAAATGAATATTTTTTCTTTCCCTTTTAAAAAGCTTTGGTTTTTTCATATTTTTATTCTGGTACTAAGTAATTACGCTGTGCAGATCCCGATTACTATTTTGGGAATCAACACTACCGTAGGAACTTTTACCTATCCTTTTATCTTTCTAACTACAGACCTGACTGTCAGAATCTTTGGAAAGCACCACGCCAGAAAAATTGTTTTTCTTGCTACCCTGCCAGGACTTGTCCTGTCATATTTTGTAGGAACACTCTTTGAGCATGGAGATTTCCAGGGATTTGCTAATCTAAGCAGCTTCTCAATGTTTGTATTTAGAATTACCTTAGCATCTCTTACAGCTTACGCCATAGGTCAGCTTGCTGATATTCTGGTTTTCCAGCACCTAAGACAGCTAAAAAGATGGTGGCCAGCCCCTCTTGCAAGCTCTGTACTCGGAAATCTTTTAGATACCTATGTATTCTTTGCTGTTGCCTTTATGTACAGTCCTGATGCATTCATGGCTGAACACTGGGTTGAAATTGCGCTGGTAGACTATATCGTCAAGATAACAGCCAACCTTTCCATATTCGTACCAGCATATGGCATCATGCTCAATTTCATACTAAAACATATTACATGCAACAAAAATGATAATTAATCTCAGATTTATCTGAATTTATTCTGTTCTTAGTGTTAATATCAGAGGACTATAAATGGAGGATAATATGAGCGAAGTTCTGCATATCAATGATAACCAATTCGAAACTGAGGTTCTTAACTCAGATAAACTCGTTCTGGTTGATTTCTGGGCTACCTGGTGCGGTCCTTGCAAAATGATTGGACCTTACTTGGAAGAGCTCGCAGAAGAACTCCCTGATGTGAAGATTGTCAAAGTAGACATCGACAAAAACTCTGCTTATGCAACAAAATATGGAGTGATGAGTATTCCAAATCTCCTACTGTTCAAGAATGGCGAGATTGTCAATCGTCAGATTGGAGCTCTTCCAAAATCAGAGCTTAAAGCTTTCATTGAAAGTGCTTTAGATTAGTCTGTATATATTTCCAGAAGGGAGAGCTTATGCTCTCCCTTTTTACTTGCAGATGCTCAAATAGCTTTTAAGTCATGCTTGTGACTCATAAACTGACAGATATGATCATAAAAAATGCCCTTAAAACTACTTTTATGCTCTTTTATAATTTTTTAAGAGTAATATTTCTATTAGTTCTTGAACATAAAGAAACAACTATCATAATATTTACTTAAAGTATTTATTTGGAAATAAACATGAGTACCAACATTCTTCTTCTTTGTGGCGGTGATGGAGCCGAACACGATATTTCTCTTCTTTCAGCACAGTTTATTGAAGAACAGCTTAACAAGACCGAAGACTTTTATGTATTAAAAGCCGTTATCCATGATCATCAGTTTTTAGTTGACGGTGAACCAGGCTATTTTGATAACAGCAATACATTCATTTTTAGTGGTCATAAATTTGATGTTGACTGTGTAGTTCCTTGTATCCACGGTATTCCAGGTGAAACTGGTGATATTCAGTCATTTCTTGATATTCTAGACATTCCATACATTGGCTGTGGAGCTGAGGCAAGCAGAAACTGTTTTAATAAAAACACCACAAAGCTCTACCTCGATGCTTTAGGTATTCCTAATACTCCATACAGAATTATTCCGCTTCAGAATGATACATACAGGAAGCAGGCAATTGAATTTTATGAAAAATACAGCGATATATACGTTAAAGCTGCTTCACAAGGCTCATCTGTAGGCTGCTACCACGTCACCAAGCGCGAGGATGTATGGGACAGTATTGTAGAGGCTTTTAGTTTCAGTTCTGAAGTTGTCATCGAAAAGAATATTGTTCACAGAGAACTTGAGGTTGCTGCCTATGAAATAGGAGATGAGCTGAAAATCTCAAAACCTGGTGAAATTATAATTCCAGAAAACAAGTTCTATACATTCAGTGAAAAATACTCAAAGGATTCTGGCACAGTAACTACTGTAGAGCCAGAGGATCTCAGCGAAGAGGATATAGCTACTATTCAGGAGCTTGCCCGACGAGCCTTTAGAGGACTTAAACTGAGAGATCTCTCAAGAATAGATTTCTTCCTGTCAAAAGAGGACGGTATCTTAATCAATGAGATCAACACCTTCCCTGGTGCCACCCCTATATCCATGTTCCCAAAGATGCTTGAGCACAATGGAGACAAGATGGATCAGTTCCTTGCAAAAGCTGTTTACAAAGCAATCGCACAGAAACAGCATAAATAATCCATTTAATTCCTGCAGAATACTGCAGGAATTTCATTTTTTAATGTGCACTAATACTATGAATTATCCATCCTAAAGTAGTGCATTTACCTAAATCACTTACATTTCGTGTTTATAAATAGTGCGTGTACGTAAATTAACGTAGTTGCTTGGTATATTTACGCTGTAATTAGGTTCTAGGGTTCCAGTTGCAACTGTTTTGGATGTAATGTTCGGTCCGAGAGAATCTAACCTGAAGAAAACATATTCAGGTTCACGGCGGGATAAAAGCCCGGGAGGAGATAGGCAGTATGAGCCGATCTCCTTTTTTTTTGCCTCAAGAAAGTAGGAGCGCGATCATGAAGAATTTTAAATTTGTAAAAAAGGTAATGGCAACCACATTAGCTGCATCAATTGCATTTGGTTCTTGTATTTCTGAAGCACAGGCAAAAGATTCATTTAAGGTTGCCTGGACAATTTTTGCTGGCTGGATGCCATACGATTATGCAGCAGCAAGCAAAATCATGGACAAGTGGGCTGATAAATACAATATCAAAATTGAGATTGTTCAGGTAAATGATTATGCCGAATCAATAAACCAGTATACAGCAGGTGATTTTGATGCCTGCACTATGGCAAGTATGGATGCACTTGATATTCCAGCAGTAGGTGGCGTAGACAGCACCGCAGTGATTATTGGTGATTACTCAAACGGTACTGATGCAATTCTGTCAAAGTCTGCTCAGTCAGTTAAAGAGCTTAAAGGCAAGAATATCAATTTAGTTGAGCTTTCAGTATCTCATTATCTTTTAGCTCGTGCTTTAGAAAAGAATGGTATGAGTGAGAAGGATATTACAGTCGTTAATACCTCAGATTCAGATATGGCATCAGCATATACCACAGACGATGTTGATACTGTTGTAACCTGGAATCCTATCGTATCTGAAATTGAGGCCGGAAATCCTGGCACCTTCAAGGTATTTGATTCAAGCAACATCCCAGGTGAGATTCTTGATTTAACAGTAGTAAAGACAGAAGTCATCAAGGAAAACCCTGAGTTTGCCAAAGCCCTTGCAGGCGCATGGTACGAAATCATGGGCATCATGAGTGGTTCTGGAGAAAAGACTGATGAAGCTTTAACCATTATGGCAAAAGCAGCTGGCACAGATATGCAGAACTACAAAGATCAAATTAAGACTATTCATCTGTTTTACAAAGCTCAGGATGCAGCTGATTACAGCAAAACTAAAGAGCTCCTTTCTACTATGAAGGCAATGGCTGAGTTCTCATATTTACATGGCCTGTTTGGTGATGCTGCAACAAGTGCCGAGTATGTTGGTATTGAGACACCAAGTGGCATATACGGTGACAAGAACAACATCAAATTACGTTTTACCCCTGAATTTATGCAGATGGCTGCAGACGGTAAACTTTAATATTTACGGGTAAGTATTATGTCCAAAATGATTAACTATGACGTAAACAAGGTAAACAGACTCTTTTTGACTGTTATACCTTTTGTGGTATTGTTCCTTGCTTATATCATTGCATCGGCAAGCCGTTTAGGGATAAACCCAAACGATAAGCTGTTACCATCACTGTCAACAATTGGACATAAAATCGTTGCACTGGTAAGTGAGCCAGATAAAAGAACCGGAAGCATTCTTCTTATAAACGATACTTTATCAAGTCTAAAGCTCCTGCTTACTGGTGTTGCTGTAAGCGGAATCGTAGGACTGGTTCTGGGGCTTTTAAATGGCTCAATTCCAGTATTCAGGCACCTGTTCAGCCCGCTGACAACCGTAATTTCACTGATTCCTCCAATGGCAATATTACCAATACTTTTTATAAGCTTTGGTTTGGGTGATTTTGCCAAAATAATGCTCATTATTATAGGAATCTGCCCTTTTATCATTCGCGATATTGAACAGGCAACAAGAGCCATACCGCAGGAAATTATTGTAAAGAGTCTTACTTTAGGTGCAAGCACAGGACAGATACTGACAAAAGTGCTGTTACCTCAGATCATGCCTAAGCTGTTTTCATCTCTTAGGCTGACTTTAGGAAGTGCCTGGCTGTTTTTAATCTCAGCAGAGGCAATTGCAGCAAACAGCGGACTTGGATACAGGATTTTCCTTGTTAGAAGATACCTTGATATGTCTGTAATTCTTCCGTATGTAGCCTGGATTACCATTCTTGCTTTTGCAATGGATCTGATCCTAAAGCTGATTTCAAAGAAACTCTTCAAATGGTACTACCTGTAAATAAGGGATGGGTTACATGAATACTACTCAATTGCAATCAAGTACAGAAGAAACCCCAATAATTGAGGCGGTTAATCTTTGGAAGGAATATGGACAGACAGTAATTCTTGAAAAGATCAATGTAAAGATTAACAGGGGTGAATTCATTACTGTAATTGGAACATCTGGCTGTGGAAAGAGTACTTTTTTAAAACTTATTTTAGGTACCGAACAATGTTCAAGAGGTCAGCTGCTGTTTGAAGGAAAGCCTATCAGCAAGGAGCCTAACGAAGAAAGAGGTATTGTCTTTCAGAAGTACAGTGTTTTTCCTCATATGACCGTACTTGAAAATGTCATGGTAGCAAGAACCTTTGAAGAATCGAATTTCTTAGGTTTTATTTCAGGTTCAAAGAAAAGGGAAATAAGAGCAGAAGCAGAACAGATGCTTGAAAAGGTTGGCTTAAGTCATGCTTTAAAACGCTATCCGTCAGAACTTTCAGGTGGTATGCAGCAGCGACTTGCCATAGCACAGGCACTGATGAAGAAACCAAAGATTCTGCTTTTAGATGAACCTTTTGGCGCACTCGATCCTGGTATCAGAAAGGATATGCACCAGCTCATCCATGATTTATGGAAGCAGAATAATCTGACAATTTTTATGGTTACTCATGACTTGAGTGAAGGCTTTAAGCTTGGAAGCAGGCTCTGGGTATTTGACAAGATCAAGAGTGCAAAGACCCACAAGAATACGCTTGGATCAACTATAACCTACGATATGAAGCTTAAGGATGGAATGGTTGATTCTCAGGAGAATTAGCTATTTCAAATAACAAAGAAACAAGAGGATAAGAAAATGTCAAAGAAACTGATTTATCAGGAAGATATGCCTGGTGCAGCTCACTTTTCAGCCATCCTTCCTGCAAATTCAATTTTAGAGTTTACAGATGTGGATGGAGGCGCAAATGTTGGAATGATGTTGTTCAACCCACTCAACCTTTGTGAAAGATACAATGCGCCAGATACCTTGAAGTGTCAGCATACATTCAAGCTCACTGAAGGTAACTGTGTATACAGTGATATGGGGCGAGTAATGTGCTCAGTTGTCCGTGATGATACCGGATGGATTGATACAGTTACAGGTAACTGCGATCGCAAAATGGTTGAAAAGAAATGGGGCGACAGAGATTATCAGAAGGATCGTAATGAATGGAAACAGAACGGTTTTGACAGTTTCCTTGTAGAACTTGGCAAATACGGATTAAGTGCTAAAGATATGCACATGAATCTGAATCTGTTTTCACGCGTTTCAGTAGATTATGATGGCAATCTCTCATTTGTGGAAAACCACTCCAAAAAGGGTAATGTCATTGCTCTACGTTTTGAGATGCCAACTCTAGTGATGTTCCATACCTGTCCGCATCCTCTTAATCCAGCAAAAGATTATCCTCGACATGGTGTTCACTATGCTGTTTACAGCTGTGATCCTGCTGGTGAATTTGATATGTGCAGAACTCACTGTGATGAGAATAAGCGTGGCTTTGAGAACACCAGACGTTACATGTTTGGCATCAAGGATCTTTTTTAGAGGGAACAGAAGATGAAAAAAGAAAGTTCATTATTACCAGAGAACGCCGTATACAGAGAAATAGTACCTGCAGGTTCATATTTTCTTCATGACATCAAAAAGGGTCAGAAATTCCGTCTGGTAGATATTGAAGGAAATCAGGCATCAGATTCTCTTTTTTACAACACCCACAATAAAGAAGAGCGTTACAGCGCTGAAAATACCATCCGTGAGCAGATGAACATTTTCCTGACAACAGGAACAGTACTCAGAACAAATTTCAATAATCCAATGCTGAAAATTGTTGCAGATAACTGTGGACGTCATGACACTTTAGGTGGGGCCTGCGCAACAGAAAGCAACACAGTACGCTATGCAATTGAAAAGAAGTTTATGCATGCTTGCCGTGATTCATGGATGCTTGCAGTAAATGAAAAAAGAGAATTTGGTTTAACCAAAAGAGATATAGCCCACAACATCAATTTCTTTATGAATGTTCCTGTAACCGAAGATGGTTACCTGACATTTGCTGATGGTATAAGCGCACCTGGATTCTATGTGGAATTTGAGGCTTTAATGGACACTACAATTCTGATTTCAAACTGTCCTCAGCTGAACAATCCTTGCAACGCATACAATCCAACTCCAGTTGAAGTATTAGTTTGGGATTAACTCACTCCTTTTCCAGCTGAATAATAACAAGCAATCACAGCTGGTTCGAAGACGGCTTCGTTAAAACACCATTGCAGGACGGCCTGCCAGTACAATATAGGAATATCATCATGTTTTCAAAAGTATTGATTGCCAACCGCGGAGCAATTGCTTGCCGTATTATTCTCACTTTAAGAGAAATGGGAATTAAATCAGTTGCTGTCTACAATGAGGCTGATCGTGACAGTCTTCATGTGCAAATGGCTGACGAGAGCTATTCTTTAGGTGAAGGTGCTGTTTGTTATACCTATCTTGACCAGCAGAAAATCATAGATATTGTAAAGAAATCAGGTGCACAGGCTATTCATCCTGGTTATGGTTTCTTAAGTGAAAACCCTGATTTTGTAAGGTTTTGCGAGAAGGAAGGTGTCGTATTCTTAGGACCAACCAGTGAACAGATGATTTCCTTTGGTCTGAAACATGAAGCAAGAGCCATTGCTCAGAAGGCGGGGGTCCCTCTTCCTCCTGGCACATCTTTACTGGAGACTGCAGATGAGGCATTAGAGAATGCCGATAAGATTGGTTACCCTGTTATGCTCAAAAGTACCGCAGGTGGTGGCGGTATTGGTATGCAGCGCTGTTACAGTGCTGAAGAACTATCTGAGGCTTTTGAAAAAGTAAAGCATTTAGCTCAGAGTAACTTTAGTACCGGTGGTGTATTCTTAGAAAAATTCATTGAGCACGCCCGTCATATTGAAGTACAGATTTTTGGTGATGGTAAGGGCAATATTCTTACCATTGGTGAGCGCGACTGTTCAACTCAGAGAAGAAATCAGAAGGTAATTGAGGAGTGCCCTGCTCCTGGTTTAACTCAAGAGGTAAGACAGGAATTACAGAAAACAGCAGTAGCATTAGGCTCAATAGTTAAATATCGTGGAGCAGGTACTGTTGAGTATGTTTATGACGCAGATGCAGAAAAATTTTATTTCTTAGAGGTTAATACTAGACTTCAGGTAGAACACGGTGTAACTGAAATGGTTTACGGTGTTGATATTGTGAAGATGATGCTTCAGTTAGGATGTGATGAACTACCTGATTTAAATGAAATCTCAAAATCTTTAAAGCCTCGCGGACATGCAATTGAGGCCAGATTATATGCTGAAGATCCCGCTAAGAATTTCAGACCAAGCGCTGGTACTGTAAGTTCAGTAAGTTTCCCAAAACAGGATAGAAAGAATATCCGTATTGATACCTGGATTGAATCAGGTTCTATTGTAAGTCCTTTATTTGATCCGATGCTTGCCAAGGTGATTGCATTTGATGAGGACAGATTAAATGCGATATCAAAATTAAAAGATACCTTAAGTGATTCTCTTGTATATGGCATTGAAACCAATCAGAGATATTTAATTAATCTGTTAGCTTCTGATCTTCTGTTGCAGGGCAGAATGCTTACAAGATCATTAAATGATTATAAATACTCTGATACTACCATTGATATTCTGACATCAGGAACACAGACTACCATTCAGGATTACCCAGGACGTGTGGGAATGTGGGATGTCGGTGTTCCTCCATCAGGTCCTTTTGATAACCTTTCATTCAGACTTGCAAACAGATTACTGAATAATCCAGAGGACGCAGCAGGTCTTGAAATAACAGTATCAGGTCCAACACTTTCTTTTAACTGCGATTCTGAAATAGCTCTTACAGGTGCAGAAATCAAAGCAACCTTAGATGGCTGTGATGTAAAGATGTACCAGCCTCTTAAAGTGAAAGCAGGACAGGTTCTTAAACTTGGCAAGGTAAAAGAAGGCGGCGTCAGAGCTTATCTTGCAGTACAGGGAGGATTTAACTGTCCTCTGTATCTTGGCAGCCGTTCAACCTTTACTTTAGGTATGTTTGGTGGTCATGCTGGTCGTGCCCTAAAGGCTGGTGACGTATTGCACATAAGTGCATATGACAGTTCAATCAAATCATTAAGCATTGATGAATCACTTATTCCTGAAATTACCCATGAATGGAATATCAGAGTTATTTACGGTCCGCATGGTGCACCAGATTTCTTTACCAAAAATGACATTGATACCTTATTTTCCAAAGAATATGAGGTTCACTATAACTCCTCAAGAACCGGTATCCGTCTAATTGGTCCAAAACCTGAGTGGGCAAGAGAGAATGGTGGTGAGGCTGGTTTACATCCATCAAATATTCATGATAATGCCTATGCTATTGGTACCATTGATTTTACAGGCGATATGCCAATCCTCTTAGGACCTGATGGCCCAAGCTTAGGCGGATTTGTTTGCCCTGCAACAATCATAAGAGCTGATCTCTGGAAGATGGGTCAGCTTAAAGCTGGTGACAAGGTAAAGTTTATTCCTGTTTCTTTAGATGATGCTAAGGCTCTTGAAACAGCTCAGCTTGCAAGCATTAAAGATCTCAAATCTGTGACCGCATCATGGTCTAGAAGTACCTATGAGACTGCAGTAATTAAGACATTGTCATCTGATGTGACCCATGGAACAGATATTGTCTACCGTATGAGCGGTGAGGACAATATTCTTGTTGAATACGGTCCTCAGGTAATTGATCTAGAATTAAGATTCCGCGCTCATGTTCTGATGATGGAACTCAAGAAAATGAATCTTGAGGGAATTATTGATTTAACCCCAGGCATACGTTCTTTACAGGTTCATTTTGACAGTCTTAAACTTGATCGTAATGACCTTCTTGATATCATGGAAAAAATCGAAAAGAACATGCCGGATCTTGAATCCATTACTGTTCCATCAAGAGTAGTGTATCTTCCTGTATCCTGGGATGACGAGCAGACAAGACTCGCTATTAAGAAGTATGACGAACTTGTTAGAAAGAATGCTCCATGGTTCCCTTCAAATATTGAATTTATCCGTCGAATAAATGGTCTTGATTCAGTAGAGGATGTAAAGAACATCATTTTCAACGCTACCTACCTCGTTTATGGTTTAGGTGATGTTTACCTAGGTGCTCCTGTTGCAACTCCTATTGATCCACGCCATCGTCTGGTTACTACCAAATACAATCCAGCACGAACCTGGACTCCTGAAAATGCCGTTGGTATTGGTGGTGCTTATATGTGCGTATACGGTATGGAAGGTCCTGGTGGATATCAGTTCTTTGGCAGAACATTGCAGATGTGGAATCGTAATCATAAGACTGAAGAGTTCCAGAAGCCTTGGCTGTTACGCTTCTTTGATCAGATAAGATTCTTTGAAGTAACCCATGATGAACTGATGGATATTCGTCATAAGTTCCTTTTAGGTCAGTACCATATAAAAATTGAGGATACCCAGTATTCATTTGCTGAGTACAAGAAGCTTCTGACAGATAATCATGATGAGATTGTAAAAGCTAAAAAGCGTCAGCAGGATGCGTTTGATGCAGAGTATCAGCGCTGGGTTGAATCAGGTCAGGTTAATTTCTCAGCACAGATGGAGACTGTAGAAACTTCTAGTGAAGAACTTGTTTTAGAAGACAATGAGACAGCAATTGAGTCAGAAATTTCATGTAGTGTATGGAAAACTCTGGTTAAAGAAGGCGATTCTGTAAAAGAAGGCGATGTAGTCATGATAGTTGAATCCATGAAAATGGAGATTCAGATTGCTGCAAGCTGTTCAGGAACTGTCAGCCGAATTATCAAAGGTGAGGGCTCAGCTGTAACCTCAGGTCAGCCTCTGATGATTATTAGAGAGGACTAGTATTATGAAAGAGTTTTCAAGTATTAAAGAGTTTCATGAGGCTGTAAAAGCAGGAAGTTTTGATTTAAGGCAGTGGTTCCATGAGCTTTTAACACTTATAAAAGAAGATGATTTAAACGCCTGGATAAGTGTAATCAGTGAAGAAAAACTTGATGAGTATCTTGATGCATTATTTGATGGCGATAAAGATCTTCCTTTATGGGGCGTACCATTTGCCATAAAAGACAATATTGATCTTGAGCAGATGCCTACAACTGCCGCCTGCAGAGAGTATGAATATGTCCCTGAAAAAAGTGCCTATGCTGTTGATCTTCTGATAAAAGCAGGAGCCATTCCTTTGGGAAAAACCAATATGGATCAGTTTGCAACAGGTCTAGTTGGTGTAAGAAGTCCTTATGGTGTATGCCACAACTCTATCAACAAGGATTATGTTTCTGGAGGTTCAAGCTCAGGATCGGCTGTTTCTGTAGCAACTGGTCAGGTTCTGTTTTCTCTTGGTACTGATACAGCAGGAAGTGGTCGTGTACCTGCAGCATTTAACAATATTTTAGGTCTTAAAGGAACATGTGGAAGAGTTAGTAACACTGGCGTGGTTCCAGCCTGTAAGAGTATAGACTGTCTTACCGTGTTTGCCCGTTGCACTGATGATTTATCAAAGGTTTTTTCTGTCATGAGCAATTATGACAGCTCCGACCCTTACGCAAGATGTTCTCCAGCAATCAAAAAAGGCTTTAAAAAGAATTTCGTGTTTGGTGTTCCAGATGCTGAGGATCTGCAGTTCTTTAATGATGAAGAAGCAAGAAAGCTTTTTTATAAGGCAGTAGAGTCTTTAGAAAAGATAGGAGGAACAGCAAAGACTATCAATTTAAGACCATTTTTAGATGCTGCAAAGCTTCTGTATGAAAGATCATTTGTAGCAGAGCGTCTTTCTGGTAATTACGATTTCTTTGAAAAGAACCTAGATAAATGCCTTCCTGTTATTCAGACAATCATCGGTGGCAGTAGAAAATTCACTGCTGCAGATGTTTTTGCAGATAAGCTTAAATTATCTGAATACAAAAAAATAAGTGAGGAAATATTAAAAGGAATAGATTTTGTAGTAACTCCAACAACAGGAACCATCTATAAAATCAATGATGTTTTAAATGATCCTATTTCTCTTAACTCAAACCTTGGGTATTACACAAACTTTATGAATCTCATGGATTTTTGTGCTGTGGCCCTGCCAGCTGGGTTTAGAGCAGAAGGAGAGAAAAAAGGACTTCCATTTGGAATCACTTTGTTTGCAAGAGCATTTTATGATGAGGCATTACTTGCTGTTGCATCAGAGTATACGAATTTTACCTCATATCCAACTGGAGCAAAGATGCTACCTTATCAGACAAATGAAGTAAAGAAATCACCTGAATGCTATACCGAAGTTGTAGTATGTGGGGCACACTTAAAGGGCATGCCTTTAAATTTCCAGTTAAATGATTTAGGGGCTGAGTATGTGAAAACATGCAGTACTTCAGCAAACTACAGAATGTATCTTTTAGATGGTACCTGTGCTGTTAAAAAGCCTGGGCTTATCAGAAAGGAGAATTCGGGCTGTAAGTTTGAAGTTGAGGTATACAGGCTGTCTTATGAGGCACTTGGGTATTTCCTGTCTTTAATTCCCTACCCTTTAGGGCTTGGAAAGGTAGAACTTGAAGATGGTTCCATGCTTACTGGTTTTATCTGTGAGGGAGAAGCTGTAACAAATGCCCGTGATATCTCTGAGTATGGAAGTTTTAGAAAATTCATGAAAAGTGAATGCTAGGCTTGTTTATCGCTCAAACTGATATTTACAAGAATCTTTTTAATGTTAATTTTGCTTAATCGTGTTATCCTTTTGCAGTTCAGAAATTAGTTCAAAGAGGTAATTTATGGCTTTATGGGGCGGAAGGTTCACTGAGGGACCAGATCAGAGATTTAAAGATTACAATGATTCTTTAAAGTTTGATTACCGTATGGCAATTGAGGATATTGAAGGTTCAATCTGCTGGGCTGATGCTATTACTCGTGCCGGTGTTTTAACTGCACAGGAAAATGCTGATCTTAAAAAGGCTCTTAAAGAGCTTTTAGATGAGATTTCAAATGATATCCACAGTATTGCCACAGCTGGTGATGAGGATATTCACTCATACGTTGAGCGCCGTCTTATCGAAAAGGTTGGTTCGTTAGGCAAGAAACTGCATACAGGTCGCAGCCGCAATGATCAGGTAGCTCTTGATCTGAAACTCTGGTGCCGTAAAGCAGTCAATGATGCTCTAAAGGCAATTACCCATCTTGAAAAGGAACTTTTGAAGGTTGCAAAAGAGAATCAGGGTAAGATTTTCCCAGGATATACCCATTTACAGCGTGCACAGCCTGTTACATTCTCTCACTGGGTATTAGCTTATGCTCAGATGTTTGAGCGCGATTATCAGCGTCTTTTGAATGCAAAAGATCTGATGGCAACCTGTCCATTAGGCTCTGCAGCATTAGCCGGTACTGCCTATGATATTGACAGAGATTTGCTTGCAAGAGATTTAGGATTCAAGGAGGCTACTCACAACAGTCTTGATGGTGTATCAGATAGAGATCATGTTATGGAGCTTCTTTCTGTTGCTTCTATTTCCATGGTTCATTTATCACGTTTTGCCGAAGATTTGATTATCTATAATTCTGGTGAGGCCAAGTTTGTTGATCTTTCAGATAAGGTAACCTCAGGATCATCTTTAATGCCTCAGAAAAAGAATCCTGATGCCTTAGAGCTTATTCGTGGTAAATGCGGTCGTGTAGTTGGTGCTTTAACCGGTATGCTTGTAACAGTTAAGGCTCTTCCGTTAGCTTACGATAAGGATCTTCAGGAAGATAAAGAACGCCTGTTTGATGCTATGGATACCTGGATTGACAGTCTATATATGGCTTCTTTGGTGTTTGAAGGTATTAAGCTTAATGCTGAAAATGCCGAGGCTGCTGCAAAAGGTGGCTATTCAAATGCCACCGAGCTTGCTGACTATCTAGTATCAAAGGGAATTCCTTTCCGTGAGGCTCACTCAATCGTTGGTAGAGTTGTTCTTTATGCAATCTCAAAGCAGAAGGCCCTAGAGGATCTGAGCGTTGAGGAGTTTAAGGAATACTCTGATGTGATTGGTGATGACGTTTATCCAGTATTGCAGCTTGACAGTATTCTTGCAAAGCGCAATATCAAAGGTGGTGTCGCACCAGCACAGACCGTCATAGAGATTGACTATCTTGAAAATCTTTTAAAAGACAGAGAAGATTAAAAACACTGTTATAAATGCACCAAATTGGATAACAGTACAAATATGCACCCTTGCGGTGCATATTTTATTTTAAGCGTACTAAAACTGTAAGATAACAGTGAGAAGCTTACTTCTGTGGACAAATTTTAAGGAGATCTTCTATGTTGGCTGTTACTGCAATTGTTCGTCCTGAAAAGATAATGAATGTTCAGGATGCTCTTTATAACAAGGGATTTAGTGCCTTAACTAAAGCAACCGTCTCTGGTAGAGGAAAAGAGAAAGGTATAAAGGTTGGTGATGTCTTATACGAAGAAATGACTAAGGTTATGCTTTATCTTGTGATTCCTGATGATGAGAAGGATCTGGTGGTCAGCACAATCATGCAGTCAGCAATGACAGGTGAAAAGGGAAATCCTGGTGATGGCAAGATTTTTATTTCACCTGTTTATGAGTCCTATACTATTTCATCGCAAAGCTTTGATGGTGAGTTCTGACAACCTCTTTACACTCCTGTGGAACCGAATCCATTCTCTCCGCGGGATGATTCTTTAGAGAAACTGTCTGTTATTTCAAACTGAGCCCTCAGTACTGGAACAAAGAGCATTTGAGCTACTCTGTCACCTACGCAGATCTTGAATGATTCAGTAGAATGGTTCCAAAGAGGGATCATAAGCTCTCCTTGGTAATCTGCATCAATAACGCCAGTCAGATTGCTCAGTACAATGCCGTGCTTATAGCCAAGCCCTGAACGGGGAACAATCAGTGCTGTAACATTAGGATCAGCAATATGCATGGCAAAGCCGGTTTTTATCATTCTTACCTCACCTGGTTTTAAAATGAAATCCTCATCAACCATGGCTCGTAAGTCCATACCAGCGGACATTGCTGTTTCATATGAAGGAAGAGGAAAATCCTGATTTAATCTTTTATCAAGGATTTTGATCTGAACATTGAGCATATTACTGTTTCCTTGCAGCATTAAAGATAAGTTCCATTACAGAAGCTGCGATTACTGCTTTTGACTGTTTGTCAAAATGAGCAACCTTGCCGTCATGGTCAAATACGGTCACCTCATTGTCATTGCTGTTAAATCCTATGCTCTTGTCTGATACATCGTTAAGCACAATAAGATCAAGATTCTTTCTTTCAAGTTTATCTTTGGCATAACTCTCGCCACTGTTGGTTTCTGCAGCAAATCCAACGGTAAAAGGTCTGCCACTCTCTCTAGAGGCAACTGTTGCAATGATATCAGGGTTTCTTACAAGGGTGATTGTCATCTCTTCATTATCGCCTGTCTTTTTGATTTTTACAGGAGAGACTGTCTGTGCCCTGTAGTCGGCAACTGCAGCACAGCCAATAAAAATGTCAGATGATGCCACATAAGCTTCAACAGCATTGAGCATTTCAACTGCTGTTTTTACTGAAATCAAGCGCACTCCATGAGGCGGTTCGATATTGACAGGTCCTGAAATCAAGGTTACTTCTGCCCCCATTTGCAGTGCAGCATGGGCAAGAGCATATCCCATTTTCCCAGATGAATGGTTAGAGATGTACCTAACAGGGTCAAGTGCCTCCTGAGTAGGTCCTGCAGTAATTAAAACCTTCATACCGGCACCAAAAGCCTTTGGCAGAAGTCTTGTCTGGGTTAGTTCTAGTGGCTTTGTTGGAGATGGAAGTCTTTCCTGATTGTTCTCAATCATTGGAGTTTCTTTCAGATTTTCAAGGCGGTTTGCAAAAATTGCTACAACGTCAGAGAAGATGTCTTCTGGCTCTTTCATTCTGCCGTCGCCTACAACTCCGCAGGCAAGTTCGCCAGACTGTGGAAGAATAATATAGAAACCTCTGTTTCTTAAAGTTGTGATATTCTCCTGAGTTGCAATGTTGTGGTACATGTTGACATTCATTGATGGAGCAACTGCTACAGGGCAGGTAGCTGCTAAGGTAACAGCTGTGATCATGTTATCTGCCATTCCGCCTGCAATCTTTGCTAAGGTATTGGCAGTTGCAGGAGCTATAAGAACCAGATCTGCGTTTGTAGCCAAGGCTACATGAGAAATGTCTTTGCCATCTTCAAAGATGCCTGTATAAACCTTATGTCCTGAAAGAGCCTCAAAAGTACTCTTGCCTACGAGTTTTGTTGCAGCATCGCTCATGCATACATAAACATTTGCACCTGCCTTAACCAGTAAACGGCATAGTGTACATGCCTTGTAGGCTGCGATACCTCCTGTAACACCAAGAACAATAGTGCGATCTTTTAACTGAGTATTCATAGAGACATCTCCTTGTACGTTTATTCGTCAGTGATTTTTTATATCGTCTACAAGATAATATGAGGTCTAACATTCTGATTATACAGAGGGTTAACGATAAATTAATATATTAATTTTTTCACAATTGATCTATGAGGCTTAATTAATATATAATGTGCAGTTACCACGATTTGAGTGTGATATTAATCACACATGATTTGTTAAGTCCATGTATTCATAAAAGTTGCCTCAAAAATTGATTTTTTTGAGGATATAGTCTTCTTTTGTGCTAGAATACGTGCACTTTGTTTTGACCTATTAATCGATTTCTTCTGGCGTGAAGCTGATAAGAAATCACTTTTATTTATTTGGAGTGTGACTAACATGTCCAGAGTTTGCCAAGTTACGGGCAAGCGCCCAGCAGTGGGTAATCTTCGTTCCCACGCAAAGAATGCGGCTAAGCGTCGTTTTCTTCCTAACTTAAAGTATCACCGTTTCTGGGTCGAGAGTGAAGGCCGCTTCGTAAGATTGCGTGTCACCACCAAGGCTATGCGTATTATCGATAAGAAAGGCATTGATGCCGTATTAGCAGATATTCGCGCAAACGGCGTTAGAGTATAAAGGAGACCAAAATGGCTAAGAAAGGCGGTCGTGAAAAGATCCGTTTAAATTCAACTGCAGGTACAGGTCACTTCTACACAACTGATAAGAACCGTCGTACTACTCCAGGTAAGATGGAAATTATGAAGTTCGATCCAGTTGTTCGCCAGCACGTTCTGTACAAAGAAGGCAAGATCAAGTAATCTTGATGAACTTTTGCAAAAGTTTATAAAAAGGCCCAGAGAAATCTGGGCTTTATTTTTGCATTAATATGAAAAACTTTTTCATTTTATGCTTTGAAAATTTCAAAAAGTGCTAAAATAACCCTCGAAAAGTCAGATATTGGTAATAAAATGTTACTTATTATCTGATTAAAGGTTTAAAAAATCAGATAGTTAATCATTTGATAATAATGTACTAAGGCATTTTTGATACCATATGTGCATTATTTATTAATGAGGGAATAAATATGAAGACTAAGTTTTTAGCTTTGGTTCTTGCATCTACTGTTGTATTTTCAGCTAATGCAGCTGTAGAAGGCAGTTGGTCAACCGGTATTGCTGGTGGCTGGCAGCATGCATTCGATTCAGATTTCGGTCTTGGTGTTGATTCTAGAGGTTTCACTTACAAGAGCGAAGTAAGCGATAAGAATGGTTTTGACATTAAGCTTGATGGTGAATACAACTTCACTGACTGGTTTGGTTTAGGCGTAAGCTATGACTACCTGAAAGGTGTCAAGATCAATGACGGTTTCAAGAAGAGCAATGTTCATACTGATGTTGCTTCTGTATACGGCCGTTTTGCTCTGCCAATTGATGCAAATGGTTCAGATGTATTCTTCAAGGTTGGTCCTACCTATAACTGGGTAAACGGCTACAGTGATGCTAAAGACAAGGTTGGTGCCGTATTTGGTATCGGCGGTCAGTGGGCTGTTAACAAGTCACTTGCTATCCGTGCTGGTTATGACTACCTGTTAAATACTGTTCGTTCAGAAAACAGACCAGACAAGATCAACTCTGGCCTTTTATATTTAGGTTTACAGTATAACTTCGGTGCTGCCCCAGCTCCTGCTCCAGTAGCTGCTCCTGCACCAAAGACTAAGACTGTTATTCGTGTAACTGAGAACCACAGCCTGGCTGCAGGTCTTCTCTTCCCATTCGACGGTTCAACCATTTCTGCAGAAGGCAAGAAGGCTGTAGCAGAAGTTGTTGAGTCTTCAAAGAAGTTTGAGAATACAGAGTTTGAGGTTTACGGTTATACCGATCGCATTGGTTCTGATGCATACAATCAGAAGTTATCACAGAAGCGTGCAGATGCAGTTACCTCAGAGCTTGTTGCTGACGGCGTAAACACTGTCAAGGCTTCAGAAGGTCGTGGCAAATCATCACCTGTAACTGGCACCAAGTGTGATTCTGTTAAGGGCCGTGCAGCTCTTATTGACTGCTTATCTCCAGATCGTCGTGTTGAGATCGTAGTAACTGGCGATACCACTACTGAGCATGTTGAAGAGCAGTAATTTATAGCTCGTTATAATAACAAAACCCGGAACATGTTCCGGGTTTTATAATCTTAAAGGCAGGAAAATCCTGCCCCACAAAAAATAATTATCAGTAATCTTCTCTTTCAATATTATCGAGCATCTGCTGATAGTAGCTCAAGGTAGCTTCATCACTGTTAGTCATGATTTCGTTAAGCATATGCTTAATCTGTTCAATTACTGAGGCTCTGCAGATAAAGACAAGTTGCGATTTTTTTGAGCCTGAAGGCCAGCTGTTAAGCTCGGATAACGGATATAAATTACCTAAAACACCATGGATCACTACAGGTTTGTCCTGACCTTTTAGATCAAGAATACCCTTAATTCTTAAGATAGAATCACCATACTGCTGTGAGACCTGAGAAATGGCAGCAAGCAGGGTTAAGGCCTCAATAGGCTCATCATATTCAAGTGCAAAAGAGTCAATGTCTGAATGAGCAATGATCTTGCGTTTGGCAACACCAACCTCACCAGTAACGGTTGCAGGTCTGAATGATGAAGCAAGATTAGCAGCAGGTTTTTTAATATTAAGCCAGCTTTTTACCTTGCTGTCATATTCAAGATTGTGATCTTTGTAAGGCCCAACCTCTAAAATGATTTTTGGAGAGATCTTGCCCTTTACTGCAGGATACAGTTTTGCAGATGGATTGATCTTCTCAGCGACTTCATAAATTGCATCAATTTCATCTGAATCAGTAAGATCAGTTTTACTTACGATAATAATATCGGCAAGGGCTACCTGCTTTACTGCCTCATACTGCTTTTTAATCTGTTCTCTTACATTGACAGCATCTAAAACAGTAATGGTTCCGTCATGATAGTAATGTTCAAGAAGGAAATCGTCACCGCTTAAGGTTGTGATCACTCCAGATGGATCTGCAAGACCAGTTGTTTCAATGATCACGCGTTTGAATTTTGGAATTTCACCCCGCTGTGACTTGACGTAGTTCACAGCAAGACTGTCTACAAGAGCCCCCTGCAGAGAACAGCAGATACAACCTGACTGCAGAAGTACCACTGAGGAATCAACAGATTCTACCAGCTCATGATCAAGTCCTACATCACCAAATTCATTAATAAGTACCAGTGTATCCTTAAAATCCTCACTGTTTACCCAATGATTTAATAAAGTGGTTTTGCCACTGCCTAAAAATCCTGTAATGATATTTACGGGGATTTTTTCCTCGTTTGAAAATTCTGTATTGTCTGACATGAAAAATACCTGATAGTAGCAAATGTTAATTATCAGGTATTGTATAACTAACTTGGAAGATGATCAAAAATCTACTATCCAAATAAGAATTTAAGCGCATTAGCCATCATAGGGGTACGGTAATTGTCTGTTTCATTGATGACGTCATGCCAAGCTCCATCTACTATCTCAAAACGAGGCTTTATCGGATCGTTTTTATGCTGCTCAAAAAATTCTTGAGCGTCAGGAGTGGAAACTACCTGATCATCACCGCTTGACTGACAGTAGACAGGAATTGGGAATTCAAATTTTGCAGCTTTAAGTTGCAACTGTTTTTTTAGGCACTCTTTTACGAAGTGGAATGTTGGTCCTCCAATGGTATAGTTTGGATGGAGCGCAAAATAGTCGTGATAATAGTTGTAACGTTCTTTGCAGTGCGCATGGTTGTTTTCCTCAAAAGGAACTCTTTTGTAGGTGCTTCCATGAGGTGTATACATGGTACTGAGACCTGGCATAGTACCAAAGAAAGTAATTACAGCCCTTAAAACTGATTTTCTGAGTTTGAAGTGAGGCCACAGATAAGGGGAAATCAAGGCCGCTCTTGATGGTTTATTCTTTCCGTTGACGATAATATCAAGAGATATCAGACCTCCTAAAGAGAATGCCAACAGTTTGTAGTCACGGATTTTTAGTTCATCTAAAACAAAACTTATGTCTTTTGAGAAATTCTCAAATTTATCAATATGGCATTTGTTTTTATCCTGCAGGATCCTAGAAGAGAGATACTGGCCTCTAGCAAATATAACCACTGCCGAGATTTTCAGTTCGCTGAGTGTATAAAAGAATTCAGCGAACTTATGAGGAATTTCTCCGCGACCTGGAATAATTACCAGCCTGTCTTTAGCATTTTCTACATTTAATCTGGCAGCTACAAGCGTCAGTCCGTCAGGGGTTGTGAAATTTATGATCTCCACACTTGAGCGGTAAAGTCTTTCAATTTCATCGTGCTTGGCAACGTATGAGTCAACGTTAAGGAAGGCTTTGGTATATCTGTTCATTTTTTTAACCATATATATCAGTAACTACTTTGAATATAGGTTAAAAATTGCATGAATGGCAATATCAGGAACGGCGCCTGTAGATCGATATCACATTTGGCACCGCTTTTATACGGCGCATGACTCTTGAAAGGTGCAGTCTATCCCGAACGGAGAGTACAAGAGACATTATAAAAGTCTTTTCATCCTTCATCTCTGAATTGATGCTTTCAATCTTTGAGCTTGCAAGATCTACAGCAGCTGAGATTTCTGAAACAATACCCTGTCTGTTCTCAAGTTCAATGACAATACAGCTCTTAAAGTCCATATTGGCAGTGACAGCATAATTCCAGCTGACTTTAAGACTCTTGCCTGGAACCCTGTCAGATTCTCTTAGATTCTTACAGTTTACACTGTGAATAACTATGCCAGATCCTTTTGCTATGTGTGCAATGATATCGTCGCCTGGAATAGGCATACAGCACTGTGCAAAAGTAAATGGCATTCCACCAGTGCCCATTACAGGTAATTCATGGTGATGAGATTCTGGATCAAGGAATTTTGTTACGGCAACAGTCAGGATGTTGCCAACAGCAATATCACAGAAAAGGTGGTTAAGATCAGGCTCGTTGAAGTTCTTGAGGATATTGTCAATCTGCTCCTGAGTCAGAGTCTCAATTCTTACAGAGCGCAGAGTATTCTGCAGTAAGCGTCTGCCAATAAGTTCGCATTCCTGTGCTCTTAAACCTTTGAGATACTGTCTTATGCAGGATCTGGCCTTTGATGTAACTACGGTAGACAGCCAGATGGCATTAGGACAGGCGGTTTTTGCGGTAATAATCTCAACTGACTGTCCAGAACTTAATGATCTAGACAGCGGGAATACATGGTGATTAACTCTGGCACCGATGCAGTGCTGACCGATATCAGAGTGCAACGCATAAGCAAAATCAACAGGGGTAGATCCTTTTGGAAGATTGTAGATAGTGCCGTCTGGAGTAAATACAAAGATTGAATCTGGGAAGAGATCGGTTTTTACATCCTCAACAAATTCCATTGAAGAGCCAGCACTCTGCTGTAAATCAATCAGGTTTTTAATCCAGTCCTGAGCATTTTTCTGAGAGGCTGAGGAGACAGCCTTTGAACCGTTTTCCTTGTAGGCCCAGTGAGCTGCAACACCGCGAGCAGCCATCTGATCCATAAGTTCGGTTCTTATCTGGATTTCAATTGGTACTGCATGAGGTCCTAAAAGAGAGGTATGCAGCGACTGGTATCCGTTTAATTTTGGAATTGCAATGTAATCTTTAAAACCATTTGGTCTTGGTTTGAACAGATTGTGTACCTGGCCTAATACACGGTAACAGGTATCAACATCCTTGAGGATGATACGAAATCCGTATACATCCATAATCTCACGGAACTGCAGTTCCTTATTGACCATTTTGCGGTAAATTGAATAGAGTCTTTTCTCTCTGCCGAAGACAACAGCATCAATTTTTGCTTCTTTAAGGCGGTTCTTAATTGCCTCAAGTATGTTTGTGACCACTTCCTTGCGGTTGTTTCTTGCTCTGGTGACAGCGGCCTTTAATACTCTGTAGCGCATCGGATAGATAGATGCCATACACAGTTCTTCAAGTTCTGATCTGACGTCTGAAATGCCAAGTCGGTTTGCTATTGGAACGAATACATCCAAAGTTTCTTTGGCGATTCTTACACGTTTGTCAGGGCGAAGCGCACCTAAGGTGCGCATATTGTGTGTACGGTCAGCTAATTTAACAAGGATGACACGAATATCCTTGGTCATAGCCAGGATCATCTTTCTGAAGTTTTCCATCTGCGCTTCCTTGTAATCATGGAAACGCAGTTTATCCAGTTTGGTTACGCCCTGAACCAGCTCGTTTACAGTCTGACCGAATTCCTTTGCTAGCATTTCAGCGGTAATTTCAGTGTCTTCAACAACGTCGTGAAGAAGAGCTGCCTGAACAGATTCAACGTCAAGATGCATCTGTGCAATTACGGTGGCTACGGCTATTGGATGGATGATGTAAGGCTCACCTGATGCTCGTTTCTGTGCTTTGTGCGCAAAATCGGCCACATAGAACGTTCTGTCTATAACGTCTAGAGATTTGTCTGGAAGGTACTGAGAAAGAATGTCTCTTAAATGGACATAAAACTGAAAATTAGGGGAGGATAGAGCTTGCTCAAGCGGAGTTTTTCCTTCGCCTGAGGGAATCAAGGTGTCAAGCTCTTCTCCCATATGTATCCCCTAACTATGAAAAGATTTATCGTTGATAAATCAATTATATGTTGACCGAAGTTTTACATCAACGGTTAACACTCAAGATTAGTTAAACATTTCAACGCCGTCAATTGGAGCGAATTCATTGTCGGCAGGAGAAACAGAAACGTCTCTTAAGTGCTCTTTGCGATCCTGTTTATCAAGGAATTCCTTGGTGATCAGACCTTCTTCAATTTCACGCAGAGCGATAACGGTTGGCTTATCCTTGTCCTCTTCAACAAGTGGATTGCTGCCAGAAGAAATCTGACGTGCACGGCGTGCAGCAAGCAGAACCAGATCAAAACGGTTTCCAACTTTTGAAACTGCATCTTCAACGGTAACTCTAGCCATTTTATTTACCTTCAGTTAATATCAGATCTTCTGATCTGAAAAAAATAGGTACCAGTCTTTTTATTGCGACTGATTTAAAAACAAATTTATCAAGCCTCACGGCTTATAGCATACAGCCTTTTAAGGTCAACAAAACACCTCTCAAACAATTATTTGAGAAAAAAAACTGTTTTGCATGGATTAAAGGCAGGCGTGCCGCATTTGCACTTCCGGCCATTATACACTAAAAACACGGTGCTTTGACATTCAAAGGAGATTAATCGCTTAACCTTAGTCCAAATCAAACAGTGCTTTTACTTTATTCTCAATTTTTGCTTCGGTATTTCTGTTTGCTAGGATGATTGATCTGAGCTGTAAAAGACTCTCATCAAAGTTATCATTGATGATTACATAATCGTATTCATTAAAGTGAGAAATCTCTGATACGGCCTTGTTCATTCTCTTTTCAATTACTTCAGCACTGTCAGTACCTCTTGATACCAGTCTGCGCTCAAGTTCTGCAAGTGATGGCGGAATAATGAAAATACTCTTGGCCTCAGGAGTCTGTTTTCTGATCTGTCTTGCACCCTGCCAGTCAATATCAAAAAGAACATCCTTTCCTTCATTAACCCAGTTTTCAACGATTTCTCTTGAAGTGCCGTAATAGTTGTCAAAAACCTTGGCATATTCATAGAATGCACCACGTTCAATCATGCTTTCAAACTCGGTGTTATCAACAAAGTGATAGCTTACATGATCAACCTCTCCAGGCCTTGGATCTCTGGTGGTATGTGATACAGACAGTCTTAAAGAGTCATCGAGGTTAAACCTCTTTAAAAGAGCATCAATAAGAGATGACTTTCCAGCACCAGATGGTGCTGATACGATAAAAAGTGTGCCTTTTGACATAGTTATTTATTTCTATTTTTTTTTTGCTATTCTTCTGGGTCTGGTGCATCTGTATGGAAAAGTTCAAACCAGTTGGCTAAAACCTCACGAACTTCATCTACACCGATTTTTCTTAATGCTGAAAAAGCAATGATCTTGAAATTGCCACCAAACTCGCTGAGCTGGGCTTTTACCTCACCAACCATTTCCTTGCGCTTGTTGACACCGAATTTATCGGCTTTGGTTAAAAGGATAAGGCAAGGAAGGTTTGCAGCAATTGACCAGTCAATGATCATTCTGTCATGATCCTTTAAAGGAGTTCTAATATCCATGGTTACAACAAGACCGCACAAGCATTTGCGCTGTTGCAGATATTCTGTCATGGAGCGTTGCCACTGTCTTTTCATGTTCTCAGGAACCTTGGCATAACCATAACCTGGAAGGTCAACAAGATATTTCCTGTCACTTACCTTAAACAGGTTGATAAGTCTTGTTCTTCCCGGAGTGCGACTTGTTTTTGCCAGTGTTTTCTGATCACAGATGGCGTTGATGGAAGATGATTTTCCTGAATTTGAGCGGCCAATAATAGCAATCTCAGCGCCCGCATCCTCTGGTAGTTTTGAGATGTCTGGGGCGCTGGTTACAAATTTTGTTGCTCTAAAATTCAGGACATTTTTTTTAATAATGTCTGTCATTAAGCTCTAATTCTGTTGATATTGCTCAAGAATGTCATCAGGTGAAAGCTGGCAGTTATGTTCAATATCCTTAATTGCCAGGAAGCTGGTGTCATCCATTGCAAGTTCTACATAGAAAACATTACCACTTTCAGTATGGAATGTTACCTTACCGAAAATCGGATTATCAAGGTTTACAGAAATGCTGATCTGCACCTCACGTGGTAATACTAACATTTTAGGTTGTGACTGGTCGATTCTTATATGCAAATCTTCACTGATCTGGCGAGTAAAGTTACCAAGGATCTGGTTCATCAGCTCACCTAATGTATTGCTTACTTCATCAGACGTATAGTTTTTGGCAATGTCCGAATCTGACATTCCCATGTTTTTCATGTAGCTTGTGTACAGTTCCATTGCGGTATCTTTCGGGAAGTTGATTACAACCATTCCTGAGAAAGAACCGGTAAACATTACAAAGGTTCCAATATCTGGAGTAAGTAGTGTTTTTGTGATTTTCTGTACTAATGGTGCATACTTGGTTGTGCTACCTGTTGCTGTTGTAAGAACACTTGCCACACTGTGACATAAGGTAAGCATCATATCATTGCTGTCTACGACAGGGTGATTCTTTGTTTGAGTCATAATACCTCCACAAGAGTTACTCTTTGATAATAGGTTATAACCGAATAAATATATCAGAGATCTTTTCTCTTTTGTGAAGCGCGTATCGCCACTTAAACAAAAACGCAGGTTATACCTGCGTTTCTATCAGAATCAGTTGATATTTAACTCTTTGATCTTTCGTGTCAATGTATTTCTACCCCAACCTAAAAGTTTTGCTGATTCCTGTTTATGGTTACCAGTAAAGGTAAGTGTTGCCTCAAGCATAACTCTTTCAAATTCAGGTACAGCTTCAGTGAGAATATCGTGTTCACCTGCTTTGAGCTTTCCATCGACCCAGCTTCTTAAAAGCTCCTGCCAGGTGGCATTCTCACGGTTTTGGGAAGTTGTGGTATTCAAGGTCTTGTTCTGATTGCTGTTAGCATGCAGGAACTCTGATGGGAGATCAACAAGCTGAATATCTCTTCCGGTCACCATGATGGTCAGGTATTTGCACAGATTCTTAAGCTGTCTTACGTTTCCAGGCCAAGGCAGACGGCAGAGGAATACCAGCACTTCAGATGTCAGTTTTTTAGGCTCTGTGTGACCGTCAATTGCACTTTGAGCAAGGAAGTGCTTGGCAAGCATTGGAATATCATTGTTGCGTTCACGTAAAGGTGGAATATTGATATTGATGATATTCAGTCTGTAGTAGAGATCTGAATTGAATGTGCCTTCTGCAATTTTCTGCTCGAGATCATGAGATGTAGAAGCTATGATTCTTACATCAGCATGTAGAGGAGCGGTTGAGCCGATAGGTGAGTATTCCTGTTTCTGCAGCAGTTGCAGAAGTCTGTTCTGGCAGTCCATTGGCATGTCACTGATTTCATTGATGAACAATGTACCACCGTCAGCCTTTACGATAGCGCTCTGGCTTAAATCCTTGCTAGCATCACCAAACATTTCATATTTGACCATTTCCTGAGGAATGGATGTCATATTAAGTGATACAAACTTATGCCCCTTTCTTTCACCGTGATTGTGAAGGGCTTTGGCTACCTGTCCGCGACCAGTTCCAACTTCACCATGAATAAGGACAGGGAGATCAGTTTTAGATACTCTGCCGATGAATTTGAATACTTCCTGCATTGCAGGTGATTTACCGATGATCTCAATTTCCTCAGATGTTGAGCCATCATTGTTTACCGGCTGTTCGATGTGAGGTTTCTGATCAAGCATCTGTAACATGTTTACACGATGAACAGCAGCTCTTCTGATAACACTTATTGCCTGCTCAATATCAAATGGTTTTGGCAGATACTCAAATGAACCTTCTTCGTAAGCATCGATTGCAGCAGAAAGATCAGAGTGGGCAGTCATGATGATAAAAGGAATATGCTCATCAACCTCATGGACTTCCTTTACCAGTTGAATACCGTCAATGCCAGGCATTTTGATGTCAGATACGATGACATCAGGGGTTTCAACCTTTAAAGCCTCAAGAGCAGCCTCACCGTTTTCAAAAAGACGGTGGGTAATGTTGTTAGCGTCTAGCGCCTTGTCAAACACGAAACGGATACTTGCATCGTCATCGATGACCCAAATCATAGGATTCATAGCTAATCTCCATGGGTTCTGCTTTTTAATGGCAGGATAATTTTAAATGAGGTTTCATGAGCATCACTAGTGCATTCAATAGTACCGTGGTGCCGTTCAATTATGTTCAGGGCAATAGACAGCCCTAAACCGTTACCGTTGGTTTTAGTTGTAACCATCGGATAGAAAACAGTCTGCTTGATATGTTCTGGAATTTCAGGACCGTTATTGGAAATAGAAAGCTGCAGTGCAGTAGGATATTTCTTTTTACGAATAATCGGTCTGATACTTGCCCTAGTTTTTAATGTAATAGTTGGATCTGGTGTATTGGCTTCTTTTAATGCCTGAACTGCATTATTTACAATATTCAGTATGACCTGCTCTACTGAATCCATATCAAGGCTCAGCTCTGGAAGTGAGGGATCGTAATCTCTTACGACTTTTATACCCTTGAAGTCTTCCTGCATGGAAACTAAAGACATTACCTTTTCGATAATGTAGTGAATATTAACTAAGACCAGTGGATTTGGTTTCTGCGGACCTAATAATCTGTTTACCAGACTTTTTAATCTGTCAGTTTGCTCAATGATAACCTTTGTGTAATCTTTTATGCCGTCAACGGTATTACCATAGGTCATTTCAATTAACTGAGCAGCTCCTCTGATTCCGCCTAGCGGATTTTTAATCTCATGAGCAAGGCTTCTAATCAGATCTCTTGCAGCCATATACTGATCATTCTGAATAGTCTGCTTTATCAGTTTTTCCTGCTGAGATACAGGGTGAAGTTCAACGAGAAGTCCGTTTATATCTTTGTTTGTGTACTGGAATACAACAAAATCAACTTTTACATGTTTGCCAGGAATCGGGCTGAAGGTAACACCTGCTGCAGAGAAACCCTGAAAACCGTCAGAGAAATCGGTCTCACTTATAGTGTTTAAAAGAGTCTCTTCACTTCTGTCGATGAAGTTAATGACTTTTAAAAAGACAAGCTTGTTGCGTGACATGCCACACAACTGTTCTGCTGCCATATTAGCGTATAGTATCTTGAAATTCTTATCAGTCAGTAAAACTGCTGTGGTCAGATTCTCAAGAATACTGTCCTTGTCTTTAAAAGCCATTTATGATCCATTTTGATTAGTTTGATAGTCTAAATTATCCATTACTTTATCATAATTTTGAAAATTAGCACAAAAATAGTGCATTGTTATAAAATGGTGCAATTATGGTTCAGTATGGAAAGAACTTATAAATCATATGGATATCATAAAAACGGCAATAAAAAAGCCTGTATTATCAGAATACAGGCTTTTTTTAAGCACAAATTATGTGCGCTTATTCGTCAGCTTTCTTACCGCCAGCTGCACGGAAAGCACGCACACGATCTAATTCTGAGAGGTTCTTCTTACGGATTCTCAGGCTCTTAGGAGTTACTTCCACGAGTTCATCTTCATTGATGAATTCTAAAGACTGTTCAAGACTCATATGAACGGCAGGAGTCAGGATGATGTTATCATCTGAGCCTGCAGCACGAACGTTGGTGAGTTTCTTGGTCTTCAGCGGGTTAACAGTCAGATCGTTTGAACGAACATGCAGACCGATAACCTCACCCTCGTAAACTTCCTCACCTGGGTCAACAAACAGGCGACCACGCTCCTGTAAGAACCACAGAGCATATGGAACAGTCTTGCCGGTATCGTTTGAAATCAGTACGCCATTCTGTCTCTGACCGATACTGCCACCTACATATTCATCATAGCTGTCAAATGAATGGTACATGAGACCAGTACCTGAAGTTAAAGTCATGAACAGTGACTGGAAACCGATAAGGCCACGGGCAGGAATTCTGTAATCAAGACGTACACGGCCCTTTCCATCTGGAACCATGTTCTTAAGTTCACCCTTTCTAAGGCCAAGCTCTTCCATTACTGGACCCTGATGGTTTTCCTGAAGATCAAGAGTCATAACCTCATATGGTTCTAAGGTCTTGCCGTCAACTTTGTGAAGGATAACCTCAGGACGTGATACAGCCATTTCATAGCCTTCGCGTCGCATTTCCTCAATCAGAACTGACAGGTGGAGCTCACCACGGCCTGATACCTTGAAACGATCGGTATCATCTGTTTTTTCAACACGCAGAGCAACGTTGTGAACGAGTTCTTCACGAAGTCTTTCCTCAAGATTTCTTGAAGTAATGAACTTACCTTCACGACCTGCAAATGGAGAGGTGTTAACACAGAAATTCATGGAAACAGTTGGCTCATCAACTGTTAAGGCTGGAAGAGCCTCAACTTTTGAGTTATCACAGATGGTATCTGAGATCTTGAGCTCGCCTAAACCTGTGATTGCAATAATGTCACCAGCTTCTGCTCTGTCAACATTGGTACGGTGGAGACCTAAGTAACCTAATACCTGACCAACCTTTCCGGTACGGGTGTTACCATCACGATCGATGATGGTTACTGGAGAATTTGCCTGAGCTACACCGCGTTTGACACGACCTACACCGATAACACCAACATATGAGGTGTAATCAAGTGATGAAATCTGCATCTGGAATGGACCATTTAAGTCAGCATCTGGTGGGCTTACTCTGTCAACGATGGTCTGGAACAGAGGTTCCATGGTATCGCCATGGCTGCTCAGATCCATGGTTGCCCAACCTTGGAAGGCTGATGCGTAAACAACAGGGAAGTCTAGCTGCTCGTCAGTTGCGCCTAAGTTATCAAACAGATCAAATACCTGATCAATAACCCAGTCAGGACGTGCACCTTCACGGTCGCACTTGTTGATAACAACAATTGGCTTTAGACCAGCTGCGAAAGCTTTCTGGGTAACGAAACGAGTCTGTGGCATAGGACCATCAACTGCATCAACGAGCAGAAGTACGGAATCAACCATGGACATAACTCGTTCTACCTCACCACCGAAGTCAGCGTGACCTGGGGTGTCTACGATGTTAATACGGTATCCATTCCAGTTAATAGCGGTATTCTTTGAAAGAATGGTAATACCGCGCTCTTTTTCAATGTCATTTGAGTCCATCACGCGTTCCTGACCTAGTTCATTACGGTCAAGAGTGCCTGACTGACGGAGTAACTTGTCTACTAATGTAGTTTTGCCGTGGTCAACATGTGCAATAATAGCGATGTTGCGGATCTTCTGAACATCCATCTTTACTAACCTGTGAAATTACTCGAAGTGAGTTTGCGATAAAAAAGTGCTGCGCTATTTTATCCTATTTTTGATGTAACTAACATTTTTTACACAAAAAGAAATGAAAAAAGTTGAAAATGCCATGTTAGTACGGCTAGTATCGGGCTTTTTCTCCAAAAGAAAAGATATAATTGAAGATATGATAATAAACAAGGCATCAATATAACTTAAGGAATATAAAGTGAAAGAACTGTATCTGTATTTTTTTAACCGCGTCAGAAGAGATTCAATTGGTCTTGAGGCTTCTGCTCTTTCTTTTACTTCTATTCTTGCTTTAATTCCTGCGATAACAGTTATTTTTTATTTCTTTGCTGTATTTCCGTCATTTGAGGATTTCAGAGAGTCTCTGAAGAATTTTGCTCAGGCTAATTTCATGCCGGTATTTGCTGATTCTTTAGGAAAGTACGTCGGCACATTTGTTGAACATGCAGGTAAGCTGACAGCCACAAGTACAGCTGTATTCTTTGTTATTTCTCTTTTGCTTGTTCGCTCAATAGATCAGTGCCTCAACAGAATCTGGCGCGGTGGTAAAAGAAAACTTGGAACCATGATTGCAATTTACTGGACCCTTTTAACTTTAGGTCCGATTGCCCTTGGTGTGGTTATCTGGATCTTTACCAAAGTGATGGCCTATGCTATGTCAACAGGTTCAACTATAGCTCTTCCTTTGATGATGGCATACTTTATATTCCCAATCATTATTGAATGTGCTGTTTTGACTGCTCTTTACGTAATTGTTCCAAGAGTCAGAGTGCGTATGCAGGATGCTCTTTTAGGTGCTGTTTTAGTTACAGTTGCTTTTGAGGTATCAAAGAAGCTTTTTAGTGTATTTGTTCTCAACTTTTCAAATTATGAAGCAATTTATGGTGCTATTGCAGTAATTCCTGTACTGTTTATCTGGATTTACATCAGCTGGTGGATTGTGCTTATAGGAGCTGAATTTACAGCTACTTTAGGCATTGTTCGCTCCGGAATGTCTGATGAAGTGCCTGATTTTATGGTGTACCTTGCAAATGTAACTGGTTCAACATTAGGTTCTGACGGCATTGTTGGCAATCGTAAAAAAGCAAATATCAGCATAAAGGTGTCATCAAGGCAGTAATCATTCTTTTGGTGTATTACCTGATTCATCAAGTACTGTAGTACCAGGGGCAACAGTTTTTAGTGCGTCAATTTTGTTTTTGATGTCATCTGCTGTTGCCACATCTTCATTAGTACTTTCTTCTTTTTTATCCTCTTTTTGCCCTTCAGGATCTTCAATACCAGGTCTCTCCATTCCTCTTGTCAGAGCAGTTATAAAGATGGTTGGGGATGAAATTTTTCCAGACAGGATAACAGAGGTAATACTGTCTTTTGGCATGGACACAAGTGTCGCCTTGATCCTGTTTTCAAGATCCAGAAGATCAACAGTTCCCCTGAGCGTAATATGAGAGGTTGTAAGATCAGAGCTGCCTTTGAGACTGACTGAGCCATTATCAAAGCTTATTTTAGTATTCAAATCATAAAGACCTAGATCACTGCTGTAGATTGCTGATGCCAGATCAGAAAAGCTAAAGGTATAGTCTTTTTTAGGACCACCGTTTAACAGATCAAGTCCAAAATTTGAAACAACAACAGATTTGCTTTTAATGTCTGCCCCGCCTTTAAGTCTTGTTAAAAGGGAGATCCTATCAAGGTACTCTCTTGTGATTCCACTCTGCAAAGGCGGATCATTGCTGTCAAGAACAGGAGACTTTGGTGCGGTTTTAATGTCGGCACTGAAGGTTAATTTTCCTCCGACAAGTCTTGGGATAAGTCCACTGTTAAGCTCTGCAAGATTAAAGTCTTCAGTTGCCGTTTTAAATGTCAGTAAGTTGTTTTTATAATCTCGATTAAGCTCAAAGCTTAAAGAAGACTGCATAAAGGTAAGATTTGGAACTTTAAGCTCGAATCCCCCTTCATTTAGCGCAAGGTTCAGTTCAAGATTTTTTATGAAGAGATCTGAGAAATAGGCAGAATCTGTTTTCAACGAAATTTTTGAACCGCTAAAGAATGATGAATCATTTTCGTTTGAAAAGTTAAGTGAGGTTGCACTGCCACTAGCTGATTTTACAGATATTGGAAATGAATCAATGTGGGATACCACTTCAGAATTGTCTATTTCAAGAAGACTGATTTTACAGTTTAGTTCTTTTAATCTTGTATAAAGCCCCAAAAGGAGATCTTCTTTTATCTCAAGTCTTCCACCTTCAAATCCAATTTTCTGGATATCAAGCTGTTTGTCTTTGGAGAAATCGTAGCTGAAGTCACTTTCAAGCACACCGTTAAAGATATTTCCTTTTACGCTTGAATGAAGTATCTGATTTTCAAGTGTTGTTTTAATGGACGAATTATCAAGGGTGAGTTGCAGTGTTGGACTTGAGATTTCTCCTGCCTTTCCAATAAATTCAAAAGAAACATCACTGTTATGAGCATAAAAGTTACTGAGTTTTCCTGTGATCTGTCCTATGAGCAGATCCTGTTTTGGAAGAGCTACTACAAGACTCTGAGCTGAGGCGTTTTTTATGCTGATGGTAATATCATCAGTGTATTTTAGGGGATCAATTAGAATAAGTTTGTTTAAACTAAGCTTATCAAAATCAATTATTCTGTTCTGAGGTTCTATTTTTGCTTCGGCAGCGATATATCCTCCAAGAACACTGGCATGGAGGTTTTTTAGTCTTATGCTGTCTGCTTCATAAACAATTTCTGTTGACAGATCCTTTAGCTCAAAATCATCTATGTATCCGTTTTTTGCTGTAAGTTTGCCCTCTTTAAAGGTGAATTCACCATTATTGTCAATTTTGGCTTCACGGCAGCTTAAGGTGGCAGGCTTTGCTTTGAAACTGTCTATTGATACTGTGCTGTCACAGACATCAAGTTTATCAATGCTGATACTGTTGAATTTAAAACGTTCATCTCTGAGCTTTTGGGCGTCATTTTCATTTAAAACCAGCTCTTTGAGGTACAGGTAATCAAGTTTTAAAGTGTCAGAGCTAAGAATGGATTTCAGATCATATTCAGCATATAGTTCTTTTATCTTAGTAGAGCCTATGGTAATTCCATTAAGTTTGATTACATCAGGATAGAGAGGAGAGAACTCTACTTTTTCAATGCTAATAGTAAATCCTGTTCTGCTGCTAAGGTAATTTACAAGCGGAGCTTTTACATTCTGTCCGTTAAAGTACAGGATAAAAACAATGGCAACAGCTGTAACAGCTATAAGAAACAGCGCAGCAAGCTTACCCCATAACCGCAGTTTACTGTTCGCTCTATTTTTATTACGAATTGCTCTGAATGCCATTGTTTTCTCTAAATTTTAAACTTTGGAAACCATCTTTTAACAAGAGCTTTCACAGCCTGCTGATCACTGTTTAAAAGCTTTAGTGCAACATTTCTGCACTCTTCAATAAGTTCAAAGTCACGATTGACATCTACCACTGTAAAGATATCAAATCCGCTCTGTTTTTCTCCTAAAACTTCACCAGGACCTCTGAGTTTTAAGTCCTCTGTTGCTATTTTAAATCCGTCGTTGGTTGATTTGAGGATCATAAGTCTCTGCATGGCTATTTTATGATCTTCGTCATCGGCATTTTTGTGCAAAAGTACGCAGTAGGAATCCTTCTGTCCTCTTCCCACACGGCCCCTGAGCTGGTGAAGCTGTGAAAGTCCAAAGGAGTCAGCACTTTCAATTACCATGATTGAGGCATTCGGTACGTCAACACCAACTTCTATGATGGTTGTTGCAACTAGAATCTGATACTTTCCCTCTAAAAACTTTTTCATAACCAGATTTTTTTCATCAGATTTCAACTGACCATGTAAAAGTCCTATGGATATATCAGGAAGCGCCTTTTTAAGCTCTTTGTAGCGGGTCGTAACTGCAGCCTGAGCACCATCTCCCTCATCGATACTTGGACAGACCCAGTATGCCTGAATTCCGTTTCTGCATACCTCATTTAGGCGGGCAACGATTTTATAGGCACTGCTGTCGCTCATGACTGTGGTTGTGATAGGTTTTCTACCCTTTGGCAGTTCATTCAGGGTTGATACATCAAGATCAGAGAATAAAGCAAGCTGCAAAGTTCTAGGGATAGGGGTTGCGGTCATAGCAAGCTGATGCAGTGTCATGCCTTCAGGTGCCTTTGCAAGGAGTAACTGACGCTGTTCAATACCAAAACGATGCTGCTCATCAATTATGGCAAGGGCAAGAGAGTGGTATTTAACTTCAGATTGGAAAACCGCGTGGGTTCCGATAATGATCTGAGCTTCTCCTGATGCTATTTTTGCAAGTGTTTCCTCTCTTTTTTTCCCTTTTATCTGAGAGGTTAAAAGTACACATTTAATGTTCAGATCTGCCACAAACTCTTCAAATTTCTTGAAGTGCTGAACACAGAGTAATTCTGTTGGCGCCAAAAGAACGCTCTGATAACCATCAAGGGCTGTCTGCAGGCATGACAGTACGGCAATCATGGTTTTTCCTGAGCCAACATCACCCTGAAGAAGTCTGAGCATTGGTTTTTGCTGATTTAAATCTGCACTTATTTCATTAAAGGCCTTTTTCTGGGCAGAGGTAAGTTCAAAAGGAAGTTTTTCTATGAAGTTACCAAGAACTTCAGTATTTGGACTAACTATAAAGCTTAAATGTCTGTCATTTTTCCTTTTAAGACACAGAAGCGTCAGCTGATAGGCTATGAGCTCCTCAAAGCATACTCTTTTAAAGCTGGTTAATTTCTCAGGAATAATCTTCTGCCCGGCTTCTTTTGGAGGTAGAGGCGTGTGAATATCTAAAATAGCTTCAGTTATGGTTTTTCCAAATGGATTTAAATCATTTGGCAGATATTCTGCAAGCGGGGTGATTTTAAGTCTGTCCAATACTGTAGAGCAGGTTTTTGCGATAATTTTCTGAGGGTTTTTTCCTGCAGCATGATATACAGGTGTCATTTTGTCAGAAAGTTCAACTGCCTCGCTTTCATTCAAAAAGGTTACAACAGGCTGAGTCATTGACGGAAGCATGCTGTATGGTGATGCTTTTACAGGCCCGAATGCCAGAATTCTTCTTCCTGTCTGATACTGTTGAATCTGATTTTGGTACAGATTGAACAATACTGCCTCAACCCTTCCTGTGGCATCTTCAATGGTGATATTCAAAATCCTGACTTTTGAGGTCTGATTGAATCTCCTGTTGATGATAACTCCATCAATAAGGGCAAAGTTTCCGTCGGTTTTTAAATCAGCAATAGCTGTTAGTTTTGTTTTATCAAGATAGCGGTATGGAAAATACAACATCAGATCAAAAAGGGAGTTTATCCCTTTTTGATAAAACGCATCAGCATAGATACCACCAAGACCTTTTATGGTCTTGATGTCAGTTGAACAGTAGACTTCATCTGGCGTATTTTCCATAGTACCTTGCTATAAAAGCTGCTTGATAAAAATAGAGGCTCTTAGACGTCTTACTTTCTTCAGCAGTTTCTGAACTTCCTCTGGGTAATTTTCAAAGCAGTCAAGATCGTTAACTGACTTGATGAGACTGGTCTGTTTTAAGAGATACTGCTGCTCGTGAGAGAATTTTTCCTGAAGATGATGGTATGGATCTGAAATGATAAGTCCATTTTCAAGATCAAGACTCCAGGCTCTCGGATTCAGATTGTTACCGGTCATCAGGGCAAAGTCATTGTCCACATACATACCTTTGACATGGTAGGTATTGTCTCCATCCTTCCATAGATGGATTTTCAGATTGCCGCTGTCGATATAACTCTGGTTTCTTTCCACAAAATCCCGAAGATTCTGTTCATAGATATATGGAACAGCACCCACAGGAGAGAATTTTTCTCCCTCGCGGATAAAGAAATCATTAGCGCTTTTGTCTCCCACAATCAGAGTGACACTGACATCACGTGCCAGAGCGTCCTCAACGGCTTTAGACAGCATCTTTGGCAGATTAAAATAAGGAGTGCAGATAAAAAGTTTTTCTCTTGCTGATCCTAAAAGCCAGAGAATATCCCTGTTAAGGGTGTTTCCCTTTTTGCCTAAACCTGCAATAGGAGTAATACCTATCTGATTCTTCTGAATTTTTTCGTTCTCAAAAGAATACTGTGATTTGGTCAGATGGCGCCTTAGTTCTCTTATTTCCTCTCGCATTTCCTTTGCAGGGGTTACTTTACCCTGAGAGAAATCCTGAACGGCAAAATTCTTGTGGAATGCTTCATTGGTATAAAAGCACATGGCATCTGCAAGTTTCTTTGAATGGATTTCATGGTAACGATCAAGTCTGTAGCGACCATTTGCGCCCATGTATACATCGTTGATGCTAGCTCCAGTGTATAACACGGTGTCGTCAAAAACGAAGCCCTTAAGATGCATTACACCAAAAATTTCTCGTCTTTTTACGGGAACACCATAAATGGCAGGAGGGGTTTCTGCATTCTTGGCTTTTGTATAGTAAAGCTCACTGTTACCTAGTGATGGTCCTTTGCCGATAAGACCTCGCTGAGCGCGATGGAAATCTACGTAAACTCTCACATAGAGTTTTGGATTCTTCTCTTTGGCTTCATACAGCGCATTTAAAACTTCTCTGCCGGTTTCATCATCCTGCAGATAAAGCGCAGTCATCATGATTCTCTCTTTTGCGCTTTTAATAAGTTCTAGGATTCTATGGTGACAACGGTTTGGTGTTTCAAGAATGTTGTATGAACCAGAATCAACGGGAATTGTTGGTAATTGCTGCAGTCTGGTATGGCAGTAAAAAGCACCAGGAAGACTTTTATTAAAAAACAGCATTAATTACTCCTTTTCCGTATGTGATATTTTTATTTCGTTATTTGTTAAATTGCAGAAGTAGCCTTTGCAAGCCAGTTGATTTCATCCTCTGTAAGAGAGGTTGCTGCGTTAGTTATCACATTATTAACATTTTGATGGTAATTGTTAAGCCAATCAATTTCGTTTTGTGATAGTAACTCTCTGATGATGAGTCTCTTGTCAAATGGGACTAATGTAAGCGGAGAGAAACACAGCATATGCTGCAGTCCAGGCTGAGAGCACTGGGTAACCACTAAAAGATTCTCAAGTCTGATGCCGTATTCGTCTTCTTTATAGTATCCTGGCTCATCTGAAATAACCATGCCAGGCATTAAAGGTACGTTTGATCTTTTTGATGAAATACCCTGAGGGCCTTCATGTACAGAGAGAACATGGCCTACACCATGGCCTGTACCATGAGCAAAATCAAGACCATAATCCCACAGAGGACGTCTTGCGATAGCATCAATCTGTATTCCAGATGTCCCCTTTGGAAATACCAAAGTTGCAAGTGCAATATGGGCTTTTAGTACCAGGGTATACATACGCCTTTCCTCATCACTTATGTGAGGTCCTGTAAGCCAGGTTCTGGTAATATCAGTCGTACCCTCGATAAAATGAGCTCCACTGTCAATCAGGTACATGCTGTCCTGTCCCAACTTCCTTGGGACCTTAGCATTCTCATGATTGTAATGGCACATGGCGGCATTAGGGCCTAAGGCTGAAATTGTGGCAAACGAAAGCTCAATAAAGCCAGCCTCAACTTTGCGGAAACTCAGCGCTCTGTCTGACAGCTCCTTTTCATCAATACCTTCAACTCGACGTATAAAAGCTTCATCGTTTTCTACAGTCTCGTTGATTCTGGTCTTATCATCTAGCCATGAGAAGAAACGGCACATTGCAATGCCGTCTTTGATGTGGGCTTTGTATTCACCTGCTATTTCAATGTGATTCTTGCAGGCTTTTGGGATCTGACACAGACCTAATCCCTCAATTACCTGGGCACCGCCATTGTAGAGCTTTAGTAGTGTGTGGGCATTGGTAGTGTCTGGATCTACATGTACCGTACAGCTTGATGAGCATAATCTGTCAAGAACATCGTCAAATCGTTCCTCAGGGAAGATATCAATATGACCTATATGTTCTTGAAGATCATCAAAAATATTATCATCTTTAAAGTGAGCTGAATTGATGTACCATTCAAGGGCCTCATTTGAATAGGCAACCATTCTTGAATTGATTACAGGCAGAAAATTACGATCACGTCCTCTGATGTTCAAAAGCCAGCAGATACTCTCTGGATCAGTAATTACAGTAGCATCAAGATCCTTGTCTCTTAAGAGCTCAGCAATTTTCTGGCGTTTCTGCGGACTTGGGCAGCCATTGTATTCATCCGGAAAGATTTCTATGGCGCTTATTACAGGTTTTGGTCGATCCTGCCAGACCCTGTCTACAAGATTGCCGTCTGTAGGTGTCAGTTCAATTCCATAATCAAAGAGTTCATCTTTGAGTCGATTGTATTCTTTATAGCTGATGCATTTTAAATCAATACCAACACGGGTATTTTTCTGCATAATATGGCAAAGCCATGTTGAAGGATAGAGTTTTGTGAAATCAAAATCATCAAAAAGATCGCGGTTTACTTGTTCTTTAACCTGTACCACATAACGGCCGTCGACAAATATGGCACAGTCATGCGAAGAGTGAAAACTCTGTTCACTGCCTTCAGCTTTAATATTGATTCCACCTTCGTACAGTTTTGACACGGCGGTTCTGACAAACACAGCGTAACCTGCCGATCCTGTAAAGCCGGTAAGATATTTTATTCTCTCCTCATTTTCATTGAGCTCAAATGACAGATACTCATCATCGTGGCTGACAATAAGCGCATCCAGATCAAGCTCGGCCATAGCCTCTTTAATCAGGCTAACCCTCTGTGTATAAATATTGTTGTTCTGATAATCTGTCATATGGAAATATTGCCTTCAAGGCTCCATTTATAAAAAAAGAATAAATACTCTTAAGGCGATTTTACCACATGGTACATGCATGTACCAAAAATGCGGACTTTTGAGTAGAATTGACAGAAGTACAAGCCAAATTTAAGGAATTAAAAATGCCAGCTAATAATTCTAATCCATTGACAGAATACAACGGGATGCCTCCATTTTCTGAAGTTAAACCTGAACATGTTGTTCCTGCTGTAAAATCTGCAATCGAAAAGTGCCGCACAGTTATTACAAATGTTTGCGAAAAATATGCAGAGGATCCAACCTGGGATAATGTTGTAGCTCCGATAGAAGAGGCATCAGATCGTCTCTCTAAGGTCTGGTCAGTGGTTTCCCATTTGAATTCTGTAAACAATACCCCTGAATTAAGACAGGTTCATGATGAATGCCTTCCTTTTTTATCTGAGTTCTCTGCATGGTCAGGACAGTACCGTCCATATTTCAATGTTCTAAAGAAGATTGAGTCATCAGATGCCTTTGGTCGTCTTTCAATTCCTCAGCGCAAGGCTATAGAGAATTCTTTAAGAGACTTTAGACTCTCTGGTATAGATCTATCTCCAGAAGATCAGAAAGAATACGTAAAAATCAGTACAAGACTTTCAGAATTAAGCTCAAAGTTTTCAAATAACGTCTTAGATGCAACTCATGGATACGTGCTTGAGGTTAAAGATGAAAAACGTCTAAAAGGACTTCCAGAAAACTCACTGAAGCTTGCCAAAAGCGAAGCTGAAAAACGCAATTTTGATGGTTATGTATTCACACTTGAAATGCCATCATATCTACCTTTTTTAACTTACTGTGAGGACAGAGAATTAAGAGAGGAAATCTACAGAGCATTCAATACCCGCTCATCAGATATCGGTCCTAATGCCGGCAAATGGGATAATCTTCCTTTAATTGATGAGATCCTTGAGTTACGCCATAAAGAGGCTGAGCTTTTAGGTTTCAAGTCATATGCTCACTTGTCGCTTGCCACCAAGATGGCAGACAGTCCTGAGACCGTCATAAGTTTCTTAAGAGATCTTGCTAAAAAATCAAGAAAGCAGGGTATTGAAGAAGTTAAGGAGCTTGAAGATTACGCAAAATCCCAAGGACTTTTAAAGCTTGAACCATGGGATATGGCCTTTTATTCAGAGAAATTAAGACAGGAGCGTTACTCATATTCAGAGGAAGAACTTCGTCCGTATTTCCCAGAAGATCAGGTAATCGAGGGCATGTTTGAGTGTGCAAGACGTTTGTATGGCATTACCTTAAAACAGCGCTATGGTGTTGATTTATGGAATGACAGCGTCAAGTGCTTTGATGTCTATGAAGAGAAATTTGGCTCAAGAATTGGCTCTTTGTTTATGGATCTTTATGCCCGTCCAGGTAAAAACGGCGGAGCCTGGATGGATGAATGCCTGACAAGACGTTACCGTGATGATGGCGCACTACAGCTTCCTGTAGCCTATCTGGTATGTAACTTTACCCGTCCTGTAAGTGGTGATGTTTCTGAACTGACCCATGATGAAGTGGTAACCATGTTCCATGAGTTTGGTCATACCCTAAATCAGTTACTTACAAAGATTGATATTTCTGATGTATCTGGTATCAATGGTGTGCCTTGGGATGCTGTTGAGCTTCCAAGTCAGTTCAATGAGAATTATGCCTGGTCAAAGGAAGCTTTAAAATTCCTCTCCCGTCATGTAAAAACAGGTGAGTCTTTACCTGATGACAAACTCAAAGCCGTACTTGATGCCAAAAACTTTGAATCAGCTATGGCAATGTTAAGACAGATTGAATTTGCTCTGTTCGATTTCAGACTTCATTATGAGTACGATCCTAAGAAGAAAATAAAGGTATACGAGCTTTTAGATGAGGTTAAAAAAGAGGTTTCAGTTGTTCCACAGTTTAAGGACAGCCGTTTCCCTAACAACTTTACCCATATCTTCTCTGGCGGTTATGCTGCAGGATACTACAGCTACAAGTGGGCTGAAGTTTTGGCTGCTGATGCCTTTTCTCTGTTTGAGGAAAAAGGTATCTTTGACAGAGAGACCGGTCAGAGCTTTGCTGATCTGATCCTCTCCTGCGGTGGTGCGTCTGATCCGATGAAAAACTTTGAAGAGTTCAGAGGAAGAAAGCCTTCTGTTGATGCCCTTTTAAAACAGAGCGGAATTAAAGTTGAATAAAAAGTATAAGGTCAGATATTAACTGATACCTTAAAGAAAAAAAACTCCAGTAGTATTAACTTCTGGAGTTTTTTATGCTTATTTAAGCTAAGACCTCCATTTTATAAACGGAGGATGGTTGTTTTTATCTTCTGCCGTTAGGTCCTGTCTTTTTCTTTTTGACCTCTTCAATATCAACCATCATAAGAGATCCGATGCTTTCTGCAGGTGCACCGATAATAGAGCGTGTGTTCTCATTAATCTCTGCAATTCTGACTTTGATAGGATCTCCTAACCGTTTTACGGTTTCACCTTTTACAACAACTTCTCCTGTGTCACCTAACAGGGTCAGATCATCTTTGTTGCTACTGATATAGGAGAATGGTACAAAGATCATGGCACCGTTTTCTTCTAAAATAACACGCAGACCGCCACGGCTTATATCAAAGATTTCACCGTTGAAGACAGTCTTTTTCTCAACGTCAGGTTTTAAAAACTCAACATACAGCCAGTCCCTTACGTCTCGCTCTGCCATACGGTTTGTGCGTCTGGCCTCATTCATGATCTTAAGTAAGGATTCGTCAGGAAGTAATGGATGAGGAGTATTTACTATCACTGACTTTATCAGTCTGTGGTTTACCATATCACCATACTTTCTGATTGGAGATGTCCATGTAGCATAGTTTTCTACGCCAAGGGCATAGTGAGGACCTGGTTTGATTCCCATCTCAGAGAATTCCTGCAATTTTCTGATCCTGCAGTCCATATAACCATTGTTGCTGTCATAGGCAAATCGGCGGATGCGGTTGTATTCTTCAATGGTATTGAGCTTTTCTGCATCATAAGGACAGTTCTCATTTTTGAGTAATTCTTCAATGTCCTTCTTTTTCTGCATATCAAAGCCCTTGTGCAGATTGTAGATACCGCTTTGCAGTTTCTCTGCAAGGAAATTGCCTGCTGCAACGTTTGCCACAATCATTGATTCCTCGACGATCTGATTGGCGATACGGCGGAAATTTATCTCAATATGATCAAGTGCTCCAGTATCCTTGAGAACAAACTCATAATCTGGACGATTTCTAAACGGTGCCGCGTGAGTTGCTCTGTATTTGTCACGTACATGGGTAAACTCTACTAAAAGATCAAGAATTTCTTTGATTCTGTCTGTCGGGGTAAAGGTTGCGCCTTCAACTTTATCAAGATAATCAGAGATCTCGTTGTATACGAGTTTTGCCTGAGATTTGATGGTTGCCAGTGTAAACTTGGTCTTTTCTGTTCTGATTTCTCCATCACTGCTTACAGTAATGGTACCAACTAAGGCTGCTCTTTCCTCATTTGGTCTTAATGAGCAGAAATTGTCAGAAAGAACTCTTGGCAGCATCGGAATATCTCTGCCTGGAAGATAAATAGAGAAAGCTCTGTGTGATGCAATCTCATTGAATTTTGAATCCTGCTGAATGTATCCTGTAGGATCTGCAATGGCAACATAAAGTTTGAAGTCATCACCGTCTTTTTCAATGTACAGTGCATCATCCATATCCTCTGTATGAGCAGAGTCAATGGTTACAAATGGAATTGCAGTCAGATCTTCTCTTTTAAGATCGTTTTCAAGGAATTTGAAATCCTCATCAGCTGGTTCTGCAAGCGGTAAATCGTAGCGTCTTAAACTTACAGACCATGGTGCTTTAGGATCATTCTTTTTGCAGATGAATTCTTGCAGATCTGCTCTGAAATAGCCTTTTACAAGGGCATGAGTCTTTAGAGTGCAGATTACATAATCGCCGTTTTCAAGCTTCTCACTTTTGTCTTTACGTTTATCATCTACCTGAATTTTTGTAGCAATTGTAGGAACATCAGGAATGACATTAAGTTTCCCTCCCACATAAAGGACTCTTGCAACAAAACGGTTTAAAAAGGCTTCTACAAGCTTTTCTGGAACTGCGTGTGTTTTCCCTTCACCATCTTTTTCAATTACGGCACTGACTCTGTCACCATTCATGACCTTTTTCATGTCATTTGGTGCAATAAAAAATGAATCTTTTTCTATCTCAAGGAAACCAAAGCCTCTTTCAGTAGCCTTGATCACACCCTCTTTTTTTACTTTTTCGCTTTCAAAATTATTTTTTAACTGCTGTAATGCCGGATTATCAAAAAGCATTGTTTTCTCCAACTTCATTTTATTCAGCACAAATTATACATGCTCAGAGGAGTCATTTCTCAAAATTGAGAGATTTTGGTGAATTTACTCTTTCATGCAGTTAAAATAACGCTGATAAGCGACGAACTCTGGAACTGTTTTGAAATTGATATTAAGAAAATTCTATAAATCAAGAAATCTCTCTTTAACACTAGCTGTCACCAACATAGCTTTAGGTTGTGGACTTGGTTTCTTTTATGGTTCTTTTTCCATAACAAGCTGTGTAACAGCACTGTCAGCTCTTGTAGCTGGGGTGTTTCTTTTAGTGCTGTGCAATTATTCAATAGATTATTCAAGAGCTTATCTGCAGCACAAAAAGGATAGTCTTAATGGTATTGTCGCTCCGATTGTTATTCACAAGATCCCGCTTACAGCATTAAGAAAACGTATGGCTGTGATTACTATAGTTATTGCTGTTTTTGGTTTTATCGCAAGCCATAATGCATTAGGTTACAGCGTGCAGCAGTTAAGCTGGTTTTTATTTCTCTGTGTAATCGGTGTGTTATCAACACTTCTCTATACAAGCTCTTCTTTGTATTTCTACAAGGGTATAGGGGCTATGCTTCTGTTTGCTTTATTTGGTTTTTTCTCCATTTTCGTACCGCAGTTTCTGGTAATCGCTTCCTGCCACCAGGGTATTGATATTTATCCTGATACCTATTTTTTATCATTTTCTGCAGCTACAACTTCTCTGATTGTTCTTTATGTAAGAAATGTACAGGCCAAAACAGTGGTCAGAAAATACTATGGAAAGTCTTTAAGACAGCTGTTTGGCTATGAGTTTTCATCTTTTTATCTTGTGGCTCTGTTTGCAACTGCAGTGTTGACTTCAATGCTTGCTTGTATGACTTCGCATCGTTTAACGCAGTCTGTGTTTCTTCTGGTAGGTTATCTTCCAATGACTTGGTATATTATCGCTGTAATAAGGAAGCCTAGTCATAAAATACTTATCAAATTAAGACTCAATCAGATCTTATTTTGCGCCTCAGTATGTAATGTCATTTGGCTTTTGGTGCTTACTGCTGATTACATACTGTATAATAGCTGACTATCTATTTGAAAAACAGGAATTTTACAGGGTATGATTAACGACTGGATTAGTGAAATGAGACTGAAGTCTCTACTTTTAGCCCTAACTAACTGCGCTTTAGGTTGTGCTCTTGGTTACTATTATGGCGAGGTAAATCTCTATACTCTGTTTGTGGGTTTTCTCGTGGTTGTCACAGGTGTTCTGCTTCAGATACTAAGTAATTTTGCTGATGACTACGGTGATGCCTGTAAAAATGCAGATGGTCCTAACCGTTTAGGTCCGATCCGTGCGGTGATGTTAGGTTCAATCTCCCTTACTTCACTAAGAAAAGCTATGGGAACAGTGATCCTTTTATCTACTGTGATCGGTACTTTGGCTATCTATCTTGCAGTAGGAACAAACCTTGAGCTGTTATCCTATTTTATCTTTATAGGTATTGCCGCAATTTTAGCAGCCATTTTCTACACCATCGGTATGGCGTACGGCTACAAGGGACTTGGCGATATTGCCGTATTCATATTCTTTGGGCCTGTTGCAATTATCGGTTCACAGATTCTGATTTTAGGAGCTTCAGGCCAGGGGGTAGAACTATACCCTGATACTTATGGTCTTGGTTTTGCTGTTGGTTTGCAGTCAGTTATGATTCTGCACGTGGCCTCAATGCGAGACATTGTTGAAGACAGACTTTCAGGCAAGAAAACCATTGCAGCAAGACTCGGATCAAAAAAATCTGCTATCTATCTTATAGCTTTATTTGGCATATCCTCATTTTTATCATTTGTTGCCTGTGCTCAGTCCCATAAATTCTGGGAGTGTCCATTCATTATTGTAGGTCTTCTGCCTCTTGCAGCCTCTACTTATCGTGCATCTATTCACTGTGAGGATCATAAGCTCGTTGCCAATGAGCGTAAATTCTCTCTTATAGGCTGCGCTGTTCACAATGTAGTCTGGATCCTGGTGTTAACCATGGATTTCTGGGTTTACTACTAAAGTAAAATAGACTTCTGAAGTCTATACTTATTTTCAAAAAGGTGTTTTAAGAATAGCTCTCTTAAAGCACTTTTTTTATCTGTTGATAAAGATCAATAAAAGAGATTTTTTCCTTTGTAAAGTTGTCTTAAGAACTGCAGAATAAGGCAAAGACAATCAAATTTACTAAGGAGTATTGTGTGCGTGCTGTAATGACCAAACTGGGCATAGTGATACTGGTATGTATTCTGGTTGGTATGCTTCCGTTTATATTTACTGAATCTCTGATCTTAACCCCTGGTCAGCATATTATGCTGGTCATTTTTACTTTCGGTGCCATGTGCTGGCTGTTTGAGCCTGTACCTGTATATGCCACTTCCATTGTGATTGTGGCATCACTGTGTATTCTTCTGTCAGATACTGCAATTTACCCTTTAAGATACTATCTCAAAGAGGTTGATCATGAGCATCTTATAAGTTTCAAACAGGTATTAAGTGCTTTTAGTTCCCCGATTATCATTCTGTTCCTAGGTGGTTTTGCCCTTGCAATTGGTGCTTCCAAGTATAAGCTTGATGAGAATCTTGCTAGAATTCTTCTAAAGCCTTTTGGTCAGAACCCTAAACTTGTAATGCTTGGCATTATGATCATTACCTCCATATTTGCAATGTTTATGTCTAACACTGCAACTACAGTAATGATGCTTGCCATGGTTGCCCCTGTACTCAATGTTGTAAGCAGGGAAGATACTGGTCTTAAAGCTTTGGTTTTATGTGTTCCTTTTGCTGCAAACATTGGTGGTATTGCTACACCTATCGGTACACCTCCAAATGCTATCGCTTTAAGCTATCTTACAGGAGATCACACCATAAGCTTCATGGCTTGGATGGCTTATGCTCTGCCTCTTGCCATTATCTGTGTAACGATAAGCTGGATCATCCTGAACGTAATGTTCCCATTCAAGTCCAAGTCTATCAACATCTCAATTTCAGGAAGCTTTGAAAAGAGCTGGAGAGCAATTGTAAGTTACGTTGGCTTTGCAGTGACAATTCTGCTGTGGATGACAGAACGCTGGCATGGTATCAACAGCTATGTTATTGCGGTAATTCCAATTTTAATTTATACCTGCACTGGTATTATCAAGGCAGATGACATCAAATCCATGAACTGGGATGTTATCTGGCTTGTAGCTGGAGGTATTGCCCTAGGTGATGCCTTAGGCTCAACAGGACTTGCCAAGGTTTTGGCAAATCTTGTGGATTACTCAAAATACAGCAACTTTATTCTGGTTGCTATTATCTGCGTCATAGGCTGGGCAGCATCAAACTTTATTTCAAATACTGCAACAGCAAACCTGATGCTTCCTATTGCAATAGCAGTTCTTTCGAATGTTGAGCTAGCAGACGGATACAATATTTCAACAATTATGATGATCATTGCTATCTGCCTGTCATTTGGTATGAGTCTGCCTATTTCTACTCCTCCAAATGCTCTTGCATATGCAACAGGTTATATCAAGAACCAGGATATGCTCAAATCAGGTGGCCTCATCAGTGTTACCTGTCTTGCTCTGGCATTAGGTTTCTTATATGTCCTAAATGCATTTGGCCTTTCATAATACCTTAAGCCCTAAGTTCTTAGGGCTTGCTTGAAAATGAACAGTCTGTCAATCATCTAAGGATTAACAGACTGTTTTTTTATTTGAAAGTATAATCAAGATGAGATGTTCTAAGATAACTTGCTAAGGTACGTTATCTTTTATAGAACATTCTGGTAAAGCACAGGAGTACAGGGAGGATCTCAAGTCGTCCCATGATCATGTCTATAGAGAATAATACTGCCAGCGGATCAGATATCTGAGAAAAATTGGTAGACGGATTTAAAGTGGTTCCAAGAGCAGGGCCGATATTTGAAAGACATGAAACTGTGCCTGTAATAGCGTCGCCTAAATCAAGACCTAGAATACTTGCCACTGTACTTGATGCCATGGCCAGTACCATATATGACACCAGATAGGTGATCACTGCAGAGAGAGTATCTGGATCTATGATTTTTCCCTTAAACCTTGGTTCACTGACGATATGAGGGTGAACAAGCTTCTGTAACTGTGTCTTGAACATAGAGTAGCAGATCTGCAGTCTGAAGATCTTAATGCCTCCTGATGTTGAGCCTGAGCATCCACCTATAGCCAGAATAAACAGGAATACCATAGATGCTAATGGATTCCATAATGAGAAGTCTTCAAGTGAGTAACCTGTGGTGGACAGAATCGCAATGACGTTAAAGAACGAAATTCTGAAGGCTTTTTCTGCTCCATAGCCGTTTTCATAGATAAGTGATACAGCAACCATGGTGCCAGCAATAAGTATCAGCATGACAAATCCACGTACCTGCTGGTCTTTAAAGATGAATCTGTAGTTTCCAGACAGCGATGCCAGAATAATAAGAAAAGGAAGTGAAGAGATAAACATAAAGCCCATTGCCACATACTGAACTGAATGCGGCATAGTGTTCATGGAGGCATCCGTGTTGGTCATACCGCCAGTTGATACTGTAGTCATGGCTGTTGTTATGGCATTAAAGAGGTCAAGTCCACAGAACACATAACAGCAGGTACAGGTTGAAAGTACTGCAATATACCAGATGAACAGCGAGATGGTCATGGTTTTTAGGTGTGGAGTGAATTTTGCGGTATCATCAAAAGACTGTGATTCTGTTTTGAAGATGTTCATACCGCCAACAGCTGACAGAGGCAGAATTACAACAGCTAAGGCCACGAATCCTACACCACCTATGTACTGCAGAATAGCTCGCCATAAAAGCAATGACTTAGGTTTGCTCTCAAGATATGAAATTACTGTAGAACCTGTGGTTGAAAGACCAGAGCAGGCTTCAAAAAGCGACTTTGAGAAACTTAGTTCCGGTAACTGAAAGTAGAAAGGTATAGCTGCAATCAGGGAAACTATGATCCAAAGCGATGTTGTGAATAAAAAGAGGATTCTAAGTGATGTATAGGTACCAGCCTTCTTGCCAAGGTATTTGCATACAAAGGATGTTGCAAGCGCAATCACACCAGTGGATATAAAAGCAAGTGCGCCTCTTGCGTCGTTAAGCAGAGCATAAACAGCAGGAATGAATGCTATCACGCCGAATGAAAACAGCGCAGGGGACAGGAGCTTTGCAACAAGTCTGAAGTCTATTACCACTTTGGTATCCAGAATGAAAATGGTCTGCAGAATCTGACAAGTTTTCGCATCTGAGTATGGTCATTCAAAAAGGCGATAACCTTATCTTTATTCTCAAACACTGTTTGACCGTTAATTTCCATCACCTTCTTGCCTCTGATTAAAAGACCGAAGGTAACTCCTTTTGGCAGGTTAAGACTTTCCATTTTCTTGCCAATGATCTTGCTGGAGAGTTTTGATCCTTCAAGACTCAGTTCCGCTGCCTCAGACAAACCCTGTCTGAACAGATGCACGTTCTCAACGCCTTCCTGTCTGATTAGAGAAAGCAGGGCTGAGATGATAGAGTCTTTTGGAAATACTACTGTATCAATATCGCTCTTGTCGTTTTTGGTCAGCTGAACATAACTTTCGCCACGAATAAGAGCTAAGGTTTTAACATTATGTACTCTTGAGAAAATCAGAGAGGACATGATATTGGTTTCATCTTTTGCAGTAGCGGCAATATAGAGGTCGGAGCTGTTGAGGTTTTCCTCAAGCATGAAATCCATATCCATAGGATCCGCCTCGTAAACCTCAACGCCTGTATCATGCAGCTGCATTGCAGAGCGTTTGGCACGGTTCGGATCTGATTCAATAAGTTTCACACTGTATCTTTCTGCCATAGATCTGGCAAGCGCATCTGCAACGTGGGTGCCACCAGAGATGGTGATGTTTCGATCGCCTATTGACAGTTTTCTAAGTGCAGACATCTGGGATAGGGCTCTGTCTCTTTCACAGCAGAAAAAGACCTCATCACCTACCTGAAAAACGTTCTTATCGAGGTTATTTAAATATTTTCCATCTCGATAGATGGCTAGTACCTTGGCCTTTCCGTCATAATTATCAAAGAAACTGATATTCTGTCCTAAAAGTTTACCTCCAATTTCAACCTTGGTACTGGCAACAATAATACGGTTGTTGCAGAATGAACCAAGGGCGGTAATGCCTGGAAGCTCAATTAAGGACATGATGTTTTGGGTTATCAGCTGCTCGGTCGCAATAATGTGATCAATTGGAATTGAGTTACTGCCAAAAAGAGTTGATGCCTCTTGAAGAAAGTCAGCAGTTCTAAGTCTTGCAATCTTTCTTGGGATCTTGAACAGGAAGTGTGCTACGCAGCAGGCTGTAATGTTAGCTTCATCGTCAGATGTCGCAGCGACCAAAAGCTCAGTATTTTCAGCGCCAGCTCTTCTTAGTGTTGATGGTGATGCCGGATTTCCCTGAACTACACGCAGATCAATACGGTTTGCAATATTCTGTAAAAGCTCAGAGTCAGTATCAGCGATGGTAACTGCGTGACCTGCATTTACCAGATACTTTGCAAGCTCCAAACTTACATCACCTGATCCTAAGATAATGATCTTCATTATACTTTTTCAAACCTTGCATAGAAAAATCCATCGGCATCCATTTCTCCTGGTAGCCTCTGGTAGGTTTCAACTTCCTTTCCCTGCATTATAAAGGATTTTAACCTTGCATCAGGATGTCGTGTTAGAAAAGCTTTTACCTGATCATCGTTTTCCTGCTTTAAAATTGAGCAGGTAGTAAAAACAAGTATACCTCCCTTCTTCAGACGCTCAAAAGCGTTATCAAGGATTGATGCGCTAGTTGCAGCAAGCTTTTCTATATCTGTCTTGCGTCTTAGCCATTTGATGTCAGGGTGGCGTCTGATTACTCCGGTTCCAGAGCATGGAGCATCAACAAGTATTCTGTCGTACTCACTTTCAATAGGATTTGGAGTTGCACTTACATCGCACTGCCTGATATCTGCATTAAGACCTAAGCGTTTAAAGCTATCCTGTATTGATTTCAATCGCTTTTCATCAACATCAAGACAGGTTAAATCAACATCTGATAGATCAAGAATATGGGCACTCTTACCGCCAGGAGCAGCACAGGTATCAAGAACATTTAGGCCGTCTTTTAAATCCAAAAGTGGGGCTGCAAGCTGTGCTGAATAATCCTGTACTGTTACGTAGCCCTGAGCAAAGTACGGAAGTCTGTCTACAGGCATGGCTTCATAAAGCTTGATTGCAGCATCAGAGTCTGCAACCTTTTCTGCTCCAATGTCATGTTTGCTAAGGACTTCAAGGTATTCATCAGTTGAGATTTTGTTTTGCACAACTCTTAAATACATTGGTGGATGCTCATTGGAGTTTTTCATGATCTCAAGAGCTTTTTCTTCTCCATAATCCTTTACAAGTGTTTCGTATAGCCAGGCAGGGAATGACTGTTCAATACTTGGATCACTGCTGTGGAGCAAATGTCCGCCCTCTCTTAGGAAACGGCGTAAAATAGCATTTACAAGTCCTGTTAACTGTTTGCAGTTGCATAAACTGCAGGCACCTACAGTTGCAGCCACAATTGCGTGAGCAGGAGCTCTAGTAAAGAGGATCTGATAGAGCGCGCAGATAATAAGTGTTCTTGCGGCATTAAATCTCTTGTTGATACTGCGATCTACCATGTTGTTTACAGTAAGGGAAAGCAGTCTTCTGTGTCTTAAGGTTCCATAGACGATTTCAGAGACTAAGGCACGATCACGATCATCAAGATCTTTGGTATAAAAAGGCAGAACCTCAGTTAGTGATCTTCCTTCTTCAATGGCATTGACGCACATTGCAGCTGCAGCTCTTGACATGGAGCCAGCAGTTGACGGTTTTGAACCACCCTTTGCTGTGCTGAATTTTCTTGGGGAATTTCTGTTTCTGTCAGATTTACCTTTTTTCTCTGCCATATCTTTTTTAGGAGATACAGTCTTTTTCAAGGTAAGTTTTGGGCCTCTGCCCAGATTTTCTGTATTTAAATCAGCCAAATTTTTTACCCAGTGCAAATTTATCTTTCTGAGAACGAGCAAGATCTGATGCCTTTACAGGACCCTTGCCAGGAGCCTGCACAGTCACGAGTTTGATCTGTTCATCTGCGCAAGCGATGTTGATTCCTTCTTTATCCACACTTTCAATGCATCCTGCCTCTTTCGTACTCTTAAGGCCGGTTTTTCTGCATTCAAAAACCTTGAATTTTGTAGATTCAAACATGGCAGTTGCAACAGGCCATGGTGACATTCCTCTAATCTTCAAATCCACTTCACGAGCAGTTTTTGAAAAATCTATTTCAGCTTCTTCTTTAGTGATTTTAGAAGCATAGGTTGCCAGATTCTCATCCTGTTTATGTGCTTCAAGCTTGCCCTCAAAATAGTCATCAAGCATTGAAATCAATGTGTCAGCGCCTAGCATGGCCAGTCTGTCAAATAGGGTACCTGAAGTATCATTGTCGGTGATTTTGGTGGTAGCAGTAGCATATATATCACCTGCGTCAACTTTTTTGACAACTCTCTGAATGGTAACACCAGTAGTCTCAAGACCGTCTAAAAGAGCTCTCTGAATTGGAGCTGCGCCACGATATTTTGGCAGGATTGACCCATGAACATTGATACAGCCATGCTTTGGGGCATTGATAACCCGTTCCGGCAGAATAATGCCGTAAGCCACAACAATGCACAAATCAGCATTTAGTTCTTCAAACTCTTTAACATCACTTTCGTTTCTGAAGTTTTCTGGGCATCTGACAGTAAGATTATTCTCTAGGGCCAGTTTTTTTACTTCAGTTGGAGTCAGATGCTTGCCTCGACCAGCCGGTCTGTCAGGCTGAGTGTACACTGCAACTGGTCTTATTCCGCTGTCTAAGAGCTTTTGGAGGTGAACTGCCGCAAAGTCAGGAGTTCCTGCAAAAATAATTCTTCTGTTTGAAAGATCACTCATGATTATTTTGACCTTTTGTTTTCCTTGAGGATCTTCTCGTATTTCTTGTGGAGTCTTTCGATTTTAAGACGTGAGAGTTTGTCCACGAATACTTTTCCGTTCAGATGATCGATTTCATGCTGCAGACAGATGGCAAAAAGACCGTCTACATTGTCAAATACGCAGTTTTTTCCGGTGATATCCTGATATTCAACAGTACATCTTGAGTATCTTGATACCTTATCCTGATAACCTGGTACTGAAAGGCATCCTTCTTCAGATTCAACAATATCGCCTTCTAGTTTGGTGATAACAGGGTTGATGATTACCAGCTGGTTATTACCTTGTTTACCATCCTCTTCTGGAATGTCGATTACCACTATCTGACGGTTAACGCCAATCTGAGGACCGGCAAGACCAATACCTTCATGCTCATACATGGTGTCAAACATGTCGTCTGCAAGTGTTTTTAACTCATCGTTAAATTCAGTGATCTTTGCATTAGGTCTTCTTAATATTTCGTCAGGATAAATAACTACTTCTCTTACAGCCATGATAATTCCCTTTCATACCCAAGATCTTAGTAACCATTTGAAAATCAAGGGTATTTATTAAATTAC
>JBJEWY010000070.1:0-8022 GCA_051885305.1 Succinivibrio sp. | reverse complement strand
CAATCCAAGAGTAGATCTGGATTTAATTAAATTTTTTATCTGGGAAACTCGAGTTCAATTATTTTATGTGACGGTTGGGCGATATAGAGAGAACATTATGAATTTTCTAGAACAGTTTTCAATTAAATCAAAACTCATTATCAGCTACATGATCCTCATAATCACATCAATGGAGCTTTCATGGTCGTGTATCGGCTCAATGATTACAAATCAGGATGTTGCAGGATTCGTTCATGTGACACTGAGTGAAAGATACGGAAGAACAAGAGCAACTGCTGATTATGCTTTTGAAGTTGTAGGCGAAATTGAAAAAATCGTTAATGGTGAAAAACCAGAGTCTGTAATTCCAGACATAAAATCATCCTCAGAAAAGATGAAAGCAGCAGCTGACAAATTACAGATGACCCGATATCCAAAAGAAATCGGAGCAGTAAAAGATGCAACCAACAGATTCATTGATATTCTTTACACTCAGGTTATTCCTGAAGCTCAAAGCGGAAACCTGAAAAATGCTGAACAGCTGTATCAGACAAAGATGTTGCCGCTGTTTGTGATAATTCAGAGAAATATCGTGACAGTAAACGGTTATCAGATCGGTGCAACAAAAAACATGGTAAGTGGCCTTACCTCGTCAAAGCCTTTAATTACAGTGGTAATTGTAACTGTAGCAGAGCTTCTTATAGCGGCCTTTATTGTAATTTCAATGCCACGACTTATTGTAAATTCAATAGACAGAATCATTTCCATTGCTGCAACCTTGGCATCAGGAAAACTCAATCAGGAAATTACCTTTCACAGAAAAGACGAGTTCAGACCCCTACTGCAATCACTTGAAAAAATGAGACTTGCCTGGCAGACAAGTGTTTCAAAAATTCAGGAAGTTACAAAGCATGTCAATGACAGCATGAATGAGATTTATCAGGCAACCATCAATGTTAGAAATACAGCAGAGGAGAATCAGTCACACTCTCTTACAGTTGCGGCTGCATCTGAAGAAATGGTTTCAACCACAGGAGATATTGCCAAAAACTGTGAGCAGGCAACTATTACTGCAAATGAATCAGCCCAAAGCACCAGCACCGGTATCAACCGTGTTGAACAGACTATCGGCAGACTCAATGAGCAGGCAGAAAAATCAAAAGAGGATGCCCGCCTTGTAGAGAATCTTGCTGAACAGGCAGTCAAAATCGGCACTATTGTTCAGACAATTGATGATATTGCAAGTCAGACAAATCTTCTTGCATTAAATGCCGCTATTGAGGCTGCTCGCGCCGGTGAAGCAGGTAAAGGCTTTGCTGTAGTAGCAGATGAGGTTAGAGCACTTGCATCAAGAACATCATCATCAACAGCAGAAATTACCAAGATGGTTACTCAGGTGCAAAATGATGCAAAGATTGCTGATGATGCAATGCAGCAGTCTTTAAGGGAGATGGAGCAGATCTCTCAGGAGACTGGAGAACTTCACAATATCCTGCACGAGGTAACAGATAAGGTCAATGAGGTTAACGCTCAGATCACTCAGATTGCAACAGCAGCTGAACAGCAGACTACCGCTACATCAGAGATCTCATCTAATATGAAAAATATTACCGATGGTTCAAAGAATCTTGCCATTGAAACACAGGGCGTCAATAGCAGTATTGAGGAAACTTACGCCAATATCAATACGTTAGCAGAAATTGTTCAGCAGTTTGAAATTTAGTTCTCCTTGGAAGTTAAAAGAGTCACTTAGGTGGCTCTTTTTGTTTTTTCCTTATAATTTCTGTTAAGATCGGTAAAAACATTCAAGAACGATTGAGCATTAAACATATCTGGAGCAATCATGTCTATTACAACACTTATATTGAAAGTAGCTCAGACACTTACCCCGTTTACTACCCTAACTTCACTGTCAGCAAAGCTAACTGACGTACCTATGGGTAAAGTAACCCAATTTCTTATCAAAAACTTTATCAAATCATTTAATATCAACATGGATGAGATAGCAGAAAAAGACATCCATGCCTACAAGACCTTCAACGATTTCTTCATAAGAAAACTAAAAGACAGCGCAAGACCTATTGATAACGACTGTATCGGAATCAGCCCTGTTGATGGAACCATAGGTCAGTCAGGAGCCATTACTTCAGGACGTCTTATCCAGGCTAAAGGTCTTGATTACTCACTTAATGCGCTTTTAGGTGGAGACAGAGAGGATTCAAAGATTTACGAGAATGGCAGATATGCCTGCATATACCTCTCACCATCTAATTATCACAGAATTCACATGCCAATTGACGGCACCTTAAAAAAGGCAATACATGTTCCAGGAAAACTCTTCCCTGTAGGAACCATGAATATCTCCAACACCAAAAATCTGTATACCGTTAATGAAAGAATGGTGTGCTTCTTTGAAACAGCTGCAGGCCCTTTATGCGTCGTCATGGTAGGAGCTGCACTTGTTGGTAGCATCCATACCAGCTGGGGAGGAACTGTTGACAGACGTAAAGGACTTGATATTCAGAATTATCAGGACAATACCTTCCACTACAAGAAAGGTGAGGAGATTGGATACTTCAAATACGGAAGCACAGTGATCTGCTTATGGCCTGATGGTGAAGGAGAGCTGCCATCAGATTATGAGCCAGGTCTTCCTGTAAAAATGGGACGATCCATGATTGTTGCTGACACTTCAAGCAAGTAGCAAAGGCGTCTGAGCATGTCACAAAAACAGATCAATTTTGGTCTGTTTTTTATTATTTTTAATAAATCTACAATACTAGATTATTTTTTCTGTTTAAATTCATATAGTTGATAAAAACTGACATTTAAAAAACTCACTTTTTTCTCATTATTGTTTATAATTATTATGTTTTTTGCTTGTAACCTGAGAACATGCCAATAAGGGCGGATGGTTCTCGAGGTAATTAGGAGATTCACGTGGAAAAATATCAAGCTGATGTTGCGATCGTGGGTGCTGGTGGAACCGGTCTTCGTGCTGCTATTGCTGTAGCTCAGGCTGATCCAAAACTTCGTGTTGCACTCATTTCCAAAGTATACCCTATGCGTTCACACACTGTAGCTGCTGAAGGTGGTGCTGCCGGTGTAGTACGCGATGATGACTCATACCAGAAGCATTTTGAAGACACCGTAGCCGGTGGCGACTGGTTATGTGAACAGGATGTTGTAGAGACATTCGTTCGTCAGGCACCAGAAGAGCTCTACCAACTTGAGCACTGGGGCTGTCCTTGGAGCCGTAAACCAGACGGAAACGTAAACGTTCGTCGTTTCGGTGGTATGAAGGTTCCTCGTACATGGTTCGCAGCAGATAAGTCTGGTTTCCACATGTTACACACACTGTACCAGACCTCAGTAAAATTCCCTTCAATTCAGCGCTTTGACGAGCACTTCGTATTAGATCTTCTAGTTGAAGACGGCGAGTGCCGCGGTGTAGTCTGCTATGATCTTCAGAACGGTGTATTCCGTCAGATCAATGCTAAAGCAGTATTCCTTGCAACTGGTGGTGCAGGCAGATGCTATCTGTTTAACACCAACGGCGGTATTGTTACCGGTGACGGCATGGCATTAGCATATCGTCACGGTGTTCCATTACGTGATATGGAATTCGTTCAGTACCACCCAACCGGCCTTTTAGGTTGCGGTCTTCTGATGACCGAAGGTTGCCGTGGTGAAGGTGGTGTTCTGTACAACAAGGACGGTTACCGTTACCTTCAGGACTATGGTCTTGGCCCTGAGACTCCAGTAGGCTCACCAAAGAACAAGTACATGGAGTTAGGTCCACGTGACAGACTGTCACAGGCATTCTGGAACGAGTCAAAGAAAGGCCGTACCATCAAGTATCCATTAGGCGAGGCTGTTCACCTTGACCTTACTCACCTAGGTGAGAAATACCTCCATGAGCGTTTACCACTTATCTGTGAACTTGCTATGACCTACTCAGGTGTTGATCCTGTTAAGGCTCCAGTACCAGTACGTCCTGTTGTTCACTATACCATGGGTGGTATCGAGACTAAGGGCAATACCGAAACCCGTATGCCTGGTCTGTATGCTGGTGGCGAGTGCGCATCTGTTGGTATTCACGGTGCAAACCGCTTAGGTTCTAACTCATTAGTTGAGACCATCGTATTTGGTAAGATCGGTGGTGACGCTATGGCAGAACGTGCACATCAGCTCAAAGACTATGATTCTAAAGAACTTTCACGTCAGGCAGAAGAAGCAGAGAAGCGTGCTCTGTCACTGTTCGATATCAAGGGCACTGAATCCATGTCAAAGGTTCGCCACGAAATGGGCCAGACCATGGAAGAAGGCGTTGGTATCTATCGTGAAGAAGAATCAATGCAGAAGACCATCGATACTCTCAAGGTATTACAGAAGAAGTACGCAAATATCGGTCTTACCGATCGCGGTCGTGTATTCAATACCGAGTGGATGAACTTAATCGAGTTAGGTTACACCTTAGATGTTGCTCAGTGTATGGTTCACTCAGCAATCAACCGTAAGGAATCACGTGGTTCACATCAGCGCTTAGACGGCCCTAACGGTGCATACAAGCAGCGTGATGATGTAAACTTCCTGAAGCACTCTCTGGCATTCAAGACTGAGGGTGATGAACCAAGAATCGAATTAAGCGATGTTAAGATCACAACCTTCCAGCCTGCTAAGCGTGTTTACGGTGCTGAAGCAGAAGCTGCCGAAGCTGCAAGAAAGGCAAAGGAGGCTAAATAATGGAATTAGAGCAGAAAACTATGAAGGTAACCGTTCAGCGTTACCGTCCAGAGCAGGATAAAGAGCCATGGGAGCAGACATTTGATGTTCCTTATCACCGCGAGACTTCAGTTCTCGAGGCTCTTTTCTACATCAAGGACAACTTCGAGCCAAGTCTGTCATTCCGTTGGTCATGCCGTATGGCTGTTTGTGGTTCCTGCGGTATGATGGTTAATGGTGTTCCTCACTTAGCCTGCAAGACCTTCCTTCGCGATTACGAAGGCAAGGATATGAAGATTCAGCCTCTTGCAAACTTCCCTATCGAGCGTGATCTGGTTGTTGACCTATCAGACCTCATTGAGAAGATTGAGCGCATCAAGCCATACATCATTCCTGATGCAAAGAACGCAAACATGCCTCTGAACAAGAACTTCAAGCAGACTCCAACACAGATGGAAGCCTACTTACAGTTCGCTCAGTGTATCAACTGCGGTTGCTGCTATGCTGCATGTCCACAGTACAAGCTCAATCCTAAGTTCATCGGTCCTGCAGCCTTAACTCTGCTTTACCGTTACAATGTAGATAACCGTGACGCAGGTGCTAAACTGCGTGCCCCATTCCTCAATGCTGAGGAAGGTGCATGGAGCTGCACATTCGTAGGTTACTGCTCAGAAGTTTGCCCTAAGCACGTTGATCCATCTTCAGCTATTCAGCTTGGCAAGAAGATGAGTGCTACAGAGTATGTATTCAACATGATCAAGCCGGAGCACGAATAAGATGAGCGAAGTTAAATCATATCGTAAGCCATACAATCCACCAGTAAAGAAGATGACCTGGTGGCTTGAGAATCCGTTCTATGTTTTCTACATGGTACGTGAAGCTACTGCTGTTCTGGCTTTAATTGCAGTACTTGAGATTGTTCTTGGTATCTTCTGCCTCTCACTGTGTGAGTTTGGTGCAGCACCTACCTTAACCGGTATTGCTCCATACATCTGGTACCTCCAGAACTTCCTGGGAAATCCAGCCATCATCGTGATCAACGCTGTGATCTTAATTTCTCAGCTGTTCCACGCTGTTACCTGGTTTGCTTTAATGCCTAAGGCTGTTCGTGTATTCATGAACAAGAATTCAACCGAGCGTCTCCCTGACTATGTAACCAAGATTGGTCTTTACTTAGCAATGGCAGGCGCAACTGTTGTGATCCTTGCTGTTGGCTTTCTGACTGCTTAATTAAGGAGAATCAAGATGCGTCAATTTCTTCCAACCCGTTCTGATGAGCCAATGTACTGGCTGATGTTCGGTGCCGGTGGCATGGTTGCTGCTATGGTTCTTCCTGCCTTACTGGTTCTCATGATTGCAGCTGGTATCACTAGTGATGATCTGACCAACGGCATCTTAAACCTTAACCAGGTTTATTGTGTATTCAGCAATTGGTTCTTAAGCCTGTGCGTATTCGGTGTAATTTTCCTGTTAAGCTTCTACGCTTTCCACAGAATGCACCACTCAAGCCATGACTTTGGTATCCACACCAAACTCACATGGTATATCGCTTACGGCACCGCTGCTGCTGTTTCATTCATCAGCCTCGGTCTGCAGCTGTTAATGTATGTTAAGTTCTTCTAATAGGGCTTGCATCACTAACATTTTGTAGAAAAATGCCGGAGTATTTTCTCCGGTATTTTTTTCAATTTTGTAACGCAAATTTAACTATTATTTATAGCGAATTCTGTTATAATTTGCCCTGATTTTTTAACACATCCTTTTAATCTGAACACTCCATCTGGAGAGATACTATGAAAAAGACTAAAATGGTCTGCACTATCGGTCCTAAGTCCGAGAAGCGCGAAATTATGGAAACCTTATTAAATTCAGGCATGAACGTAATGCGTCTGAATTTCTCACACGGCGACTTCGAGGAGCACGGTGGCCGTATCACCAATATCAACGATATCATGGATAAGACTGGCAAAATCTTTGCAGTTCTCCTTGATACCAAAGGTCCAGAAATCAGAACCTGTGATCTTGAAAACGGTGAAGATGTTTCATTATCAACTGGTGATATCATCACATTAACAGCTGATGCATCTTTCGTTGGTAACAAGTCAAAAGTAGGTGTTACCTACCCTGACCTTGCAAAGGATCTTAAAGTTGGTTCAACCGTTCTTTTAGATGACGGTCTTATCGGCTTAAAGGTCATCGAGATCAAGGGAACTGACGTTGTATGCGAAGTTCAGAACAACGGCGACTTAGGTGAGCACAAAGGTGTAAACTTACCAAACACCCACATTTCAATGCCATTCCTCTCTGAGAAAGATAAGGGTGACCTTCTGTTCGGTATCAAGCGCAATGTTGATTTCATCGCAGCTTCATTCACTAGAACCAAGGAAGACGTATTAGACATCCGTAACTTCTTAGATGCTAACGGCGGTAACGAGATTCAGATCATCTGCAAGATTGAGAACCAGGAAGGTCTTGATAACTTCGAAGACATCCTTGCAACTGCTGATGGTATCATGGTTGCCCGTGGAGACATGGGTGTTGAGATCCCTGCTCAGGAAGTTATCTTCGCTCAGAAGCACATCATCAAGCGCTGCAATGAAGTTGGCAAGCCAGTTATCACTGCAACCCAGATGCTTGATTCTATGATCAAAAACCCACGTCCAACCCGCGCTGAAGCTGGTGACGTAACTAACGCTATCTTAGACGGTACTGATGCTGTTATGCTTTCAGGCGAATCTGCAAAGGGTAAGTACCCACGTGAGGCTGTTTGTACTATGAACACCATCTGTGAGCGTACTGATGCATACTGCTTAGAGAACAAAGTATTACGCAGAGTAGAGTCAAAGCACACTGTAACTGATTCTGCATGTCTTGCAGCTGTTAAGGCAGCAGAAAGCCTTGATGCTCCAGTAATCGTTGTTGCAACTCTTCACGGTCACTCAGCACGTTCAATCCGCAAGTTCAATCCAAACGCAACTATCCTTGCTTTAACTCCTAATGTTAAGGCAGCAAGACAGCTTTGCGTAACTCGCGGTGTTGTTCCAAAGATCATCAAGCAGCCTTTACAGTCAACTGACGAATTCTTCGAGCTTGGCAAGAAGTATGCTATCGAAGAAGGTCTTGCCAAGGCTGGCGACAAGATAGTTATGGTAAATGGTGCTCTTGTTCCATCAGGAATCACCAACACCATGTCAGTACAGACTATCTAATATCTGTATCATATAAAATCTGGGGATGCATCTGCATCCCCTTTTATTTTGAACTTACCGTAACTTTGTTAATTTAAACACATAATAGAATAATTATTTAAGGAAAAGT
>JBJEWY010000069.1:0-33963 GCA_051885305.1 Succinivibrio sp. | reverse complement strand
TTAAAGTATGGCTCAACACCTTTTTCAAACAGTGTGCCTATAGTATCTAAAGTTAAGGATTTACCAAATCTGCGAGGACGTGAGATGAAAACCTTATCATGGGTTTTTAAAAGATTATAGATAGTTTCAGTCTTATCTATATAGATCCTGTCATTCTCATAAAAATTTATAAATGAGCCTGAATTGCTTATGGTTTTCATCTTAAATCTCCTAACATGATTCTATTATAGCTGAATAGTGAAGAATAGAAATGGTGTAGATAAAAAGGATAAATATAGTGTTGATGAGTGAAAGTCAAAATAATTCAGATCATTTACTAAACAGATAATAAAAAAACAGAACATATTTTGTGTGTTCTGTTTTAATAATCACTTATGTGTCTTTAGGTCTTTTACCACAAACCTAAGGAATGCTGCATTGCAAGACATACAGCTGTAATGCCAACCCAGCAGCAAAGACCTAAAAGAATAGGCATAAAGCCTGTTTTTACAAGTTTTACAATATTGCAGTTTAGTCCAATAGCTGCCATTGCCATAACAATCATAAAGATACTTAATTCCTTAAAAGGTCTGAAGAGCTCAGGGGAAGCACCAAAGAATTTTACAGTTATGGTTGTAAATAATGATGCAATGATAAACATAATGATAAAGCTTGGTAAAAGCTTAAAGAATTTTAGCTTTGAACGGCTCTGCTCAACAGTTAAATCATGGCGGTGGGCAAAGATAAATGACAGACACAGTACTATAGGGATAATAGCAAGGGTTCTTGTGAGTTTTACGGTTACAGCTTTATCAAGAGTTGCTGAACCTAAATGCCACATACTGTCCCAGGTTGAAGCTGCAGCTGTAACAGATGATGTGTCATTAACTGCAGTACCTGCAAAAATACCGAAGGCATCAGGATCGTGGCTCATACCCATGAACTCACCCATGGTAGGGAAGATTAAAGCAGCTAAAACGTTAAAAAAGAATACTACTGAAATGGCCTGACCTATTTCCTCATCATTTGCCTTGATGACAGGAGCTGTAGCTGCAATTGCGGAACCACCGCAGATTGAAGAGCCAACGCCGATTAAGGTGCAGAGTTTTGTTGGCAGGTTCATGAATTTGCACATTAAAAATGATACAAGCAGTGATGTTGCAATGGTAGTTACGATAATTGGCAGAGATTCCTGACCTGTTTTAATCACAACACCTAAATTAAGACCGAAACCTAAAAGAATAACAGCATACTGCAGGATCTTTTTTGAGGTGAATTTGATACCAGATGATGCGATGCCATGATTAGTCCAGAACAGGCAGATAATCATACCGAATAAGATGGCAAATACAGGTCCGCCGATAATCGGAAAAATTTTACCAAGAAGGTAGGCTGGGACGGCTATAACAAGGCATACCAGAATACCAGGAAAGTTGTTTTTTATAAAGTCCATAGAATCCTCTAACATATAGAATACTATGGATATTCTAGCCTGTTTTATAGTGTTGTTTAAGCAGAATTTGTGTATATGCAACTATACAAAATCTATATTATCAGTAGGAAAATACCGTCTCAAATTCCTCAGAATCAATAAAGGCCTGAGGGAAGAGATAATCACCATTAAACATTGGCAGATGCAGTGTCTGAAAGGTTAGATTAAACTCTGGTCTTATCTTTTTAATTTCATCATAAATTAAAGTAGTACAGTACAGATGTGGGCTTTGTACTGTATCAACGATATAACTCTCTCCTGTATGAGAAAGAACACCTTCAACTATGGAGTCTAAAAATTCATCTGATGCGCTCTTAAATCGTAAAACAAGACCGTGTGTTGCCAGATTATCTGCAAAAAAGTCAGAAAGTGGGACTGTAATGACCTGATTCTGTTTATCTTTGACATCATCAGTTGTAGCCTCTGTAACCATAACGAAAGGAGTTAATGCTGTAACAATACCTATATGGGAGTAGTCAGAGTTGCTTATTCTCATAACTAAAGCGCTGTCAGCTACTGTGCCGGTTCTAAGTATCAGATCACCCTTTTTAAGTGGAGGCAGTACTGATACATCAAAAGGCTTACCGTCTTGTGGGGTATTCCTGTTCAGACCGTACCAGATTACAAATGATCCTGATAAAGCAAGGATGAGAAAAACAGCACAAATGATGATTTTTTTCACAGCATTAACCTACAGTCGTTGTATTTGTGGTATGAGAACATTTATCATATCTTTAATTTTAGGTTAAATTTTCAAAAACATTTGTGGAGTATTACATGATTAAGCATATTGTAATGTGGAGATTTAAGGAAGGAACTGAGGAGCAGATGCATAAGTTCTTAAACGGACTTAAAGGTCTTATGGGCGAGATTGAAGTTCTGCGTTCTCTGCAGGTAGGTGTTAACGTCAATCCAAAAGAAAAGTTTCATGCAACCTTAGTGTGTGAGTTTGACAATATGGAAGATTTAAACTCATATGCAAATGATCCAAGACATATTGCTGTAGCTTCAATCTGCCGTGAAATCGCCCTTGAGCGTGTGGCTGTGGATTTTGAAGAATAAATCAAAATAAACAGTATGTCTTCCCCAGTAAGTTCAAAACTACTGGGGATTGATATTATCTTTGTAAGATTCTCAAAATATCCTAAAAATTATCTAAAAACTTAAACAAATCCTATCGTTGCATACGATATTTTCTTTCTCTGCTTGATTGATGAGAATAATAACTATACTTCTGTATAAAGTTTGACTTTTCTATGTTTGACTATATTTAAAACTATTTGAATTTTAAACATATTTATGTTTATGTATAAAAGTTTAGTTACATACCAGTTACATACAAATGTAACTATAACTCCTTTATATATCAGCTTTATTATAATTTTATATTAAGAAAAATCATCTTCAGTTACATGCTAGTTACATATAAAATCTATTCTTATAATTAAGCCCAATAAGGAATGTATCCTTTATTGTTTCTGCTCTTATTGTCTGTATTGTCATCCTTAATCAGTTCTGCTGCTAGTGCATCCTGAATAATTCTAGATGCCATAAGATAATTCTGTTTTTAAGTGTGTTGTAAATAATAAACACGAGATGTTTTGCTTACTAATTTCAGTTTTAGATTTTCTCTAAAAAATCAAACACGGATAAAATTCTGTAACTTCCTTGCGTGACATCCAGTTTTTACTGCATTATAAATAAATAGCTTGTAAGGAGTTTATATGCTGAATTTTGCTGTATTAGGTGCAGGTGTCATAGCAGATACTATGGCAACTACCATCAATTTAATGAAAAAGAAGGGGATAGAGTGTGTAAAGTTATACGCTGTAGCCTCCCGTGATCTTAAAAAAGCATCAGATTTTGCCTCAAAGTTTAATGTTGAAAAGGCTTACGGCTCATATGATGACATGCTAAATGACAGGAATGTTGATCTAGTGTATGTGGCTACACCGCATAATTTTCATTACGAGCAGGCAAAAAAGTGTCTTGAGGCTGGTAAGCATGTTCTTTTAGAAAAGGCTTTTACAGTAAACGCCAAACAGGCTGAAGAGCTTTTTGAACTGGCAAAAGAGAAGAAACTTCTTATTACCGAGGCTATCTGGACACGCTATCAGCCAATGCGAGAGATTATAAATAACGAGATAGCAAAGGGAACTATAGGCAGAGTTTCAATGCTTACAGCAAATCTCTCCTACTCAATGGCAACCAAGGAGCGACTTGTAAAACCAGAACTGGCTGGTGGCGCTCTTTTGGATGTTGGTATTTATCCGCTTAATTTTGCCAATATGATTTTAGGCGATCCTGATGATGTTGATGCTGTCTGCATTAAAAACTCTTTAGGCGTCGATATGTCTGATTCTATTACCTTAAGATACAATTCCACGGGGCAGATGGCTGTTTTATGCGCATCTGCTCTTGATGTATCCGATCGCTTCGGTATTATCCACGGTTCAAAGGGCTTTATGGTGGTTGATAATGTCAATAATCCTTTGAATCTTAAGGTTTATTCAGCTGACTATACTTTAATAAAAAGCATCGATGCCCCAGAGCAGCTTACAGGTTATGAGTATGAGGTCATAGAAACAGCTGATGCCATAGAAAAAGGTAAGCTCGAATGTGATTCAATGCCACATGAGAGAACTTTATACATGATGCGTCTTATGGACTCAATCAGAGCTCAGCTTGGTATCAGGTATCCGTTTGAAAACTAGGTGAACCTATAAGGATTTATATGACAAAAAAGCTTTTGATTGCTCTTAATTTAAAGGAGCTTGAAGACAGACATTTAAGGATGTTCCAAAAGGCAGGTGATCTTGAGATCACATTCATTCCCCAAAATGAAGTAAAGGCCTTAGATCTTGAAGATAAGAACATAATTGTCGGAAATGTTGCCCCAGATCTGCTAAAACACGCAGGTAAGCTTGAGTTTCTGCAGCTGAATTCAGCTGGATTTGATAATTATGTAGGCAAGCTTTCAAAGGATATTCCTCTGTGTACCGCTGTTGGCGCCTTCAGCCCTGCTGTAGGTGAGCATATGCTTGCTATGACCTTTACTCTTATAAGACATTTCCATATGTACAGAGACAAGCAAAACAGTAAAGACTGGTCTGATCTTGGAAAAATCACATCAGTTGAAGGTTCTTGTGTTGCTGTTTTAGGTCTTGGTGATATCGGCAGAAGTTACGCTAAGAAGATAAAGGCATTAGGTGCCTCTAAAGTTATTGGTGTAAGACGTAACCTTAATGATAAGCCTGATTATATTGATGAGTTGTATACACTTGATGATTATGAAAAGTACCTTAAGGATGCTGATATCGTCGCCAATGTGCTGCCATCAAGTAAAGAGACAGTGAAATTCTTTGACAAGAAGATCTTCTCACTGATGAAACCTGGTGCCTATTTTATAAACGTAGGTCGAGGAGATGCTGTTGATCAGAGTGCACTTATTGATGCTGTAAAGTCAGGACATCTTGCAGGAGCTGCTCTTGATGTCACAACTCCAGAGCCGCTGCCAAAAGACAGTGAACTCTGGGATATTCCTGAAATTCTTATAACCCCTCATGTAGCCGGCTGGTTCTTTTTAAATGAAACTGTAGAGCGCATTATGAGAATCGCTTCAGATAATGTCAGAGCATTTTTAAATGGTGGAGAACTTACCAATACTGCAGAGCATTAGGAGTTTTTATGGAATATATTGAATTTGGATCTGAAAGAAGCAAGGTCTCTAAAATTGTTTTAGGATGCATGAGAATTCCTGAACTTGATGTAAAGGGGATTTGTGATCTGTTAGAAACAGCTCGTGATGTGGGAATAAACTTTCTTGATATTGCTGACTGTTATTCAAAAGGCAGAGCTGAAGAACTGCTTGGCGCTGCGCTAAAGCAGAACAGTTTTTTTAGAGATTCCTTTTTTATTCAGAGTAAATGCGGTATCAGAAAAGATAAAGAACCTGTTATTTATGACTTTTCAAAAGAGTACATTTTAAAGTGTGTTGACGATTCTTTAAGAAGACTTAATACCGATCATCTTGACTGTCTGCTCCTACATCGTCCTGATGCTTTAATGGAGGTTGAAGAAGTAGGAGAGGCTTTTAATACCTTAAGAGAGTCTGGAAAGGTACTGAATTTTGGTGTCAGCAACATGAATCCTATGCAGATGAAACTGTTAAGAAGCGGTATGGATTCTCCAATTGTTGCAAATCAGGTTCAGATGTCAGTCTGTCACACTCCAATGATTGATTCTGGCTTTAATACCAATATGTCTTGTGACAGCGCTGTCATGAGAGATGGCGGAATTCTTGAGTACTGCAGGCTGCATCGTATAGTAGTTCAGGCCTGGTCTGTAATGCAGTATGGCTTCTTTGAAGGTGTGTTTGTAGGCTCTCCTTTATATCTTAAATTAAACAGCGTGCTAGACCGCATTGCAGGGGAATATGGTGTTACCCCTACAGCAGTTGCCATTGCATGGGTTTTAAGATATCCAGGACTTATGCAGGCCGTAATTGGAACCACCAAAGCTATGAGAGTAATTGAAAGCTCTCATGCCATAGATTTTAAACTTACAAGACACCAGTGGTATGAGATTTACCTTGCTGCTGGAAATGAACTGCCTTAGATGAAAGTTACAAGGGAAAGATGATAAACAGGTAAAAGAAAGGGCCGGTATTTAACCGGCCCTTAGTTGTTTTTTATTCTTCAAAGGAGAAAATCTTTCTAGTGCACTTGCACCAGACTAATTCAGCCATGTCTTTCGACTAAGTTGCGTGATTAGTAAAGTCTGGTATGGCGCGCATTTTCGCGGGCCAGTTTCTTGGCGTGGCGCTTAATTGCTGAAGCCTTTGCACGCTTACGTACAGTTGTAGGCTTCTCATAGAATTCACGGGCTCTTACATCGGCTAAAATACCGGCTTTTTCGCAAGAGCGCTTGAAACGTCTTAAGGCAACGTCAAATGGCTCGTTCTCACGTACTTTAATGACTGGCATGTGGAAAACCACCTCACTTATAAATATCCAATGTCAGAACACTTAGTTTCTGACGGTTAAAAAACAGGTGCGATTATACTGAATTCCTGCATTTTTGTAAATAAAAAATCAAACAAAAATGCCATTCCTGTGCAGTAGATCAGTTATACAGATATTTACTCAAAAGAGTACCTAAAAAACAGGCTGCTAAAGAAAGAATCACATTAAGTGCGAGGTTTAAAAAAGCCTGAATAAACATTCTGTGCTCTATAAGCATCAGCGTATCAAAGCTGAAGGTTGAAAAGGTTGTAAGGCCTCCTAAAAGACCTGCTGTCAGAAATGATTTCAAGTTTGCGTTTGAAAGTACCCAAGGGCTTGTCAGAAAAAAGCCGATAACAAAAGAACCTGTGATATTTACAGATAAAGTTGCAACAGGGAATGATGACAGGAAAGGGAATTTTGAGATAAAAATACCAGTAAGAGCTCTTAGCACAGCTCCTAAAAAACCGCCAATTCCGACACAAAACAGATTAAACAGCATAAATGATCTCCTAACGTGTATAATCTAGCACGTTTTATTGGATTTATCAGGAGATCTTATGTTTGCACTGCTGCAGCGAGTCAATTATGCAAAAGTGACTGTGGAAGGTGAGGTTACGGGTGAGATTGATAAGGGAATACTTGCCTTTATCGGTTTTGAACTTAATGATGATCTGAAAATCTCAAAGAAGATGTTTGACAAGATCATGAAATACCGTATGTTTTATGATGAAAATGAAAAAATGAACCTTAACGTGCAGCAGGTTGACGGCGGTATTTTGATCGTCTCTCAGTTCACCCTGGCAGCTAACACCAAAGCAGGCAATCGTCCAAGTTTTGATCCTGCTATGCCTCCAAAAGAGGCTGAAAAGCTTTATGAAAGCTTCACACAATACGCTGAATCTGCCTTTAACAAAGTTGCCTTTGGCCGTTTTGGGGCTGATATGAAAGTCTCTCTTGAAAATGACGGACCTGTAACCTTCATGCTCAATATGAAAAATGAACTGCCACCTAAGCTAGAAAAGTAAGGTTCGTTAGCTATAAGTTTTTTTAATTTGTTTTTACTTCTGAAGTTTTGATGGTGGAATTTCAAATACTTCCTTAAAGTCCCTTGAAAACTGGGAAATACTCTTATATCCGACTTCATAGGCTGCTGCAGTTGCACTTAATCTGTCCTCGACAATAAGTCTTTTGGCTTCAACAAGACTTAAGCGTTTTTTATACTGTAGAGGACTTAATCCGGTGACTTTTTTGAAGTTTTTAAAAAAGGTAGATGGTTGCATGAAGGCAATATCTTTTGCAATCATCTCCATATTAAGTTCTTTCTTATAGTTCTTTCTGAGGTATAAGATGCACTCCTGGATGCCAGATGAGATGGCAGAGCTGTTTAATGCTGCATAAAGATAGGCTCCATGTGATGAGCTTATCACGTAATAGAAGAACTGCTCAAACAAAGGTCTTCTCAATACATTTAAATCAAGATCACTTCCATTTGCCTCAAGTTCTGCAATTGATATAAGAACATCTATCATTCTGTCTGATAGCTGATTTAAGGATGCTCCGTAATCAACATTGTGACTGGTTTTCAGATCTACTCTGTCAAAGAGCGAACTTAAAATCTCCTTATCAAGTTCAAATGTCATGGAAATGAAAGGACTTTTAAGGCTTACATCCACAAAACTGTAGGTACTTGGAATATCAGTGTTGACCACAAAACATGATCCTGCCTTATACATGAATTTTCTGTCACCAACAATTGAGTTCTTGCCGCCCTGCAGGACGCAGACAATGCAGGGATGATAAAAGCAGTCCACTCTGCTGTCACCTGTAAGGCATGAGTAGGTAAGACCTGCAAGTCTTGTTGAATATCTTGAAGGTACTGTTTTTATCTGCTGTTTTACTTTTGATGCAAGAAGCTTAATTTTGCTCTCAGTTTCTGTATTCATAGAATTTTGTGCAAGTAATAGCAAGTTTTGTGAAAGCCTAGATTTATTTATAACTCTAAAATCTAAATCAGGCAAAACATTTTGAATGTCTTTGTAAAGTGATGTTATTCATTGCAAAAAATAGCTTTTAAAGCTTAAAAATGACGTTTTTAGAGCATTTTTTTTTGCGCATTGTGCGCTTTTTAAAATATCAATCAGTAACACTTAAAACAAGATTAAAAATGATATCTGAAAATAAATTTTGCTGAGTGATTTTTTGTAACTTACAAATTTAAAAGACGAAACAGGCAAATTAAACGTGTATTTAGTGATGAAAAGTGATCTTAAATCTTACATGCAACATTGGAGGCTTCTTGATGAGAAAACTTACGTTTTTAACTTTGGGTTTAACTGTATTTCTACTTAATGGACACTTGGCTATGGCTAATGATTACAAAGACAATCCTTATTCACTTGTATATGACAATGCAATTGCAAAGAACGTAGAAGGTGAGGTTAATATTCATAAAGTATCATATGAGCACAGAGGGATTAAAAGAGTTGCCAATGTCTATACTCCATCAGGCTACAAGGCCGACGGTGAATATAAGGCAATTGTTGTAGCTCACCCAAATGGAGGCGTTAAAGAGCAGGTTGCTGGAATGTATGCTGAACTCCTTGCTAAAGAAGGCTATATTACCATTGCCTTTGATGCAGCGTATCAGGGGGAGAGCGGAGGGGAGCCTAGAAACACAGATATTCCATCATCCCGTATTGAGGATATTTTTGCTGCAGCTGATTTTATCCAGAAGTATCCTGGAGTTAATCCAAAAGCTCTTGGTTTGCTTGGGATCTGTGGCGGTGGTGGATACTCCCTTGCTGCAGCCAAAACTGACAAGCGTTTTAAGGCGGTTGCAACAATTGCCATGTTCAATTCTGGCCGTGTAAGACGCAATGGTTATCTTGACGGACAGATTGATAGTATTCAGCAAAGATTAAATGAGGCTGCTTATGCTCGTGAAAAACAGGCTCTAACAGGTGAGGTTGAATACTTTAAGGCTCCAGATCCTAATATTCCTATTGAGGAGATCAACAAAATTCCAACTGATCTCTATCGTGAGGGTATGATTTATTACCTAAAAGAATACGCACATCCAAATTCAACCTTTGCCTATACTAAAGCCTCACTGCTTGAACTTATGACCTTTGATTCTGAAGATCATTTAGATCTGCTAACCACTCCTCTTTTGATGGTAACTGGCTCAAAGGCTGATTCAAAATACATGACAGATGATGCTTTTTTAAAGGCTATATCCTGCAAGGATAAGGAAAAGTTTGTAGTAGATGGTGCAACTCATATCACTTTGTACTACAAAGATGAATATGTAACTAAAGTTAAAGATAAGCTAAAAGAGTTCTTCAATAAGAGAATTTAACAACATGCTTTGCCATGCTCAAAAGCTTATTAAGTTAAGAGCATGGCTAAGTTTTTGATGGTTAGTTATGTAGCTTAATAAAAGGTAGGTGATTTGATGAGACTTTGCATATACCTTTGCTGTATTCTGATGCTTTCTGCCTGTTCTTGTAAAAGTAATACCGATCTGATTGTGTTAAAAGATCAGGGAACTTTCAGTGCTGGTGGTACTGTTTTAGGAAGTTCTGAAGGTTTTGACCCTTTTAATCCAGATCCAAAGCACATGACCTTACACGGTGATCATGCAAGCGTGTTTTACCAGATACCAGTAAATGAAAACAGATATCCGCTTGTTTTTCTTCATGGAGCAGGACAGTCCATGAGAACCTGGCAGAGTACTCCTGATGGGAAGGATGGCATTGCAAACATCCTTCTCAAAAAAGGTTACAGTGTCTATCTTGTGGATCAACCAAGACGTGGTGAGGCTGGAAGAAGTACAGAAAGCTTTATGGTCGAGGCTAAAAAAGACGATCAGTTCTGGTATGGTCAGTTCAGGCTTGGTCATTATCCAAAACGCTATGACAACCTAGCTTTTGCGGAAGGAAAAGAGTGTTTAGAGCAGTTTTTCAGGCAGATGACTCCAAATACCGGTGCTTATGATCCGTTTGTAATAAGAGATGCTTTATCAGCTGTATTTGACCGTCTTGATAATGGAGGCATTCTTCTCTCTCACTCACAGGGTGGTGGGCCTGGTTTTCTTACCGCCATGAAGAATAAGAAAGTAAAAGCAGTGGTGTCTTTTGAACCTGGAAGCGGTTTTCCGTTTCCTGAAGGAGAAGAGCCAGAGCCTGTTGCAAACCGTAGTTTCTTTGGATCTCTAAAGGCTTTTACTGTATCAAAGGATGATTTTTTAAAACTGTGTGATATTCCAATTGTCATTTACTACGGTGACAATATTCCTGATACGCAAAGTGATGATCCTTACATGGATTACTGGAGAGCAGCAAAGACAATGGCAGAATATTTTGTCTCAAAGGTAAATTTCTATGGAGGCAATGCAAGAGTTGTTCATCTTCCTAAAATTGGCATAAAAGGCAATACTCATTTTATGTTCTCAGATACCAACAGAGAACTTGTGATAGATAATCTAGATGAGTTTTTCAAAAAAAATGATCTTAAATAAGACTATGGTCAGTTTTTTGTATTTACTTCATCAGAACCAGTGTCTTAAAAGTATCAACAACAAGATCAAGGTTATCAAAAGGATAGCATATGGCTTCAGATACTTTTGTATTTCTTTTTAAGGATCAAAAGTTCTTCTAAAGAAACTTATGTAATGGCATAAGAACGGCACTGTTCAATATGAATATTGTTGTATTGAAATCAGTGCCTTCAACAGAAAATTGGAAGATCCGAAATAATAATTCTAAAAAGCAATAGCCATTAGCAAAACAAAATGCAAGCAATAAGCCAGCACTTTTATTTCTATAGCACATCTACCTAATCATTCTTTGCTTTTTCTGATTGGTCTTCTTTAGGTGTTTTATTGGCTCTTGGTGATAAATATGTTTTTGGTAATGTTATAAATGACGTTGCACAAAAAAAGATGGCCGCGCCTGTCTTTTCAAAGTAGAACATTACAGCAGCTAACACCATAAATGCAAAACAAAGAAAAGTGCAATATCTTAGAGCTTTAACATCGTAAGCGTAATCTCTTATAGAAATATTATCTCTTGTCTCAATAATATTTTTTCTCAAATCAAACTGATTTTGTTGCTCTTTTTCTGCCATAGACATAATACGATCTGGCAAAGTAGAATCAACCTGAGAATACGCTGACATCTCTTCAGGTGTTGGTATAGGTCCACTTCTAACAACACTCTGTGTTCTAATTACAGCATTACGCTTGGGGATTAACTGATTATCGTTGTTAGCAGTTTGCATTAGACAAAACCTCTGAAGCGTGTCTCATCTTGCATCCCACAGTTATGAAGTGGCGCTGATAACCTAATTCCTGTTCTTTATCAAGAACATATTCCATATGATTTAAGCTAGCCGAAAATTTTTTCTTATTAAGTTCTGACCTGTTATCTCTGAAGGTAAAACAGCAACGGATCATGCTTTTAAATAAACACAGAAACTCCATTTTTCACCCCCTAAAATAATTTACCTCACCAATATTAAAATAAAGAGCAATAATTGTCAAAAAGTACTACTTTTACAGCCCACTATTTCCTTGATTTATCTATAACTCTGCCAATAATAGAGAATTTTTGACCTTTTGTATATTGCTTTTTGATCTCATCTGGATATAAGTCATTATCTGATTTGATTACAAGAGCTCCATTCTTTAAATAAGAGGCCTTGCTCTAACCTCGTTTCGTAAACTATTGCGTATACTTTGTTGTTTATTTATGGAAAGTTTTCTTTGAGATTAACCAGTATTTTGTCGCTATTAAACAGTAATGGGGCCATTGAATCACTTATTACAACAAATACTAATGATCATTTAGGTTCTTTAAAAGGAAAATAAATAATAGAATATCGGATGCTTTTATCTGATAAAATAGTCCTCTGTTGTGGAGAGATTAAAACATGCGCATATTAGGTATTGAAAGTTCCTGCGATGAAACAGGTGTTGCAATTTATGACGACAAGGAAGGTCTTGTCGCCAATAAACTCCACACCCAGATAGCTATGCACGCTGAATATGGCGGTGTAGTTCCTGAACTTGCATCAAGAGACCATGTCAAAAGAGTTGTCCCTTTAGTAAGGCTTGCTCTTGAAGAAGCTGATATGAAACTTTCTGATCTCTGCGCTGTTGCCTATACTGCAGGACCAGGGCTTGTAGGAGCCCTGCTTTCAGGTGCAATGGCAGCAGGAGCTCTTGCTTATGGTCTTTCAATTCCAGCAGTTCCCGTTCATCATATGGAAGGTCATCTTTTAGCTCCGATGCTTGAGGATGATAAACCAGAACTTCCATATGTGGCTCTTTTAATATCAGGTGGCCATACCCTGTTAATCAAAGTTGAAAAACCAGGTGTTTATGAAATTCTAGGCCAGTCTGTTGATGATGCAGCAGGTGAGGCATTTGATAAGACAGCAAAACTCTTAGGCATCCCATATCCTGGTGGTCCAGGTCTTGAAAAGCTGGCAAAAAATGGTAGAGAGGGCGTATTTGATTTTCCTTGCCCTATGATTAAGAAGCCTGACTGCAATTTCAGTTTCGCCGGTCTTAAAACTGCAGTATTAAATGAGGTTTTAGCCCATAAAGATGATCTTGAAAGTGTAAAGGCTGATATTGCAAAAGGCTTTACCCTTGCAATGTCAAAGACACTTAAAATCAAATGCAAAAGAGCATTGCAGCAGACAGGATTAAAACATCTTGTTGTGGCAGGTGGTGTATCTGCTAATACCGATATCAGACAGGCTTTAACTGAGCTTATGGATTCATTAAAGGGTAAAGCTTATTTTGCCCGTCGTGAGTTCTGCACCGATAATGGTGCCATGATAGCGCAGGCAGGAATGCTCAGGTTCAAGTCTGGTCAGATAGGCGATTATTCTATTAAAGTATTCCCAAGAAGACCTTTATCTGATCTCAAGGCACTGTAATGGACCGTGTATTTGTAAAGAATTTAAAAGTAGACTGCGTAATTGGTATACTGCCAGAAGAGAGAGTAAAAACACAGCCTCTTTTGGTGTCATTAGATCTGTATCTTGATCTTAAGGAAGCAGGGTATACAGGGGATCTGACAAAAAGTGCTGATTATGCTCTTTTGTCTGCAAAGGTAAAGGAATATATTATAGATCGCAAGGCCCAGCTCTTAGAGGAGCTTGGTGTTGAACTGTGTGATCTGATTTTAAAAGAATTTAACGTGGAAAAGGTTGTTATAACCTTGAACAAGCCTATGGCTGTACCTGGGGCTGAAGCTTCCGGGATACAGATAAGTAAACAGAAAAATAACGGAGATAAAAATGGCAACTAGAGTGTACCTTGGTGTTGGTTCAAATTTAAACCGTGAGAATGCGTTACGATTTGCCGTAGCCAAGATTGGTCCTCTTTTCAAGAATTTTGCCAAGTCATCAGTATGGTTAAGCCACCCTGTAAGAACTGGTGAGCCTGATTATTACAATATGGTATTAGGCGGTGATACTGAAGCTTCATTAGAAGATCTGTATGCTTGCCTCCAGAAGGTAGAGCAGCTTGCTGGTACCGAGCCAATGATAAACGAAGGTACCAACTTCGGTTTAAAACGCCGTCTTGATATTGATATCCTTGTATTTGGCAATACCATCACAACAACTCCATGCAAACTTCCACGTCATGATATTCAGGATTATCCTTTTGTATTATGTCCTTTGTGTGAATTAGATAAAGATCTTGAACATCCTTTACTTGCCGTAAAAGTAGGTGAGATCTGGGAAGAGATGGAGCCAAGACTTCCTGACAACCGCAAAGTTAAAAAGGTTGATTTTGACTGGTCTGTAGAAGCACCTCAGTGGCATAACGTTAAGGATTAACACAATGACATTATTACAAGTTCTGGTACTTGCCATAATTCAGGGCCTAACTGAGTTTTTACCTGTTTCATCAAGTGCTCATCTTATTTTTCCTGCAAAATTTTTAGACTGGCAGGATCAGGGACTGGCATTTGATGTTGCAGTACACTTCGGTACTTTACTTGCAGTAGTGATTTATTATCTTGCTGATCTGGTAAAAATAGGTACTTATACTATTGAGGCTTGTATCCGCTTTAAGGTGTCTCCAATTGCCAAGATTGGTTTTTGCGTGATCATAGGTACCATTCCTGTATGCATAGCAGGAGCTCTTTTAGAAGGTTATATTTCAACTGTTATAAGAGAAAGTATCCATGTAATCGCCTGGGCTACCATCGGTTTTGGTCTTCTGCTTGGTCTTGCTTCATACGTAAACCGCAAGGTGCTGTGGAAGCATCTTGATACTGTAGAAGGTGCAAGAGCTGACTCATTAAGACATCTTGGCTATTCTCAGGCCCTTTTTATTGGTCTTGCCCAGATGCTTGCCATTATTCCAGGTACTTCACGTTCTGGTGTAACCTTAACTGCAGGTCTTTTCCTTGGTATGAAACCAGAGGCTGCAGCTCGTTTCAGCTTCCTTCTGTCAATTCCTGTGATCATGGCTTCAGCCCTTTTTGAGATCATCAAGATTTATAAGGATCAGACTTTAGAGTTACAGTGGGTGAACTTGATTTTAGGTGGTGTGCTGTCATTTGTTGTAGCACTGATTGTTATTCACCTCTTCTTGAAGTTCATCGCTAAATCAGGCATGGCAGTTTTTGTTATTTACCGTGTACTCTTAGGTGCACTGCTGCTCTGGATGTTTTAGTTAGGTCTGTATTTAGATCTGTAATCAAAAAAGCTTACTTTGACGTTAAGTCAGAGTAAGCTTATGATCTGAAGCTGAATTTTCTCAAGAATAAATCTGTAACTTTCATCATAGTTATCAATTGTCATGAATTCTTTATGGATTATTCTGAGGGCAAAACATTTTTTTTTACAGTTTCATAAAAATGACTAGTTACTATCATGTCTTATCATGAGCACATACAGTCTAAATGTAACCAAATGTCTTACAATGTGGCAAAAGATCTGATGCTTTTTTGTTGCAGTGAATTAAACTTACTATAAGTAATTTTCCTCATATATAACTTCTGTTTGAGGATAGAGTAGTTCCATGCTTTTTAATACCTATCAGTATTTTCTGATTTTTCTGCCATTAACAGCAGTTCTGTATTTCTTTTTTACAAAAAGTAGACAGTTTGTTCTTTCTAAGGTATTTCTTCTTTCAGCTTCACTCTTTTTTTACTGCTATTTTAAATTTGATTACATCTGGATATTACTCTGCTCTGTAGTCTTTAACTTTGCAGCAGGTTCAGTTCTATCTTCAGACATAAGAAACAGAAAATCGGCTTGCATCTCTAAGAACTCATACAGGAAAGTTCTTCTTGGTGTTTTTGTTCTTGTTAATATTGCAGCTTTGGGCTTTTATAAATACACGGATTTTTTGATTCAGGATTTTAACCTGATTTTTGGAACCTCATACACAAAGCCTGGCATTGTGCTGCCACTTGCCATTAGCTTTTTTACTTTTCAGCAGATTGCGTATCTTGTGGATTCATACAAAGGGTTAACTAAAGAATATGATTTCTTATCCTACGGTGTATTTGTCTGTTTTTTCCCTCAGTTAATTGCAGGACCTATTGTCCATCACAAAGATCTGATCCCTCAGTTTTTTAAGGCAAGAAACCTCATTCCAAATTATAAAAACGTCTTTTTAGGAATTGTGATTTTTACTATAGGCCTTATTAAAAAGGCTTTAATTGCAGACAAACTGGCTCAGTTTGCAACGATAGGTTTTGACTCAGCTCAATCTCTTGATCTGGCAACATCTTGGTTCATATCCTTCTGTTATACCTTTCAGCTGTATTTTGATTTCAGTGGTTACTGCGATATGGCTATAGGTTCTGCTCTTTTATTCAATATAAAACTTCCTGTTAACTTCAATAGCCCTTATAAGGCATTATCAATTCAGGACTTCTGGAGAAGATGGCATATCACGCTGTCATCATTTTTAAGAGATTATCTTTATTTCCCACTAGGTGGCAGCAGAAAAGGTGTAGGTAGAACCTATGTAAATCTCTTTATAGTGTTCTTTATCACCGGTATCTGGCATGGAGCGGGAAATAATTTTATTCTCTGGGGAATGCTGCATGGCGCTGCAATTATCCTTCACAGAATAATAAAGAATGCAGGTGTTTCACTGCCAAAGGCTTTAGCCTGGATCCTGACTTTTGTTTTCGTAGACGTTGCATGGGTACTGTTTAGAGCTGAAGATTTAACTCAGGCGCTTGTCTTTTATTCAAAAATGTTTGATTTTGACTCTATCAATCTTTTGATGTTTGCAAATTTAAAAGAAAATCTTAAAGTGCTTGGAATAAATGGTAGTGCTTTTATTTACTGTCTTTTATCTTTAGTAATTGTTACAGTCTTTAAAAACTCAAATGAGATTGTGTCAGTGCTTGATAAAGGAATATTTATAAAACGCTTCAAAGAATTAAAGTGGTATTCAAAGGCTTTGCTATCCTTTGTTATCTCATTAGTACTTTTTTATATTGTACTTGCGGTATTAGGCTCTGATTATTCAGAATTTATCTATTTTAATTTTTAAAAAGTGAATATTCCTGAACCGGTAGACTGCGTTTTGAAAACTGTTTTTGCATAATCCATGATGATCAGGTAAAAAGATCTATACAAAGTAGAGTGGAGCATATGATTTACAGAAAATTCTTAATAAGCATTCTGATATCATTCCTTGTCATTGCAGCGCTATATCTTGGGCTGATGCGGGTATATGATCCTGAGCATATATTTTCAAATAAAGATGGATTATATACAGGGAATATGAGATTGCAGGCAAAAGGTTACATTGATGATACAGATAATCTTAAAGGTATCATTATTGGCTCTAGCATGCTTGAAAATACTTCCGTATCAGATACCCAAAAAAAACTTCAAAAATCAGGGTATGGCACCTTTCTTAATCTTTCATTAAAAGGCTCAGCCTTTTCTGAAAGAAAACTTGTTTTAGATTATGCCCTGTCTAATAAAAAAGTATCTTATGTTGTTTATTCACTTGACCCAGGGCCTATATTCTCATCTCCTTTGACTGGTATGCAGTGGGAAAAACTGTATGATAGAAATCCTGTAAATGATTACCTCGTGTATATGAATCCAAGTCATTTAAAATGCCTTTTTACATTTTCTGCATCTGAAAAATGTGTAGGAAAAAAGCAGAACAGCGATTATCCTCCAGAGTGGATCACTGATCCTCTGTATAAAGAAAGTTTCAATGGTTTGTGTTCGTGGCCTATACAGTCGCGTGAGATCTTGAAAGGATTCCTTTACGGGTATAACTCATCTGATCTTATAAAAAAGTATGATTTTTCATATCAGAAAAAGTATACAGAAGATAATATCTTCTATTTAACTGATAAATACCCAAATACCAGTTTTTACTTTCTGATCCCTCCATATTCGGCTCTTTATTACAGTATCATGTTAAAAGATGCTAAGGAGGAACTTGAGTATCAGCATCGCTATTTAGAGTATTTTGCCAAAGAATGCGACAGAAGAGCTAACTGCAGCTTATATGGTTTTAATGATCTTGCATTTACTGCTGATATCAGAAACTATAAAGATGCAAATCATTATTCAGACAAGATCAATGATTTAATGATTGATGCCGTATCAAAATCCTTAAATAAAATTACAGTTGCTAACATTGGAAGTTATTTTTTAAGATCAAAGGAAATTTATAAACATATTGATCTTAAAAAGGTTAAAGAAGAACTTGATGCCTGCTCTTTGGAACGTGTCACACCATAAAAGTGATACTGACAAAGATTGTGCTCTTTTGTCAGCCTCACGATTGATCTCTATTTAGCAGTGACGTTTAAAGTCAGGTAAATAAGGACTCTCAGGATGTGGAGAGTGATTTTTTATTCCTAAAGATCGTAATCTCCTTCTTCATCTTCTGGAATAGGTGTTGTTTTCTGTTTGAAAAAGCCTCTTTTAAGTTCACCTTCAAGATTCTGTGGCTTTCTGTTATAGGTTGTTTTAGGACTTTTTATAACAGCAGGGATCTCGTTTGATTTGTCACTAATTTCATCTTTAGGGATGGTTTTTAGATAGTTCTCCACAAGTTCAATGCGTCTGTTGCGGATCATATTAGAGATCTCTTTCCCTTTGAATCCTGCATCTACAAATTCTTTTGCTTTTACAGTAGAACACAGCGAAAAGATGGCAAGAAAGTACTCAGCTCTTGGAAACGGACGGTTCTCAAATCCTCTTCTGCCTAAGAAGTCACATTTGCAGCAGAGGATAAAAGGTTTTATTCTCTCTGGCCTTCTGAAAGCATCAAGATTATCTAAAAGTGTGACTATGCCTTCTGCGCCTTTTCTGTATAGGTGATGCATTTCACTGTGATATTTGACCACCATTAGAGATAGCTGCTCGTATTCTGATGGAACATGCAGCCTCTGGCAGAGACATTTTAATGGTTTTATTCCAAGCTCATTGTGGAGCCTGTGATGTGGCCAGAGTACCTTTGGAGTCTCTGCCTTACCAAGATCATGACAAAGCATGGCAAAGCGGGTAACCTTATCACAGGTCATGGTACTTATTCTTGCAACTGTCATGCAGGTATGAATTCCTGAGTCAATTTCAGGATGCCATCTTACAGGGCCTGGGATCCCAAAGAGTCTGTCAATTTCAGGTAAAACCTCTTTTAAGGCTCCTACCTTTCTTAAGATAAGAATAAACTGCTCAGGATTAGAACTTTCCAATGCCTTTTCAAGTTCAATAAATATGCGCTCTGGGGTCAGGGATTTAAGTTCTCCGCTTTTTGCAATCTGTTTCATTAAATCAAGTGTTTCATCAGCGATGATAAAACCTAGGTGATAAAACCTTGCAAAAAACCTTGCAACCCTTAAAACTCTTAGAGGATCTTCACTAAAAGCAGGGGAGACGTGCCTTAGGATCCTGTTTTTCAGATCGTCCTGTCCATGGTTTGGATCGATTATGTTGCCTTTATCATCCATAGCCATGGCGTTGATTGTAAGATCACGTCTTATAAGATCGTCTTCAAGAGAAATTGTTGGTGAAAAATCGCAGATAAAGCCTGTGTATCCAGAGCCGCTTTTTCTTTCGGTTCTTGCAAGGGCATATTCTTCATGGGTTTTAGGATGAAGAAAGACAGGAAAATCATTTCCAACCTGTGTATATCCAAGTTTTATCATGTCATCTGGAGTTGCACCTGTGACAACATAATCTCTGTCTTTAATTTCTAAACCTAAAAGGGAGTCTCTGACCGCTCCACCTACAAGATATGTCTGCATATCACAATACCTTATCTATTCAGTATTACTAAAGTGTATAGCATTTTTTATTATTCTCAAATATCCACTTAATATAAGAAAGAATTTTTATTCTGATGAAATGCTTTTTTAGAACTTACTTTTCTTAGTTAATCCCTATTAATATATAATTGAAAGGCTGATTTGAAATCCAAGTATTCAAGTATGGAGTTTTTATGAAATTCTTTGTCACCGGTGTTAACGGGCAGTTAGGCCACGATGTAATGAACGAGCTTAAAAAGCGCGGCCATGAGGGGGTAGGCTCTGACATTACAGACGAGTACGCAGGAGCTTTAGATGGTTCCTCTGTATGCACAATGCCTTATGTTAAGCTTGATATTACTGATGAGAATGCTGTAGCAGATGTTATCAAAGGTGCAAAGGTAGATGCTGTAATTCACTGTGCAGCCTGGACTGCTGTTGATCTTGCAGAGGAAAAAGAGGATCTGGTACGTAAGGTTAATGTTGACGGTACAAGAAATATTGCCAATGTCTGCAAAGAGCTTGATATCAAGATGCTGTACTTATCAACCGATTACGTCTTTAACGGTTTAGGTGATAAACCATGGGATCCAGACTGCAAGGATTATGCGCCACTAAACGTTTATGGTCAGTCTAAACTTGATGGTGAGCTTGCCGTAAGTTCAATTCTTTCTAAATACTTTATCGTCAGAATTGCCTGGGTATTTGGTGTCAATGGTAAGAATTTTATCAAGACCATGATAAATGTAGGTAAGACTCACGATACTGTAAAGGTTGTAAACGATCAGATTGGAACCCCTACTTATACCTACGATTTATCAAGACTTCTTGTCGACATGTGTTTAACTGACAAATATGGTTATTATCATGCCACCAATGAGGGCGGTTATATTTCATGGTATGACTTCTGTGTTGAGTTCTATAAGCAGTATGGCCTTAATACCAAAGTAATACCTGTCACAACAGAAGAATATGGCTTATCAAAGGCAAAGCGTCCTTATAATTCACGTCTTGATAAATCAAAGCTTGTAAAGAACGGATTTACTCCGCTTCCAACATGGCAGGATGCTGTTAAAAGATATCTTGAAGCGGCAAATCTTTAATTTGGATATGCCAAGATGTTCTTATCCTCTATAGGTATGGGATCTTATCTTTTCAGTGAATGAGCGCGAATAATAAAACTTAGCGCACACAAAAATAGAGCCAGTAAGTGGCTCTATTTTTGTTTGAAGATTCAAAAGGTTATCTTTTTTTATTCTTTTCTATTTAACAGGAAAATAGCAAGTGCGGCAAACAGTACGGATGTAAACATCGCACCAATAATAGGGTAGACTCCGTAAACTACAGCAAAAGGTCCTACTATCTCGTTTAAAATGTAGTAGCCAAATCCTAGTGCAATACCAGAAACGATCCTCTGTCCCATAGAAATTGATCTTAAAGGTCCGAAAACGGTTGAAAGAGATAACAGGAACATAACTACCATCACTACAGGATTGAAGATCTTTTTATATAAAAAGAGTCTGTATTTTGAGGTGTCGATGCCATTGGATGCTGCATAATTGATGTAATCATGAAGTTTAACAAGAGGCATGTTAGCAGAGAGTTCATTGATTACCTGAATTCTGTCAGTATTCAAATGCAGATCCCATTTCTGTTTATCGAGAACTGTTTTTACAACTTTATTGTCAAATATGGTTTTCTCGATTACTTTCTGAACTATCCATTCGTTATTGATATTTGTTGCTTTCCATCCAAAAGAAATAGAATTTAAACTTCCATTATCAAGTTCATATCTGAACAGGCCTAGAAGTTCAGAATTACCACTTACACCAATAATGCCATATATTGACTGACTGTCTTTTATCCATGTACCAGTACTGGTTACAGAAAAAGAACTGCTGTTTGATAATCGCTCAAATTCAGCTTCTGCTTTACTGTCAAGTTTTGGTGCTACAGCTTCACTTATAAATACTATAAGGGCAATGACAGGTATAAGAGTTTTCATGCATGACAGGCCAATATTAAGTTTTGACATGCCGATTGACTGGATAATAACAAGCTCACTGTTTTTGGACATCAATCCAAGTCCAATCACACCACCGATAAGTATAGATACCGGTGCAAAGTTTACAAATGTTGTTGGAATTTTATAACTGACATACTGGAGGATGAAGCCGAAACCAATCTGGCCTCGACCAATATATCTCATTGAATCAATGATATGAATAAAGGTAGCAATAAAAGTTAATACTACTGAAACAAGAATAATAGCTATAAGAATATTTTTACCTAAATATTTGTCTATTATATTTAACATAAAACAGATCCTGTCAACAATATTATTCTTTATTCTCAGTAAAAAGCATTTTTCAAAAAAACTCTTTAAAAATCATACGTAATGTTGCATGTTATAAAAGCAGTTTTGATGATATGGAAAAGAATTGAAAACTCATAGTTCTTGATTATACAGAATATTTATTTGTTTTCTAAATTTGATTTTTTATATTTGGTTTTATATGTGAAAAAAGCTGTTTGGTTAAAATAAGCAGTCACTATATAATTGTCATAGGAAATTCATGAATCTGAAATGTACCATTACTCCTATGATGTCATCGATTAAAACAAACCAGAAAATACTTGTTGTAGCACACATATTTTATCATGAAATGTGGTCTCTCATAGCTGAAAAAATTGAGAATTTAAAAGGCTATGATTTTGATCTGATAGTATCAACCACATCTAACCTTGAAGAGCTGACCAGTAGGGTTCATGAAAAATTTGCTGATGCAAAGGTTGTTCTGACAGAGAATCGAGGATATGACATCTGGCCCTTTATTAAGGTATTAAAAACACTTGATCTTGATAAGTACGAATATGTTGTAAAAGTTCATACTAAAAGAGATATGGGTAAAATTATTGCCTCGATTGATGATAAGTATTTTTTTAGAGGCAGTTCATGGAGGGATATGCTTCTGTCATTTATCTCTACAAGAGAAAATCTTGATAAATGTATTAGAGCATTTGAAGAAGATCCTTCAATTGGAATGATAAACAATCATAGGCTTTTTGATATAACAAGAGAGTCTGCTGATAATCCTCATTTTGTTTACTGCTTTACTGAGGCAAGAAAACTTCTTTGCAGTGTTGGAATAAAACCATATCCATATAATGAGGTTAAATATGTTGCAGGTACCATGTTTATCTGCAGAGCTAGTATCTTAAAACCTCTTCTTGCTATGGATTTTGATGTAAGTCAGTTTGCTGCAGTGAACAGAAAAAATGAGAATGATTTAGCTCATGTAACAGAGCGACTTTTTGGATGGTTGGTCTCTTCTCAGGGATATTCTTTTGGTGCTCCTTTCAATACGTTCAAGGAGTCGTTTCATTTCTTCTTTCATTGCGCACTATGTAAGTTACTTATTTTTAAGTTAAGACATCGTTGGTTTTCAAAATTTGTAAGATTCCTCTTCAGATTTGAAGACAGAAATGAAATGCGTTACCTCATTATTTTTAAGTGTTTGAAAATTAAATTTTCTAAATCTTCTCCAAAGTAGAATTTTATTTTAAAGCTTGCTTGAAAAGAGTTAATGGTTGTGTGTATAAGCGGATAATAACGCTGATTTAAATGATATAGGTGTATTGGAGAGTTATGTTATCAATTATTATTCCCACTATGCTAAAAGATCCTGAAGTTTTGAATAAACTTTTAGAGGAACTAGATTCTGATGAATCTGTTGGGGAGGTCTTGATCATTGATAATTCAGGAAAAGGATTTAAGACCGATTCAAAAAAAGTTAGGGTATTTGTCCAAAAAGAGAATCTCTTTGTAAATCCTGCCTGGAATTTGGGCATTAAACTGTCATCTAAAGATATACCTTATTTTGGTATCCTGAATGATGACATTATTTTTCCAAAAAATCTTTTTGTATCAGTTGATAAATTCTTATCACAAGCTGATGGAACTGTTGGTCTTGCAGGCATAGACTGTGTCAGCAACACTCCAAAATCAGAGTTTGACACTTATCCAGAAGATTCAGATGTCAGATTTGAAAAAATCGATAAGATGAAAGGTTTCTGGGGCTCTGCCTATTTTGGACGCAAAGATCATTATTTTATGATCCCTGAAGAAATAAAAGTCTTTTACGGTGATCATTTCCTGTTCAGACGTAATCAGCAGGCAGGTCGAGCTAATTACAAGATCACAAATATCAGGGTTAAACATTTGGAGTCTTTAACCTCTCATAGTTCAGCCTTCATAAAAAAAATGTTCAAGTCTGACAGAAAATACTGCATCAAACATGATGGGGTTGAACATCAGCAACTGTCATTTCTGCAGAGACTTTTTTCTTTGACATACTATCATGAACACTATGTCCTGAGCCTTTTAGGATTAAAGATGAAGTTTAAATCAAAAAGATAAATAATTTCAGTAAATTAAGATAGCTGGCACTTGGTATTGAGACTAAATTCTGCTGCCGGCTGTCCAATGATGTATGTTAGTGTGTTGCCATGCAGAAGGATGCACCGAATCTGTAGGATAATTGAAGTGATCTGTTAAGAGTCTCAGATCCGGCACAAAGATGAATGTGGTTGATTTGCAGTAAATAGCATGAAGTACAATTTTTTACCTTTTAAAAATAAAGTTAATAAAACAATATACCTTGCAGTAATATTTTTACTGTCAGCTGTTGTCGTTATTTTCTTTAATTCAATATACGCAACACATTGTGTTGAAGTTAATGTTGAAATGACTTCAGATAATGATGTTTTGTTAGTAGCAGAAGGTTCTTCAATTGCTAATACTACAGATACTGACTTTTCTTCTGTAAAAGTTTCAACTGTTAAATACATTCAATTAAAAAAAGGTAATAATTCACTTGAATTTGAATTACCTGTCGCAGCTTTAACCAAATTAAGATATTTCAAGTTTGAATTTCAGATAGTTGATGAAAATTCAGGTACTGATTCTCAGGGGGTTGGTAAGGCCCATATTAACAACCAGAAAACTGTAAGTCTTCAGATAGAGTCTGTATCCTTGAAGGGCATGAAAAATGCTCAACTGACAAATGTCCCTGTTGTAATTGGAATAGCAGATATTGAACAGCTTCAGCTTGGTGCATCATACTTAGATATTTCAGATTCATATAATGTCGAACTTGGTAAAACAGATTCCTTTTTGGTAAAAAATAAAGACAAGATTGAAATTAAGCCGGTTTTATTTTACAGAGTCAATTTCCCTGTTTTTCTGTTATTCAGCATTTTTATTTATTCTGTTTTCTACCTTTTCTTTAGAGTCTTGGTATCTGAAAAACAGCGAGATCATGTCAAGACTCCAGATCTTGTAATGATTATCATTCTGTGCTTTTTACTGATTGTGCCTCTGGTTTGTCTTAATTATTCAAAAGATCTTGATAGGATAGAAAACAGAGTACTTGCAAAGCTACCTGCGGTAATGAATGCTGACAATAAGCTTAACCTTAATCTTGGAAGTGATCTTGATTCATACTTTAATGATAGGTTCGGACTGCGTCATTTCTTCATAAGGATTAAAGACTATATCTATTCTTATAACAAAGTAGGTGTAGCTCCTTCTGCAGAAGGTAAGATCTATGGCATTTTGGATGATTGGTACTATGTAGACGGTCTTTTGAAGTTAACTGCTGATGAGAAGTTACTTGAAAAAGAAAAATTAAACCTAATTGAAGTCTCAAAGCATTATAACTGTCCTGTTTATGTTCTTGTTTATCCATTCAAGTCTCACATATACAAAGAAGCTCTTGCGCCTATATATAAGAATCATGAACTGGTTTTATTGAATGAGTCAGATAAAATTGCCAGATATTTTAATGACAGTGTATATGAATCTTTAAAGGCAATAGATTTAACCCCACTTTTTATAAGAAGCAAAGAAGAATATGCCGATAGGCTTCTTTATTACAAAGATGACCATCATCAGACAGAGTGGGGGGCTTATCTTGCTGCAAAGGCTTTTGTATCTTCTGTTACCGGAAGTGAATTTGATTCAATGAGCGATCCTGAATTTGAAAGACATTTAGGCTTTATGGATATTTATTCTATAGAACCTCTGTTTACAAGGGGTATTTCTTATCAGAGATTAGCTATACGATCAAAAAAACAACTTCGTACGTTGAAGGATTATTATTATTATCTTTCTACGACATCACAATATAAAGAACAGATTGATCACACTAAAAAAAGCTTTAGAGTGTATGAATATTTAAACAAATCCCCAATGCTTGATAAGACCATCTTAGCCGTAGGAAATTCCTATGTTGCCAATACAGGAAGAATGCTTGCTTATTTTGCAAAGGATACCTGGCAATATAATTTTTACGCCGGAAAGGGAATTGAAACATCTTTGTATGATGTGGATAAAGAACTTAATGGCAGGAAAGTCGATTATGTTGTGGTTGCTTATTTTACAAATGCAGTCATGAGTGAGATTGTAAAGAAATAAAATTATCAGATAGTATGAAAAGGTAAACAGTACTTTATGCTGAATATTACCTGTATTTTACTGTGTTGTTATCTTTTTGTGGCTCATTTTCCTCATTACTTGTAAAACAGGATCAGATTAAATGTTATTTTCATCTATGACATTTATATATGTCTTCATGCCGATTCTTTGTGTAATTTACTTTGTTTTACCAAAGAAATTAAATAATACTGTTTTATTGATAGCATCTCTTACTTTTTACGCATGGGGAGAGCCAAGATTTTTATTGGTAATGCTGTTTACCATTCTTATTAACTATATTGTGGGTATTCTCATTGGAAACAGCAAAAGCGGGGCTTCAGTACAGAACAGAATTATTTTATCTGTTGGAATTGTTTTAAATCTCCTGATATTAGGATATTTCAAGTATTTTAATTTTGTTATTGAAAACATAAGCTATGTATTCAATGTTCATTTTGATCTTGTAAAAGTACTGCTTCCTTTAGGTATTTCTTTTTATACATTTCAGTCTCTCTCTTACCTCGTTGATATCTATAGGGGAGAGGCAAAGGCCCAGAGGAATATTTTCAAGTTAGCCCTCTTTATTACTTTATTTCCCCAGTTAATTGCAGGTCCTATTGTTAAATATCAGGAAATCTGTGAACAGCTTGATAACAGAAAAGTTTACTTTGAAGATCTGATCTATGGAATCAAAAGATTTATTATCGGTCTTTCAAAGAAGATGCTGATAGCCAACACCTGTGGAGAGATAGCCGACAAAATCTTCTGTCAGAATCCAGAGAATTTTTCAACACCTGTAGCCTGGATAGGCGCAATTTCCTACACTCTCCAGATTTATTTCGATTTTTCTGGATATTCTGATATGGCCATTGGTCTTGGTCATATTTTTGGATTCAGGTTTAGAGAGAATTTTAATTATCCATACAGCTCTAAAACAATTACAGAATTCTGGAGACGCTGGCATATTTCTTTATCTACATGGTTCAAGCAGTACCTTTATATACCTTTAGGCGGTAACAGAATCAGCCCAAGAAGAACTTACCTGAACCTGTTTATCGTTTTCCTTGCTACAGGTATCTGGCATGGAGCAAGCTGGAACTTTATAGTGTGGGGATTATGGAATGCTTTCTTTATCATAATGGAAAGATATTTTGGACTTAGTAAAGAAAAAGACAGAGCCTCAAGCAAAAATGCTTTGTTGCATGTGTACTGTATTCTAGCCTTTATTTTTGGTTGGGTTCTGTTTAGATCAGATGACTTGTCATATGCCGTGCTGTATATGCAGAATATGCTGGGGCTTGTTGATGTAAAAGATGAGGTTTACACCTTGTTATATTATGTTGATACAATTCCGTTGGCAGCCATAATTATAGGTATTTTCTTATCAACTCCAGTATGCTCAAATATGATTGAAAAAACATCATCAGGTAATACTGTTTTGTTGTATCTGTTTGATTTTGCATTGCTGGTGCTGTTTTTAATATGCACAGCTTTTATTGCCTCTTCAACTTATAATCCATTCATTTACTTCAGGTTTTAAAGATATAAATTGGATAAAAGTGTGGTTTCAGTTTAAGGCTTATGAATTTTAGATTGACAGAGTATCTGCTCTTGATTTTGAACAGTTCTAATATAATATAAGACGAAAATGATGGTTTTGGGTGGATCTTTCTGGCAGAATTTTATTTCTCAGACTATTCAAGATGAATAAATCTAAATCATGAAGGCAGTGTGAAATCCTGCTCAGATTGAGTGAAAGCTGTACTGATTTTTGTCCGTAGTTATAAAAGACTGATATTTTTTTTTGAGTATATAGATGGTTTTTGCGAGTTTACCTTTTATATTTTTTATCTTTCCTCTTTTTTTAATAATCGATTTTTTGTCGCACAAAAAAAATCTTATTAGAAACTGTTCACTTATAGCAATCAGCCTTTTCTTTTATTCATTTGATGGTGATAACAGTTCATTTACAGTTCTTATCTGTTATGGCCTGTTAAATTATCTTTTTGGCTATCTTCTTGAAATATCAAAATCAAAAACAATCGCTTATAAGAGAGTCTTTCTCTTTATTTTTGTCTCCTTAAATCTTTTGGCTCTGATCTTTTATAAATACGCTTACTGGTTGGTATCTCTTCTGATGGACAGCGGATTTATCGGGGATGTTAATATAAAACAAAGGGCCTTACCTTTGGGAATAAGTTTCTTTACTTTCCATGCTATAAGCTATCTTGTTGATATCAGTCGAGGAGAACTTAACGGAAAAAGTAAGTTTATAAACTTTTTAACATACTTTTTTATGTTTCCTCATTTAATTGCCGGTCCTATTGTAAGGTTTAAGCAGGTTACAGATGATTTAGATAATCGTACAAATGATTCTAATCTATTTAACTATGGTTTATATAGATTCATCTTAGGTGTAAATAAAAAGATCCTGATTGCTAATTCTGTTGCTCCTATGGCGGATCTGTCTTTTGCATACAATATGACTGATATTTCTATGTTAGATGCCTGGGTTGGCGCTATTTCCTATATGTTGCAGATCTATTTTGATTTCTCGGCATATTCTGACATGGCTATAGGTTTAGCTGCAATTGCCGGTTTCAGATTCTCAGAAAACTTTATGAGCCCATACAAGAGCCGATCAATTAAAGAATTCTGGAGAAGATGGCATATATCTTTGTCGTCATGGTTAAGAGATTATGTATACATACCATTAGGCGGCTCAAGGGTGGGCAAAAGTCGAATTTACTTTAATCTGATTATTGTTTTCTTCCTGTGCGGATTATGGCATGGAGCTAACTTTACTTTTGTGGTCTGGGGGCTTTACAACGGTCTTTTCCTGATACTAGAGAGACTTTTTTTAGGTAAGATTCTTGATAAGATCCCAAATGTGCTAACTCATATATATATGGTGTTTGTTGTACTTGTCGGCTGGGTGATATTCAGGGCAGAAAACATGACTCAGGCTTTAGATTATCTGTCAGTGATGTTCGGAATAAGTAACTTTGATAACACAAGTATTTGTTCATATAAGATACTTAACTACATTGCTTTAATTGCAGGGCTTATAATTTCTTTTGTTACGGTTAAAAAATTTGATTCATCAAATTCAAAAGAAGCCTCTGTCAGCACGTTTGCATACAGAATAAACATGGTATTGTTTATTATTTCAACTCTTGTAATGTATTTTGGTGCACAGAACCCTTTTATATATTTTAATTTCTAGGTTTGACTTCAATATGAAGATAATTAAAATATTTTTCCTTTCAATGATCTTTTTTATACCTTTAGCAGGAATCATAACCACTCCTGATGATCTTGTCTTAAAAGGTGAAAACAGAAATATTACTGCATTTCCAGAAATAGGGAAAAAACATTTTTTTGCAAACCTGCAAAAATATGTAACAGACAGGATATTTTATAAAATTAAATTTACTGAAGAATTTTTCCCTATATTTAACAGATACTTTTCATTTTTTAAGTTTGATAGCAGTGAGATTACTATTGAAGGTAGAAATGGTTGGCTGTTCTTTTGGGATAGAACTAATACAAACGTTTATATGCAACATGCATTCCCTATAGACGGCAGACAATATGAAAAGTATATAAAAAACAAAGAAATTCCTTTTTTAAGAAAGATTACTCAACTGTCAAAAGCCCCTCTTTATGTGATTGTTGGCCCCGACAAACATGGTATTTACCCTGAATATATGGATCCGCATTTTGGCAGACCTGGTCAGTATAGACTGTTTTCAAATTTCAAGCCGCTATTTGAAGACAATGGATTTAAGCTTATTGATGTGTATGATGCCATGAGAAATGCAAAGGGGAATTTTCAGAATAAATCTCTTTATTATACTGACGATACTCACTGGAATTTGGCTGGGGCCAAGGTGGCGTTCGATTATTTCATGCCTTTTCTTGTTGATAATTACCGTCCATATGATTATCAGCTTACATTTTCAAAACATGCAAATGGTGATCTTGTAAGAAACATAGAGCAGCCTAAAACAGATTATTTAGATGATGTTAAGGTTACAAGAAGAGATCTTCCAATAGTTGAGGTTTATGACTTTTATACAGATAAATTGATATCAGATACTACTTTGAATTTTGAAGAACCATATTTTGGAACATTAATAATCAATAAGAATGCAAAAGACAAAAGAACTGTTCTGCTGTTGTCTGATTCATTTGGTTATGCCTTAAAAAGTTATCTGTCTGATTATTTCTATAAAGTCATTCATGTCCCTGGTTTTAGCAAAATGCAAGAGCCGTTAGAACCGGTTATTGATAAGGCTAACCCTGATATTGTCTTATTAGTCAATGTAGAAAGAAATTTATCTTTATAACCGGAACTGCAAATGATCCTTAAGTGGTCAGACGTCGTAATACAAATATAAATTAAGGAAAATTTTACTATGCCTAAAATTATTCGACATGATGTGGATTTTCTAAAGGCGATTGCCATTCTGGCAGTGGTACTGTACCACTTTTTTGATCTTACAAATGCAAGTATGCTTACATCACAAAACCTTTTTAGTGGAGGATATGTTGGTGTAGATGTTTTTTTGGTACTTTCAGGCTATCTGATAACTTCAGGAATATTTTCCAAATTATCTGAAAACAGATTTTCATTTAAAGATTTTTATGTAAGACGTTTTCAAAGAATAGTTCCACCGCTTGCAGTGATGATGCTTGTTGTGGCTGCTGTTGGTTATTTTCTGGTTTTTCCTGATATTTATAAAGAGTTAGGACTTGAGATTAGAAAATGTCTGTCACTTTTGGGTAATTACAGATTTTCTAAAGACGGGGGATATTTTTCTTTAGATTCATCTGGAAAGTTACTTCTGCATACCTGGTATCTGTGTATTACTTTTCAGTTTTATATCGTGTGGCCTATATTTCTGGTTCTGTTAAATAAGCTGACAGGGAGCCGAAATTTAAAGTACGCCGTGCTAGTACTGTTTTTATTATCTCTGCTATATCCTTTTAGCAGTTCAAAAAACGGGTATCTGTTATCAGAATTTCGTCTCTGGGAACTACTGTCAGGTGCTACTTTATGTCTATTTTCAACTAATATCTACGCTTATGTAAATAAGTTTAGATTAGTTGCTGTATTCCAGTTAGTAAGCTTTGTTGTTGTCATCCTTTCTGTATTTGCTGTTCCATTTTATAGTGTTAATTCCTGGACACCATATGTTTCATTATTAACTGTTATATCAACTTTAGTTGTTCTGGCTTTAAACTCAGATAAGACGTTTCTTAAATCATCTCCGATAGAATTCATTGGTAAGAGTTCTTATTCTATTTATCTTTGGCATTGGCCGGTTTTTATATTCGCACTAAGACTGTCTTTATCAGTATCTGTGTCTAACATTCTGTTATTAGCTTTCATATTAGGTGCAATATCATTTTTAAGTTATAAGTACGTGGAAAAACTAAAAGTTGATTTTAAGTATGCTTTAGTCTTGTTCTTAGTTACTTATCTTGTAGGGTATGGTATTACCAAGACAGATGGTAGCAATTATCTGAAAAAATATATGGTTAAAGAACTTTCTATGATGGTTAATGAGAGTCTTGATCTTCCTGAAGAATATAAGCCATCAGTTTTTATGAAAGAGAATAATGTTCTTGTCATGCATTATGGCTTACAGACTCAGACTCCGCATATTTTCTTCATCGGAGACAGCCATAATGAGCACTACAATTATTATTTGGAAAATATCAATAAAATCCCTGTATATTCAATGGTTTCAGAGGCAACCATTGCTTATGGTCAGCATTTTGCCAACAATAAGGTAAAGTCAATTGTCGGTTTAAAAGAAAGGCAGACCTTCTATGATTTATATAAAAAAATGCTCAGCAAATTAAAAGCTGGTGACAAGGTCGTTTTAGCTAACAGATGGGATCTTTACTACACTGAATTCCTTTTAGATAACAATCTTAGAAACAAGGATTACAATTTTCCCAAGTATGTTAAAGTGTTAGTTGAGGATATTACTGAGCAGGTTGAAAAACATCCTGAACTTAAGTTTTATATTGTAGGTGAGGGGATTTTATTAAGTAATCAGGTTGTTGATTGCTTAAAGATAGATTTGAAGGGAAGTGTTCTGCAGAACATACTGAATTCAGAAAAATGCAAGTCTACCAAAAACCATTTTGATGATAAGGTAAATTCTCTAAACGATACATTTAAGGCTTTAACAAAAATATATCCAAATCTGCACTTTGTTGAAAGAAATAAGCCTCTTGAATTAGCTAACGGTTTTTATAGAACCTATTCTGATAATGGTATTCCACTGTTTTTTGACAGTGCTCATTTTTCTTCTGAAGGTGGTATTTTAGTTGGTGAATACCTGATGAAAGAGATAGAAGCGGAGTAGTATGTTTCCTTTATTAAAAAGCACAGAATCATTATTTTGTAACAGTTATTTTAAAAATGCTGTTATAGGTGCGTTGCTTGTTAGTACTTCTCTTTCGTATGTATTTTTAATTATTTACTTTAGTAAATCTGAATTATCAGGGGACGATCTTTCATATTTTCAGCACGTTGATGTCACATGGTCGTGGATCATAAACGAACGATACCTTAATTGGTCAAGTAGAATTCTTATTGATTCAATGATTCCCTTTTTTGTACATCACATCTTATTGCTGAAATCAATCAGTCTGGCTTTACTGTTTATTTCACCTTTTGCCTTGTACAAATTATTTGACTGCAAATTCTTGATATCAGTTTTATTCTGTTTTTCTGTTATAGCATTATTTCCTTACTATGAAATGCAGACAGCAGGATTTGCCGCTACAGTTATAAATTACTATTTCCCTTTGGTTTGTGGTTTGATACTGTGTGCAGTTACATGTCGCAGCCGTAGTCTCAATATACCTGTATTTATTGTTCTGCTTATACTTGGTTTCTTTTCATGCAATCATGAGCAGTGTGCAGTAATTATCTTTGTTTATTCAGCATTATCTCTTATATATACTCAAGAGAGTCTGAATTTCAGGGCTCTAGTGGTAGTTGTAATTTCTCTTATAAGTCTTGTCGTAATAGGTATTGCTCCGGGGAATTCCGTCAGGTTGTTAGCAGAAACTCAGAACTGGATGCCTGAATTTGCGGATTTTTCTGTATTTGACAAAGTTTATATGGGAATTACCACCGCATTTTATAATCTTTGTTATCACAACAATTTACCATTTGTCTTCTGTTTTGTATCTGTAGTGCTGTGCCTAACTGGCAGATTGAGATGGACTGCTGTGGCATTCATTGTTTTAACTGTATGCCAGGAGATCCTAAGACCAGTATTTAAATCATCACAACTGTTAGAAGATGCCTCATGGCTACATAATTTTCCATCATTATCACTTGTCATCTTCTTTTTATATGTTGTGATATTACTTGTGTTCTTGACAAGAATAGATATGCCTATAAAAGTCAGAATAGCTTTAGTGTTAATGATTCTGCTTGCATTTGCTTTAAAATTCCTTATAGGTTTTTCTCCTACAGTTTTTGCATCAGGCGTTAGAACTGCTATATTTTCTCAATGCTTATTTGTGCTTTGTGGAGGTTATGTTTTAATGCAGAGCAACACTAATAAAAACAAAGTATGTGTTTTACTGACATATTTTGTTTTGGCAAATTTTCATAAGTTTATTTTGGGCTATATTACTTTTTCATAGTTAATAACTCGAGTTTCCCAGATAAAAAATTTAATTAAATCCAGATCTACTCTT
>JBJEWY010000068.1:0-8152 GCA_051885305.1 Succinivibrio sp. | reverse complement strand
CCTGGTCTCAGGACTTGCACCTGTTAGCTATCGCACATGCCGTGCACACACAAAAGGCAGGAGGATTACTCCTCCCACCTTTTAGATTGATTTATAAGACAGATTATTTCTTGTCGTCTTTTACTTCTTCGAACTCAGCATCTACAACGCCGTCATCCTTTGATGAATCAGAAGATGAGCCTGCACCGCCCTGAGCCTGCTGGGTCTGAGCCTGTGCCTGCTGTTGCTGAGCCTGCATTAAAGCGGTAGCAGCTTCTAACACAGCCTTTTCAGCCTGCTCAATCTTGTCCTTATCGTCACCGCGGGCAGCAAGTTCAAGATCACCTAATGCCTTGTTGATCTTGGTCTTGTCAGCATCAGATACCTTGTCACCTAAATCAGATAACTGCTTCTTGATCTGATGTGAAGTTGCATCAGCACGGTTACGTGCAGAAGCTAGCTCTTCAAACTTCTTATCCTCTGCTGAGTGCTCTTCAGCCTCGCGTACCATACGCTTGATATCCTCATCTGACAGACCTGATGAAGACTGAATAGTGATCTTCTGCTCTTTACCGGTCTTCTTGTCCTTAGCTGATACGTGGATAAGACCATCAGCATCGATATCAAAAGTAACTTCAATCTGAGCCATGCCACGTGGAGCAGGTTCAATACCCTCAAGATTGAACTGACCTAATGACTTGTTGTCAGCTGCTCTCTTACGCTCACCCTGTAATACATGGATGGTTACAGCTGGCTGATTATCCTCGGCAGTTGAGAATACCTGAGACTTCTTAGTTGGAATTGTAGTGTTCTTCTCGATAAGAGTAGTCATAACACCACCTAAGGTCTCAATACCTAATGACAGAGGGGTAACGTCTAAGAGCAGAACGTCTTTCTTGTCACCGGTTAATACACCGCCCTGGATAGCAGCACCGATAGCAACAGCCTCATCTGGATTTACATCCTTTCTTGGATCCTTACCGAAGAAGTCTGCTACAAGCTGCTGTACCATTGGCATACGTGACTGACCGCCAACTAAAATTACATCGTTAACATCTGATGGGCTAAGACCAGCATCTGACAGAGCGGTCTTAACAGGATCTAAGGTTCTCTTTACGAGATCTTCAACTAATGACTCAAGCTTAGCACGGGTGATCTTGATGTTCATGTGCTTAGGACCAGTTGCATCAGCGGTGATGTATGGAAGGTTTACATCAGTCTGCTGTGATGATGACAGCTCAATCTTAGCTTTTTCAGCAGCTTCCTTTAAACGCTGCAGAGCTAAAGGATCTGCTCTTAAATCTACACCCTGCTCGTTCTTGAATTCATCGATTAAGAAATCAACGATGCGGTTATCGAAGTCCTCACCACCTAAGTGAGTATCACCATTGGTTGCTAAAACCTCAAAGGTCTTCTCGCCATCGAGCTCATCAATGTCAATAATAGAGATATCGAAAGTACCACCACCTAAGTCGTAAACAGCAATCTTCTGCTCACCCTTAGCTTTATCCTCACCGTAGGCAATAGCAGCTGCGGTAGGCTCGTTGATGATACGCTTTACATTTAAACCAGCAATACGGCCAGCATCCTTGGTAGCCTGACGCTGTGAATCGTTGAAGTATGCAGGGCAGGTAATAACAGCCTCGGTTACTTCCTCACCTAAGATATCTTCTGCAGTCTTCTTCATCTTCTTTAAAACTTCAGCAGAAATCTGTGGAGGAGCAAGCTTCTTGTCATCTACCTCAACCCAGGCATCACCATTGTCAGCTTTGGTAATCTTAAAAGGCATGATACCGATATCACGCTGAACTTCAGAATCCTCATAACGACGGCCGATTAAACGCTTGATAGCAAAAAGGGTGTTCTTTGGATTGGTTACAGCCTGACGCTTTGCAGCATCACCAACGATAATCTCACCGTCCTTTGCATAAGCAACAATAGATGGAGTGGTACGACGACCCTCAGAGTTCTCAAGTACACGAACCTTGTCACCGTCTAATACAGCAACGCATGAGTTGGTAGTACCAAGATCAATACCAATAATCTTTCCCATTTTTATATCCTCTAAATTCTTTAAGTTTTAACTAAACTAAAATCTTTCTGTATCTGTACATGGAGACTTAAATTTAATTTTCAAGTCTATGCTTCAATATTTATGTTATTTTTTTTCTCAGGAGCTGGTGCAGCTGGGGCTCCGCTTGAAACAATAACCATAGCAGGACGTACCACACGTCCGTTTAAGGTATATCCCTTCTGCATTACACTCATTACATTATTGGCCTCAACATCTGCACTTGGAGCCATGGAAATGGCCTGATGAAGATTAGGGTCAAAAGCCTGACCTAAAGGATCAACAGCATTTACACCAAAGGATGAGAGTTCTTTCAACAGAAGCTTTACAGTATTCTCAACACCCTCTACAGTGGTTTTAATAGCAGGATCGTTTCTATCAGAATGCTGCAGAGCAAGCTCTAGAGAATCAACCACAGGAATTAAAGCTTTGAGAATTTTCTCATTGCCGAACTTTCTCTCTCGCTCAACATCAGCCTCAATTCGTTTTTTCTGATTCTCTGCTTCAGCAAGGGCGCGGATAAATTTGTCAGTATCAGCCTTTCCCTTGTTCTCAAGCTCATTTATTCTGGCCTTGAGTTTTTCATTTTCCAAAACAAGCTCATGAACATCGATCTCAGAAGACTCTACAGAATCTGACTGTTCATCATTTTCACACTGACATTCTTCAGATGAACATTCACACTCAGATTCCTGAGCTGAATTATCTAAGCTCGCATCAGCTTGATTGTTTTCTAAATCTTTTGCCTGTGCAGTGGCCTCATCAAAAGCCTGCTGCATATTAGTTTCTTCAGTCTGCATTTTTTTCTCTTAAAAACGGTGAAAAACAAAACTATTCTGTAAATGGAGACTGACAGAATAGATTTCAAGGGCAAATTAAAGATTTTTGGAAAAATTGAACAGCCTAAGAAAATGGTGCGGAAAATTTTGGTAGAATTTCAAGAAACTAGACAGAATACTGTCAAACTTAAGGATAGAAAATGAAATTAAAAAAAATTTTAGCAGTTCTGTGTGCAGCACCTCTGTTTGCTTCAATGCTCTCATCATGTGCTTATAGAGCTGATCTTGTTCAGGGTAACTATGTGGAACAGGATCTTGTAAATGAACTGTCATATGGAATGACCTCTGAACAGGTTCGTTATGTTTTAGGAACCCCAATGCTTATTGATCCATATGATGAAAGTAAGTGGTATTACATCAAATTCACAAGAGAAGGTTGGTCAGATCCTGAGATTTCAAAACTTGTTTTAGTCTTCAGCAATCAGAAACTTGTAGATATGACAGGCGATTACAAAAAGCCTTTAGGCTTTGAGTCTGGAGCATCTGAACAGACTCAGTCACCAGAACAGTTTGAGCTTCCTGAATAACTCGTATGAAACTAACTGTTTTATCTTCTCTTTTTTTTGCTATATTTGTCACAGGCTGCACGCTTGAGGATGAAAACGCAGAAAAAATTGTAGATAAACAGTTATTAGCTTCTGTTTCCAATAATAAAGAACAGCAAGAGCTTTTATCCAAGATTTCAATATGCGTTGAAGGAGATCTGTCACAGCTAGATGATGTGGTAAAAACCTACACATCATCATTATCCATAAAGGATGTGAATTATAAAGAGGCCTTTCCAGATCTTGAAATTAAACAGGATGGAAGCTACCTCTATCAGACTGAATCCCTGACAAGAGAATATGAAAAGTGTCTTTTGAACGCAAAAGACGATGAACATGCAAAATACACTGCATTCATTATTGTTAAAGCTCATAGCTGCGGACGAATTTCAAGATACTTCTATACAAACGGCGATCTTAAAAATGGAAGCTACTGGGCCCAAAGAGCTGTCAATCTTGTAGGTAAAAGCTCTGGTTACTACATTTTAGGCAAGCTTTTTACAGAAAATGAGCGCACCATGGAATCTGGTATAGCTCTACTTTTAGAATCAGCAAAACTTGGTAATCAGAATGCAGCAAATTATATTTCTGATTCAGTAACTGTAGATTCTGTTTTTGACATCATAAGATTTGAGAAAAATATCAAAAACAACTGAAATCTGTTCCAAACAGGTTCTCTCATCTATGTCTTGAACAAATCATACCTTTCACACAGATTTAACATTTAATAATCTTATTTTTTACAAGTTTTTCTTATGATCCTGCTTATAATAGATAGAGATCATATTTTTCTGAGGTTAACATGTCTGTAAATACCGAAAATATTGTACCAAAAGAACTGTCCTGGCTGTCATTCAATGCCCGTGTTCTTCAAGAGGCTGCCGATCCGTCAGTCCCTTTAATTGAACGAGTCAGATTCCTTGGTATTTATTCTAGTAACCTCGATGAGTTTTTTAAGGTTCGAGTAGCTGAACTCAAACGACAGGTTATCATCAATAAAGCCCAAGGTGAAAACGATGAAGCGGTAAACTTGCTGCGCAAGGTTCAGAGTGAAGCAAACAAGTACCAGAGAACCTTAAACAGAATTTACAAACAGCTTCTTGTTGAGCTAGCTGATCACAATATTTTCCTAAGAGATCCTGATAATATTACTACAGCTCAAAGAGAATGGGTTACCACCTATTTCAGACATCATGTGTTAAAACACATCAACCCTGTGATCATTGATTCTGACACAGATCTGGTTTCTTTCTTAAAGGATGAATTTACCTATCTTCTGGTGGATATGACCAATAAGGATGAGGTATATCATGCCTTAATTGAGATCCCAACCAATACAATTCCACGTTTTATACGAATGCCATCTGAGGACAGTCAGGTAACCTTCATGTTCTTAGATGATGTGATCCGTGTCTGCATGGACATGATCTTCAAAGGACTGTTCGTTTATGACAAGATTGAAGCTTATTCAATCAAGATGAACCGTGATGCTGAGTATGATCTTGTTGGTAATATTGATCGCTCAGTGCTTGAGAATATGTCAGAGTCCTTAAAGCAGCGTTTGAACGCTATGCCTGTAAGATTCTCATATGATGCACAGATGCCAGAGAACATGGTACGATTCATGGCCAAGGAACTCAAGATGAGTTCAATTGACTCAATGATGCCAGGTAACCGCTATCACAATTTCAAAGATTTCCTGTCATTCCCAAGTATCGGTAGTGACGATATGGAAAACAGCCATCTATCTGAAATCAAATCATGGCAGTTTGAACATGGTATAACACCATTTGAAGCAATCAAGAACAAGGATGTGCTTCTCTACTATCCATATTACTCATTTGATTATTTCACAGAGTTTCTGCGTCATGCCTCATACGATCCGAAGGTAACTTCCATCAAGATTAACATTTACCGTGTTGCAAGCAACAGTAGAGTTATAAACTCTCTTATTCATGCTGCAAATAACGGCAAGAGTGTAACTGTGGTAGTTGAACTCAAGGCTCGTTTTGACGAGGCTAACAACGTTAAATGGGCATCACGCTTAACTGATGCAGGCGTGAAAGTTCTGTTCGGTTTACCAACTTTAAAGATTCATTCAAAACTCTGTCTTGTGACAAGACATGAGCATGACAGAATCGTACGTTATGCACACATCGGCACTGGTAACTTCAATGAAAAGACCGCAAAGATTTACACTGACTTTGCCCTCTTTACTTCAAATGAGAAGGTAACAAGAGAAGTTGACGATGTATTCACCTTTATTGAATATCCATATACCAGACCAAACTTTGAAAACCTTCTTGTATCACCACTTAACGCTCGTGATCGCATCAAGTTCATGATCGACCGCGAAATTGACTTCGCAAAGCAGGGACAGGAAGCTTCAATTCATTTCAAGGTTAATGCCCTTGTTGATATTCCTTTAATCAACAAGCTTTATGAAGCATCACAGGCTGGTGTAAAGATCAGAGGCGTGGTAAGAGGAATGTGCTCATTAAAACCAGGTGTTGAAGGTTTATCAGAGAATATATTTATCACATCCATCGTTGACAGATTCCTAGAGCACCCTCGTGTAATGCTCTTCAACAATGGTGGAGATGAGGAATTATTTATCAGCTCTGCTGACTGGATGAGACGAAACCTTGATTTACGTATTGAAGTAGGTACCAAGGTTTTGGATCCTGATTTAAAAGAAAGAATCAAAGGTATTTTAAAACTTCAAGAAAGAGATAATCGCAAAGCCAGAATTATCGATGCCGAGCAGAAGAATGTTTATGTTCAGGCAAAAGAAGGCGATAAACAGGTCCGTGCTCAGATTGATATTCATGAGTATCTGCTTGAGCAGGAATCTCTTATTGCAGAAAAGAACAAAAGATAGTTATTATGATCTTAAAATGGCGGCACTGTCCGCCATTTATCTTTTCAAAATCCATTTCACCTCAACATACATTCGTAAATTCTATCTTCGCCAGCAATAATAATTCTTACTGATATCCAGATGAAAGCTCTCTATCTGGACTGATATTGATATTCACATATTGGCTAATCTTACATTTACGATTCATGATACCAATGAATTGTCGATACCAATATGCAGATACGAAAAAGGGGCACCGAAGTGCCCCCTGTATGAATTCATATGATCACATACTGATTAGAAGTAAGCTTCACCCTGGAAACCAAACATCCAAACATCGTTATTGTAATCACCAGTGCTATCAGCCTTTGTCAGGTTTGGTGCGCCCCAAGTTAAAGCAGTACCCCCCTTTGCTGCACCTTCATTCCAGTGTGCGTATGAAATAAATGCTCTAACAGTTGGAGCACCCCATACACCCTGACCTAATGATAAGGTTGGAGATAAGGTTAACTGCCACTTATCTTTTGAACCATGCTCATTTTCAGACCAGCCCTGACCATATACAGAAATATGCTCATAGTTAGCTTCTGTGTGAATTGAGAAATGTGAAGTGATCTGATATACAGGACGAACACCGATAGCAAATGTATTTCTATCCTTGTTGAATGGCTCAAGATCACCTGTGTAATAGCCAGAAGTTGGACCTACTGCATGCTCATGCATAAAGTAAGCAAATGTGAGCATAGACAAATCACTAGTAAGATCTAATTTACCATCAAGAATTAATCTTAATGATTCACGATCCTTATTTACACCATCCCAAGCATCCTGGGTCTTACCGTAAAGTAGAGCACCTGCACCTTTACCATACTGGAAGGCAATTTTAGCAAAACCATCACCAAACCAGAAATAACCAGGGGTATTGTAAACAACAGTAACACCATAACCCTCTTCTGCCTGATATGGTTTTTCACCTGGCTGTGCTGGATCTTTATAAGCAGTATCAACATTGAAGTACTTCAACTGAACATCTAAACCAGTACCACCGATAGCATGTAACCAAGTGTGGGCTTCATGAGATGTTGCACCACCAACACGATCATGATAAGGGTATGCCTTAGAACTTGCCTTATCATCATAACTAATTAAAGTTGCATCCCACTTGGCGAAGCCGATATCCATATTCTGGAAACCTGCGCCTGTACCAAATTCTTCAGTAACACCTGTATCGTACATTGTAGTGAATACAGAGCCATTCTGATCTTTAGTTCTACCAGCCCAGAACTCGGTTGATGGATTCCAGTCAAAACCACCCAGAGCTACAATACCTCTTGCCATGCCTGAATTATCAGTGCTGTTCCACTGATCATTCCAATCAGAGCCTTCCTGTGACCATAAAAGGTCAGCGCGAGCGTATACACCATCGTCAGCAGTGTAAGTTACTACTGGATTAATCTGAATTTTAGAAATAGCTGCATTATTACCAAAAGAAAAATAGTGGCCTGAATTTGCAAAACGAACAGCACCACCTTTATTCATACCACCGTTCATGTTGTATAAAGTACCTGAACGTACCATACCATGGAGAGCGACATTGGTCTCAGCAGCAAAAGCAGACTGAGAAGCAGCACCTGCGAAGATAAGAGCAACAGCTAAAGACTTTAACTTCATATAAATCCTCTTTAAGAAACGGACCCAGGATAAGGCCTGAGCACACTTAGTAAATATGTAAATTCCCCATTTGTTCGGGTGTCTTAAATATAGCAGTATTTTTCCGTATCGTTGCGATTTCAATTTAGATTTGTGAGCCAATTCGCGAAAAAAAGGGAAAAATCAGGGGCAAGCATAAACGATCCCA
>JBJEWY010000067.1:0-2226 GCA_051885305.1 Succinivibrio sp. | reverse complement strand
CAATTCATCCCAACCGCCTATAGAGGCGGGGGAATTCTTGCTAGATAAAGTTAAACTGAGAGCTTTTACTTGCATACACTTGAAGTATAGAAAAGAGGCAGATAGTATGAGTTAGAAATATATGAGATTAATTTCTGATACCATACTATGTAGCCTCTTTATTTGAATATGTCGCTTTTAATTGAGTTTTAAGCCTTTAGTCTGAATATCACAGGCACCAGCTTTTGTCTTTAGAGCCTGAGCTCCACTTTCAGCTGCAGTTGCCTCAGTAGTTGATGCTTTAGCATTGGTTTCTGCAGCATCAAGTTTACCCTTCTGACCTGCAACCTCATCCTGAGATAAAGTAGCATCAGACTTCATGGCTCCTTTTTTACTCTCATCAAGAGTAGTTTCATCATTTGTAGGTTTAAGTGATGAATCACCTGTAATATTTGACTTGTGACTGTTTGTTACACATGCTGACTTTAAAAGAGCAAAAGCAATACCGCTTGCTGCTCCCGCAAGTATTTGACTTGCAAGCGAGCCTAGGGCACCTGCAAGTTGGATTCCAATCTTCTCACTGTCTTTAATAGTCTGATCACTCATTGCTTTTCCTTTTTTACTGTCCTACTATAAAACTCATAGTTCAAATTACGCTCCAGATGAAGAATCACCAGGATTACTATTTGATATCGTTTCTCCTGTATTTACTGCAGGAGCACCTGACCCCATCATCGGACCTGCATTTGAAGATGATGTTGTATTATTGGTAGTAACTGCAGGAGATTCGACCGTAACACCATCAGGTGTACCTGTTGTATCGCTCATATTTTCTTTTCCCTTATTATCCTTGAAGTAAACAAAAGTCTTAACGAATGCAACAATGGATACAATTGACGCTTTTGTGAGGTAGAATGCGAGTTTTATCCAGTCCTGAGGAGACATATAACCCGCCTTCTTTACACGGTTTTTGTATGATTCGGCTTTACTCTTCCTCGAATAAACAAGAAGATTTGCTTCAATAATGTCAAATAACATAGACAAAATATCCAAAACAACCAAAATAATGTCTACGGTATTAACCTTCGGATTACTTCCTGACCTTGCTTCATTAGCAGAATTCTCAATATCTTTCTGTTTATCAAAAAAATGTGCCCAAACAGCCTTCAAATCGTCATAACTATCATAACCAGCAAGGGCAAAATCAGTTACTGACTGTATAGTGGTTACGGCTTTCTTGGCAGTACTATATTCATCTTCATCATCTGATTTGTTTTTTGCAGGAATTAAGTTTATAAAATCTTTTAATTCATTGCCTAATTTTAGCAAAGAACCTAGTGCTTGCATTGCTGATATGGCTTTTGTCGAATATTCAGTACCTGTTAGTGAGGCCTTACCTTTTGAAGCTTTCACTGAAGCTCCAAAGCTATCTGTCATGGAGGCTGAAACCAGTGATTTAATTTTTACATTCACAGCAGATAGATTGATACCCTGACCTATAGTCATGCTGGAATCAAATGGAAGATCTGTAATATAGCAACGTCTAACTCCCATAGCTATCTTGCGAGGATTAAGTTCTATCGATGATGAAACTGTCTTCAGTGCCAGAGCATAGTCTGCATCAATGGTAATACCATCAAGCCCTTCTGCCTGAAGCTTGATGCTGTTTGCCTTAAGAGTGATGCTATCACCAGATATTGTCACATTGTTCTTTGCTCTAATAGTTGTATCACCAGATGATGTGATATCGGTAAGAGCATTCGCTTTATTAGCAAACTTATCTTTTCCTACTATTTCAACAATTTTTTCTGAAACAGTATACAGATCACTGTAGACTTTGGTTAATGTTTCCTTTTTTGTATTGAGATCAGAGGTATTCGAATTCTCTTTCGCCAAAAGATAGTCTTTACGGGCTTCTATAAGCTTTGGAAGCAGTTTTTGTACACCTTCGCTGCAAGTTACTTCAGATTTATCCGACTGTTGCACTTTCACAGTAGTGGTGTATCTGTTGAACAGCTCAAGATCATTGAATCTGAATGCGCAAGCATCAATAAAACTCTCGATGGTTCCCTGCAGAATCGTGGCAAAGACACGATCCTTCATACTGTCAAACTTGATAATCGCAATACCCTGATTATTGATATCATTATCGACACCATGGTCATCAGAATTGTCCTGTTCTGAAAGTTTTTTGCATATAAACGATCATAAGAAGCAAAATAAAGGTGTTTTATAAGGGCAGATATA
>JBJEWY010000066.1:0-8335 GCA_051885305.1 Succinivibrio sp. | reverse complement strand
AATTCATCCCAACCGCCTATAGAGGCGGGGGAATTCTTGCTAGATAAAGTTAAATGATTTTTTTGGAAGTTTTACCTTAAAAAAAGGCTAGGAAGCTTAGAGAGGCAGGTTACACGGGCGATCACATTAACCGCCCGCATTGATAATTATTTATTTACTGACTTCTTTAACTCAGCACCAGCGCTGAAAGAAGGAGTCTTGGTAGCTGCGATCTGGATTACAGCACCAGTCTGTGGATTACGACCTTCACGTGCAGCACGCTCAGTTACCTTGAAAGTACCAAAACCAACTAACTGAACACGATCACCTGCAGCTAAAGCTTCGCTTACAGACTCTAAAACAGCATCAAGAGCCTTGCGTGAGCCGGCTAAAGGGAGACCAGAACGCTTTGCGATCTGTTCGATAAGTTCAGACTTATTCATAGTTTATATTCCTTAATAATTGCCTTTTCAGGCAGTTTACAAACAGAAAGTTCACTGTACTGAATTTCAGTACTAAAAATCAGAGCGACATGTACATATTGCAACAAAACAGAACAATTATGTATCGTCGAGCTAATCGAAATATCTTTAATCAAGGCACAGTTTAACTGTATCCGTGGCTGCCTAGTATACGCCATTTTTTTGAAAAACAAGATACAAAAGCATTAAAAAACGTTGTCAGAGCAGTTTCTTTAACAGACTAAAGTGTTTACTTGTATTACTAACTTGTTGTTTTATATTATTTTAATTTTAAACTGACAGTTTTATCTAAATGATCAAAATTATTTGCTTAAGGCATATAAAAGCCGATACCACAGCCTATGAGAGCTGTTTTTATCAGATTACCTCATGATTTTTGACGAATAGTTGGCTATCCGCCTTAACGTTTGCATTTTCCTTAGCACAGAATCAAAGAAAAAATGATTTTTCTCGCGCAAATTGCTACAATGTACACAATTTTTTTGAAGGGGTTACAGCACCCCGTTTTGTCTTTTTATTAGGAGCATAATCTTAAATGGAAGCCCTGTTACGTCCTATCACCCGCGCTTTAATCAGTGTATCTGACAAAGAAGGTATTGTAGAGTTTGCAAAAGCCCTTCAGGAACGCAATGTTGAAATCCTCTCAACAGGCGGTACCGCAAAACTTTTAGCCCAAAGTGGCGTTACTGTAACTGAGGTTTCTGATTACACCGGTTTCCCAGAGATGATGGACGGAAGAGTAAAGACTCTGCATCCAAAGATTCACGGTGGCATCTTAGGTCGTCGCGGTTTAGATGAGCAAGTCATGGCAGATCATGGTATCAAGCCAATTGATCTTGTTGTTGTAAACCTCTATCCATTTGTAAAAACTGTTTCAGATCCAAACTGCTCACTTGAAAAGGCAATTGAGAATATTGATATCGGTGGCCCTACCATGGTACGTGCTGCCGCAAAGAACAACCGTGATGTAGCCATCGTTGTAAGAAGCAAAGATTATGACCGTGTTATCAAGGAAATGGATGAAAACAACGGCTCATTAACCTGGCCAACCCGCTTTGACCTGGCAATTGCAGCTTATGAGCATACCGCAGCTTATGACAGCGCAATTTCAAACTACTTCGGTACCAAGGTGCCAGATTACGGTATTACTGACGGCACCGTATCAACATTACCTAGAACTCTGAATTTAAACTTCAACAAGCTTCAGAGCATGCGTTACGGTGAGAATCCACATCAGAAAGCAGCTTTCTATGCAGACATTGATGCTCATGATGCAGGTATTTCAACTGCTGTTCAGCTTCAGGGCAAGGAACTGTCATACAACAACATCGCTGATACTGATGCTGCAATTGAGTGCGTAAGACAGTTTGATAAGCCATGCTGTGTAATCGTAAAACACGCAAACCCATGTGGTGTTGCCTTAGGTGAAACCTTAACCCAGGCTTACGAAGACGCCTTCAACTGCGACAGCGAATCAGCATTCGGCGGTATTATCGCCTTCAACCGCGAGCTTGACGGTGCAACTGCCAAGGCAATTATCGATCGTCAGTTCTGCGAGGTTATCGTTGCCCCTTCAGTTACTGAAGAAGCTAAGAATGAAGTTGCAAGAAAGAAGAACGTACGTCTTTTAGCAACTGGTGAGTTAAATCAGGCTCAGCCTCGTTATGACTTCAAGAGAGTAAATGGCGGTCTTCTTGTTCAGGAAGCTGATCTTGAAGTGGTCAGAAAAGAGGATCTCAAGGTAGTAACCAAACGTGCTCCAACTGAAGATGAGATGGAAGAACTGCTGTTTGCCTGGAAGGTCTGCAAGTTTACCAAATCAAATGCAATTGTTTACACCAACAACAAAAAGACTCTCGGTATCGGCTGTGGCCAGACAAGCCGTGTATTCTCAGCCAGAATTGCCTGTCTGAGAGCTGCTGATGCCAAGCTGTCACTTGAGGGTGCTGCCTTAGCATCTGATGCATTCTTCCCATTCCGTGACGGAGTTGATGCAGCTGCTCAGCAGGGTATCAAATGCATTATTCAGCCGGGCGGTTCAATCCGTGATCAGGAAGTTATCGATGCTGCAAATGAGCATGGCATTGCCATGGTATTTACCGGCATGCGTCACTTCCGCCACTAAAGGAGAATCACATGAAGGTTTTAATCATTGGTAACGGTGGACGCGAGCACGCATTAGCATTTACTGCTGCCAAGTCACCTCTTGCAGAAAAGGTTTTTGTAGCTCCTGGAAACCCAGGTACTGCAGCAGAAGATAAAATGACCAACGTCAACATCGGTGTTGACGACATCAAAGGCTTAGTTGACTTTGCAAAGAAGGAACAGATTGACCTTACCATCGTAGGTCCTGAGGCACCTCTCGTTGCTGGTGTTACCGATGCATTTGAAAAAGAAGGTCTTAAGATCTTTGGACCATCAAAGGCTGGAGCCCAGCTTGAAGGATCAAAGTCATTTACCAAGGACTTTTTAAAGCGCCACAACATTCCAACTGCAGCCTACGAGGTTTTCACAAAGACTGATGATGCTGTAGCTTATATCAAGAAAAACGGTGCTCCAATCGTGATCAAGGCTGACGGTCTTGCCGCTGGTAAGGGCGTAGTTGTTGCTATGACCGAGCAGGAAGCCATCGATGCTGTACACAGCATGCTAGATGAACATCAGTTCGGTGATGCCTCTGCATCAGTTGTAATTGAAGAGTTCATGGAAGGTGAAGAGGCCTCATTTATTGTTATGTCCGATACAGTAAATGCACTGCCAATGGCAACCTCACAGGATCACAAGAGAGTAGGAGACGGCGACACAGGTCCAAACACCGGTGGCATGGGAGCCTACTCTCCAGCACCTGTTGTAACTGACGAAGTTTACAAGAAGGTAATGGACCGTATTATCAATCCTACCTTAAAGGGAATGAGTGATGACGGTATCCCTTACCGTGGATTCCTGTATGCCGGTTTAATGATTGACAAGAATGGTGATCCTCGTGTCGTTGAGTTCAACTGCCGTTTCGGCGATCCAGAAACTCAGCCAATCATGCTCAGAATGCAGTCTGATCTTGTCGATCTCTGCCTGAAAGCTTGTACAAACGGCGGTCTTAAGGGTGTAGACATCAAATATGACCCACGTCCTGCAATCGGTGTTGTATTGGCAGCTCACAACTACCCAGCATCACCTCGCAAAGGTGACAAGATCTCAGGTCTTGATATCAAGACTTCTGCTGATCTCAAGGTATTCCAGGCTGGTACCAAGCAGGTTGGTTCTGACATTGTAACCTCAGGTGGTCGCATTCTTTGCGTAACTGCTTTAGGCAATGATGTTGAAGATGCCAGAAACAAAGCTTACGAGCATATCAAGAACATAAACTTTGATGGTATGTTCTATCGCAAGGATATTGCCTGGCGCGCCATTAACCGCAAAAAATAAGAGGAGCTTAAGGTGGTAGATGAGATCATAAAACAGACAATACTATTTGCTGTTACATTTACCGCCAACCTCTTTGCCAGCGTTTCCGGCGGAGGCGCTGGTTTCATTCAGTTTCCAATGCTGATCCTTTTAGGACTGCCTTTTGCTACAGCTCTTGGAACACACAAGGTAGCTGTAGTATTTCTGGGAATAGGCGCTATAGCTAAAAAAGGTATCAGTAATTCCTTCAGCTTTGACCGCACTGTAAGCCTAGCAATGATATTTATAGGCTGTCCAGCTGTGGTTTCAGGCTCACTGATAGTTATTTCAGTTCCATCTGACATTGCCCAATGTGTGCTTGGTCTTATCACCATAGCATGCGGCATATATACATTCTTCAAAAAGGAATTCGGAACAGACAATCTTAAGGAAAGATCTTTAAAAAGATCTGTAGCAGGCTGCATATTACTGTTCATTGTGGGAATGTTTTCAGGATCACTGTCATCTGGTGCTGGTCTTTTTGCAACTTTGACTTTAGTTGCTGTGTTTGGGCTTGAACTCAAACGAGCCATCATGCATACAATGATCTTTGTGGCTACAATCTGGAACGCAGTAGGGGCAGTAACGGTAGGAGCCCTGACTGCTATTCACTGGCACTGGGTGCCAGCCATGATCATAGCAGCCTTTTTAGGCTCATTTCTTGGAACTACACTTTTGGTCAAGATGCCCGCTAAAAAAGTGAAACTCGTATTCTCATGTGTTTCAGTTCTAAGCGGACTTATTCTGATAGCAGAAGGTCTGTTTAAATAAGGATCCTGTCAGTTCTGATCCTGCAATGACAGACCGATATTGCTAAGGCCTGAGGCTGTTGCCATCTTTTTTAATTTCTCAGTCAGTTCAACTGAACGCTTTCCCTTTTCTAGGATCTCTAAAAGCTCTACCTGGAAATTAACTTCTGCATCGACACTTTCCATTTCACGGAATTCCTCATCGGTAAATTCCCTGCCCTCTTCCTGCTCTATCTTACGAACCACACCTGAGAGGGAAGCTCTTGAAGCCATCTCTGCTTCCTCCCCATCATGAAGAATGATTGCAAGAATTGATGCTGATAAACTTAAAGTTGCATCAAGGGAGAACAGATCTCCAACGCTTAAATCCTCTTTTTCATCTTTTAAAAGGAATGGTTCAAAATCTTCTAAAAGCTTTTCAAGATCAATGGTATTGAACTTGTCAGAATGAAACTCCCACATGGTTTTGAGAGTTCTTTCATATGCTCTGCTACCACCTTTAACATCATTGACATCACACCATAAAGCGTAATTTGCAAACTGTCTTTCGGCCAGTACCAAAGCAAATAGGCTCTGTCTCCATGGGGAGAGTTTTGAGAGCATTGGATAAAATTTCTCACCAAAAATCATGAAGGACCTCAAAATAACTGAAATTAGTGATAATAATGCACAAATAATACACTATTTTAATGTGCAGCTAAGAATTGCTATAGTATACTGTAAATTGGACTTACAAAATTAATACAATTTATTAAGACAGTTTTAACTATCGTCTACTCTGAGAACTTTGCAGCAGATTAATTTTGCTATTTTTCAAATGGCAGGTATGTGCAATGGGTAGTGATAGTTTTTCTGTTACAGATAACAACATAACAATGATTTTTGAAGACTATATATCTAAAGAGGCCATAGGAACAGCTTCTTGGAAAGGACCTCTTTCAACCAAACATAACAAAGCTATCCTTTGTACTTTTGTTACTGCACTTGTACTGTCTCTTGCAACCAAGACTGATTTTTACTCATCAGAGGACGAGTTTGTAGCCCAAAGAACCGCCTCTGCTGCAAAAGATTTTGAAATTCCAACTATCGATGAGACCGCTCCTTTAGTTCAGACCTATGTAGCTGAAGATAAAAAGAAAGCTCTTGAAAACTATGATGACGTCCTCTCAGATGTTGATCTGGCAGATTCTGACGCTCAGATTGACAAAGAGGTTACAACACTTGCTCAGCGTGTTGATAAGGATAAAGAAGCTACATCAGTTGGAGCTAAGTGGATAAGTGAAACTGTTCAGAGCGGAGACAATATTTCATCTCTCTTCTCTGATCTTAATATTCCTGCTACAACTCTTGCCAACATGCTTGAGGACAACAAGAACTTCAAGAGTAAGGTCAATTCTCTTAAGATTGGTGACAATCTGTCATTTTTAGTATCAAACGAAGGTGAACTTCTAGTATTCATCAAACCTATTTCAGACAAAGAGCAGATCCGTTTTTACAAGTCAGATAAAAACGGACACTATACAGCTGTAAGAGAAAAACTCAATTCATATGTAAAAGATGACGATGCAACATCTACTGCTCTTGCTATGGCTCAGACATCAACTGGAAACAAAGCAGCTAACACAGAACCTGAAAAAGCTGTGGCTACAGTTGAGGCAGAAAAGGTCAAAGAAGTTACAGCATCAAATCGTGGCAGACTTGTACTTGTTACCATCAATCAGGGCGAGAGTTTCTCAAAGGCAGCTAACCGTTCAGGCATTACCTATTCAGAAATCAATCGTATCCTGCAGATGTTTAGAGGCAAAATCCAGTTCTCAAGACACATCCGTGAAGGCGATACTATGCGAGTACTGTTCTCTGACTCACACGGCAAAGGAAAGATCTGTGCTGTTGAGTTCCAGCTCGCCCACGGCGGAAAGATTGCTACCTACCTTAATTCCTCAGATGGCAAATACTATGATGAGAATGGTTTAGTCAATTCACATTCAAGCTTTAACCGTTTTCCATTCCACGCCAGAGTACGTGTCACCTCACAGTTTAATCCTTCACGCCGTCATCCTGTAACAGGCGTTGTAAGACCTCATAACGGTGTTGATTTCGGCCTACCTGTAGGTACCATTATTTCAGCACCTGCAGATGGTATTGTAGATAAGGCAGCTTTCTCAAGATCTGCAGGCTACTATGTTGTGATCCGTCATTCAGGTGGTCTATCTACAGTTTACATGCACCTGTCTAAACTCCATGTTCACCCAGGTCAGCGTGTAAAACAGGGTGTTGTAATTGCAAGATCAGGAAACACCGGTATTTCCACAGGACCTCATCTGCACTATGAGGTACGTGTAAACGGCAGAGCTGTAAACCCTCTTAGAGTCAAACTTGAAGGTCACGGTGGCAGCAATATCAATTCCAAGGAAAGAAAGGCTTTTGCAGCCTCTGTTCAGAGGTATAAGAAAGAGCTTCATCAAAGCAACCTGATTGCAGCACTTCACTAGGACAGTAAAAGCCACATTATGTGGCTTTTTACTTGATTTTCTGACTGATTTTAAAAATATTTGAAACAAGTAACATACACACCAGCCTTTAAATGGTATTGTTATTTCAAATAACAATATAAGGAGGTGCCTATGGCCTCATCATTCGGCAAAAATTTCAATACCAACCTGCAAAATGTCGACAGCAAATACAGCTGGATCAACGACATGATCAAGGCTCGTCAGGATCTGGTACTGATGTACATGAAAATACTTAATGTCTCCCTTTCAAGAAGTTCTAACAAGAATGACGACTGCTATCCGTCATATGAAGATGTTCAGGATTTCTGTGAACATTTAACAGATTACATTTCACATGGTCACTTTGATCTTTATCCAAAGATCATTGAGCTTATTGAAAATGCCTCAGGAAGATCACTTTCAATAGCTAAACGTACCATGCCAAAGATTGAACAGACAACAGACTTTTTACTGAAGTTTACTGACAGGTACGCTGAAGATCTCAATGAAGAAAAAATGTCTACTCTAAAGCAGGATCTGGCAGCAGCAGGTAAAGCACTGGATTTAAGATTCAGAAGTGAAGATAGACTGATTATCGCCCTGCGCCTTGTTCATACCATCGTAACTCAGGCTTAAATCTTATGATCTGGCATCTTCTGCCAGATCATCTCATCTAAAATTTCACCTAAACAAGAGAAAACAGCTCTGTGATCCTTTTTACAGGAATTACTTCAACTCCCTGATATTTAGTGCGAGGTCTGTTGTCATAAGGGGCTATGATTCTGACAAAGCCCTGCTTTACCGCCTCGTTTATTCGCTCCTGACCATAAGGAACAGGTCTTATTTCACCTGTAAGACCAATCTCTCCAAAAGCAATGGTTCCCTTATCAATGGGAACACCTTTAAATGAGGAGATAAGAGCCATTGCAAGAGGAACATCTGCTGAAGTATCCTCAATCTTTACACCACCTACAATATTGATAAACACATCCTGATCGGCAAGTGCAAATTCAGCATGACGGTGAAGCACAGACAGGAGCATTGAAAGTCTGTTCTGATCAGTACCTAATGAAAGACGTCTTGGATTAGAGTATAAAGACAGATCAACTAAAGCCTGAAGCTCAACTAAAAGCGGTCTTGACCCCTCCCATGTGACCATGGCAAGAGAACCAGGGGCAACAGTATCCTGTCT
>JBJEWY010000065.1:0-34905 GCA_051885305.1 Succinivibrio sp. | reverse complement strand
CATAAAGTTATTTATGGTACTATTGAAGGGTCGCTAGATTATTAGCGAGTTACGATTTGTTGCAAAAGTGCTGCATAAGATAATTAAATTTTTGAACAAGGAGTCTTTGTTCAAATCTATGCGATGAGTGATATGTCTTTGGGTTCCACTCAGTAATAAAAGTGTACCCGTAAACTTAATCATGTACAGATTATTCTATTTCTGTTCTTTTAAGTTAATCTTTAGATAAATGCCTTTTTTTCTTGAAATCCGTAATTTTTAGCGTATAATACTGCAGTTCAGTCATGTAGACCGTATCTACATTCGTCTCCTTGTCTGACAAATTGACTGGTTTGTTAGACTTTTACCGTAAGGGGCATTTTAATGCGTAACTACGAAATTGTTTTCCTGGTACACCCAGATCAGACCGATCAGGTTCCAGGCATGATCGAGCGCTATAAGGGCGAGATCGAGAAATCAGGTGGTAAGGTTCACCGTCTTGAGAATTGGGGCCGTCGTCAGCTGGCTTACCCTATTCAGAAAGTTCACAAGGCAACCTACGTTTTAATGAACGTTGAAGCAGAGCAGGATGTTATCGATGCTATCGAGAACAACTTCCGCTTCAATGACGCCATTATCCGTAACTTAATTATCCGTACCAACGCTCCAATAACTGAGCAGTCTCCAATGATGAAGGCTCGTGATGAGCGTCGTGTTCGCGACGAAGAAATTCGTGCACCAAGAGCTGAGTCAGAGGCTGAAGAAGCTGAAGATGCAGAGATTGTTGCTGAATAAGGAGATTTAAATGGCACATTATTATCACCGTCGTAAGTTCTGCCGTTTCACCGCTGAAGGTGTAACTGAGATCGATTACAAGGATGTAGCTTTATTAAAGAACTATGTTACCGAGTCTGGTAAGATTGTTCCAAGCCGCATCACCGGCACCAGCGCCAAGTATCAGCGCCAGCTTTCAACCGCTATCAAGCGTGCTCGTTTCCTGGCTCTTTTACCTTACACTGACCTGCAGAGCCGCTAATTAGGAGCTTACAATGGAAGTTATTCTATTAGACAAAATTGGCCGTTTAGGCGGTCTTGGTGACAAGGTTAAGGTACGTAACGGTTATGCTCGTAACTACCTGTTACCTTTAAAGAAGGCTGTTCTTGCTACTAAAGAGAATCTTGCTAAGTTCGAAGCTGAGCGTGCTCAGTTAGAGGCTAAGATTGCTGCTGAGTTAAGCGCTGCACAGGCACGTGCTGATAAACTCAAGGAAATCGGCAGATTTGAAATCGCAGCTCAGGCTGGCGACGAAGGCAAACTCTTCGGTTCAGTTGGTACTCGCGATATTGCTGATGCAGCTACTAAGGCTGGTGTAGAGTTACACAAGTCAGAAGTTCGTTTACCAGAAGGTGTTTTACGTTCTGTTGGTGATTACCAGATCGAACTTCAGCTTCACCCAGATGTTAAGGTTGAAGTTACTGTAGCAATTGTTCCTGAGAAATAATTTATTTCTCGGTGTATAAAGGAAGCGGGGGAAACTCCGCTTTTTTTGTAATGTAAACATAAGGGCGTACCAAAGTTACATAATTTTGAATAAAATGTAGCGAAGGGGTGCACAGCATATGGATAAGAAAACTCAGAATCCTAGTTTAAAACCGTTTGTTAAATGGGTTGGAGGCAAAAGCCGTTCTTTAAATCAGCTTCTTCCTTTGATCCCAGATAAAATCTCAACTTATGTTGAGCCGTTCGTCGGTGGCGGAGCCATGTTTTATGCTGTGAATTTTAAACGCGCCATTATCAATGATGTGAATTATGATCTTATCAACACCTATCAGGTAATCAAAGATAATGTTGATGAACTTGAGTTTTTCCTTAAGACTCTTATTTACGACAAACAGACCTTTTTAAATATCAGAGCGATGGACAGATCGCCAGAATACCCAAAACTTCCTAGAGTTGAGCGCGCAGGGCGTCTTATATATCTTCTGAAAACCTGCTATAACGGTCTATACAGGGTCAGCAGTAAAGGATTCTTCAATACTCCTTTCGGAAACTATAAAAACCCAACCATTTGCGATTCGCAGACTCTTGAAGCCTGTAGCAGATATTTGAACGATCACGATGTAAGAATTGAGAATAAAGATTTTTATGATCTTTTAGATATTATCCCGGAAGATGCTTTTGTGTATCTTGATCCTCCATACGTGCCATTGTCAAAGACAGCATCTTTTACGGCGTACCATAAGGACGATTTCCCAATTGAATCTCATTACCGTTTAAATGATTTTGTGCATGATTTGCACAACAGGGGAATTCGTTTCATGCTGTCAAATTCAGACTGCGACCTGACACGTGAGATATTCAGAGATTTTAAGATCACAACAATTTCGGCTCGTCGCTCCATAAACTCTGATACCTCAAAACGAGCCGCTATTTCAGAGCTGGTGATTACAAACTATAACACTCAGACTTTTGAGCTGATAAAGATTTAATCCCATGGATCTCCATGAGACACGCTAGCAGTTTCCTCTCCGCTGCGTCGTCTTATGGTACGTGGTTTTCTTACGGCTTTAACCTCACTTTTTTCTGCACCGCCAAATTCGTCTGCATTTACCTCTCTTGCGTGAGGATCGATATAAGTGCTGTTACCAGCATTAAGGCTCTCTGAAGCTGTTTCTGAAGCTTCTTCGAGGGCATCACTCTCAGCCTGACTTAAAAGAAGTCCCTGCTGTCTAGCAATATCAGAGCCTTCAGTCAGAACAGGAGATACTGCCTCCTGTCTTATCAAGCGCTCTTCCTGAGCTCTCAAAAACTTTGCAGAGTCTGTAGCCTTTTTGGCAACTGGCTCATACTTTGCAATTAGTTTTGCTCTCAACATAACTTCAGCATTGTCTGTAAGTTTCTTAAGGGCAGAGGTAAGTCTTTTTGGCTTGTTTGAAAGTTCTTTTGGCAGAGGACCTTTACCGATAGCTTCTGGTTTTCCTAAGAATTTTGGCTGAGTGTTCAGAATATAAACATCAAGAACGCACATGATCCTTGCAAAGAATTCACGTAGGGCCACTTTATTAAAGATGCCTTTTTCTGGTGACATGGCATTGTATCCAACACCGTTCAGTTCATTTCTGTCTGCAATGAATAAGGCTCTTTCGTTCTGGAATTCCTGAGAGATAAAGGTAACGTTTTTAAGTAGGAATACTTTTCTTGCTCTAATAACGCTGTCTAGTGTTCTGATACCTGCAAAATCAAAGACAATCTTTTCAGATGGCACACCAGCTTTAACCAGAGCCTTCTTCATGAGGCGAGGTTCGTTGTATGACTTGTGCTGATTGTCACCTGATACAAGAATGTACTCGATTTTACCCGCCTTGTACAGCTGGCTTGCAGCCATGATCCTGTAGGTAAAGTATTCGTTTATAGTTCCGTCAGAATTAAGTGGCGAAGTGCCAAATAGCAGTCCTACCTTGTTATGCGGAATACTGTCGATACTCTCATAGGTTTTGAAAGCGTAACTTGAGATCCTGAAATATCCAAGCACAAGAAGCAGAAGACCTACTACAAGAATCAGTGACAGCAGATAGAGCACTGCCTTTAGGAACTGGCTCAAATCTGAGGAAAACCTCATTTCATTCTGATCAGATAACGACACTTTTTATCCTACATTATGTGTTTGACGCAGCTAAGCGCACTTACTTTCTCATAGATCTCTTTGAGATTTGCAGCGCATGTAACTTTTACAGGTACAGTATATGACACATAGTTGCCTTTTGCGCTTTGTCTTGGTGGCTGTGTGATTTTCCTCATGCCTCCATGCTCAATAGAGTTGATGACCTTCTCAATTTCGCCTAATGAGTTAATCACATCTGCATCGACAATAATTCTAAAGTCGATAACTGATGGAAATTTGATTAACTGTTCAAGCTTGCTGTACTGATCCTGTGTGGACATGATTATTTTCCTGCATTTTCGGTATCAGAGGCTTCATCATCAGATTCAAAGTACATTAGTACCTTGTCCCACATTCTGCCAAAGAAACCGCATTCATCGATAGTTTCTGCACTTACAAGAGGTGCTGTTGCTATAACTTTGTTATTGAGTACAACCTCAATAACTCCCATGACATCACCCTTTTTTACAGGAGCTTTGAAAACGCTGTTCTTGAGCTTGTATCCAACCTTGATTTCACTCTGGCTTCCACGTGGGATAAGCAGGCTTACATCCTTTTCAAGCATCAGATCAACGCTGTTCTTTTTACCCATTCTGATTTCGCGATTTAAGATCTTGCCAGCCTTGAGTGGGTTGTAGTATTCAAAATATCGGAAACCGTAGGTTAGAAGGGCTTTGTTGCTGTTTGCTCTGTCTTTGTCAGATTTGCAACCGATTACAGCAGATACAAGACGCATATCCCCGTTTACAGCAGATGTTACAAGGTTATAGCCAACCTCAGAAAGATGTCCTGTCTTGATACCGTCAACATTGATTGACTTATCCCATAAGAGACGGTTACGGTTGTACTGTTTGATTCCATTGAAGGTAAATTCCTTCTGAGCATATAAAGGATACTCATCAGGTAAATCACGAATGGTTGCTCTGCCAAGCAGTGCCATGTCATAAGCTGTTGAGTAATTGTTTTCGTCAAAAAGGCCGTGAACATTAGAAAAATGTGTATTCTTAAGGCCTAACTGTGCAGCATAGCTGTTCATTACTGATACGAAGCCTTCCTGGGTACCAGCAAGGTGAATAGCCATAGCTACACAGGCATCATTACCAGACTGAATGATAATTCCCTTTACGAGATCTGAAACTTTGATGGTTTTGCCGACTTCAATAAACATCTTTGAAGAATCGGTGTATTTTTTAGACCAGGCATCTTCGGTGATGGCAACATCATCATCCATATGCAGACGGCCTGCCTTAAGCTCCATTCCGATTACATAAGCTGTCATCATCTTGGTAAGGGATGCTGGCCAAATCTTCTCATGAGGCTTGTGTTCACAGATAACTCTGCCTGTTGCATAATCCATTAAAACCCATGACTGGGCATCAAATACAGGAGGCTCTGGAATAACAACGGGAGCTGCCTGAGTTGCAGGGGCAGCTACACTATTTCCTGCAGCATTTCCCTGTTTTAAATTTGCAAATGGATTTGGAATGTCCTCTGCAGCATATGCTGATGATGACATGGCTGCAACTGTAACTGCGACAAGTACGCTTTTTAGTATTTTTGAAACTGACATTTTTTCTGACCTAACTAATTAGAATTTTTTTATGAAACTGTCTGTAAAACCACGGTTTTTAAGGACTGACATAGCCTGTCTTGCCTTAGCCTCAGACATAGGACCAACCAATACTCTGTTGATATTGCCCTGACGGTGGATTATCACAGGATAAGGGTATTTAGCTTTTATGTTGTCTCTAATTTCCTGTGCCATCTTGTCTGAATTGCAGGCAACAAGCTGTATATAGGTTTGACCTGCTACCGCAGTTGAGTATCCATCACTAGCACTGTATGTGGCAGCAGAGCTAAGCTTTGATCTAAGTGCTGATACGGCATCTGCTTTGGTTTTGAAATCTTTGAGCTTACTGGTGTATCCCTGATTTGCAACAGCATCAAGAACTCTGTCCTTAGCTGATACAATACTACTTCCGGATGGTTTGCCTGTAGCATTGGCATATGTTCCACCAGGCATTACCTTAATAAGCTCAATTCTTACCTTAGCTGTACCTGAGCCTACCATATTTAAAGCCTGAGCTGAGCCTTCAGAGAGATCAATAATACGTGATTCAACAAAAGGTCCTCTGTCATTTACTCTTACAATGATCTTTTTGCCATTGGTAAGGTTTGTTACCTTTACGTATGAAGGTAATGGCAAGTTCTTGTGGGCAGCTGTATAGCCCTTCTGATTGTATATCTCGCCATTTGAGGTCTTTTTACCATGAAAACCAGGACCATACCAAGAGGCGGTACCCTCTTCAATATACGATGTGGCGCCTCTCCATACCTGATAATTTTTTCCAAGTACAGTGTAATCCTTGTTGCAGCCACCACTTGCCTGAGTCTCATAAACAGGAACGGCTCCACCTATTCCAGCAATGTTAACCTTTGTTGTCTGTGGCATTGGTTTTGTGCAGTTTGGGCCTGAACCATAGGTGCACCCACCTCCTGCATTTCCGTGTCCAACACTTGTACAGCCAGTAAAGATAAGTGTAGCTGTACATACTGCTGACAGCAGTAACTTTTTCATTAAGTTCTCCTGCTTCTATGTGGTACTTTTATGCCATGCTCGCGTTTGATTTTATCCACATTCATGGCTATGAATTCTGAGAGTTCGTAAACGGCTCTTGCATACAGTTTTGATGTATTGTAACGCATTATTGCGCCAAAGTTTTCAAGTCCTACTGCATAACCCTTTGAGCCATCCTCAAGATCATAGTCAAACAGTCTGATTTTTTGATTAGCAGAGAGATTAACCTTGGTGGTTGCTCCTGCTGCGTATAACTCTTCAGGGGTCAGATCCCAGCCTCTGTCCATAAGCTCTTTTACGTTGGCGTTATGAATATGAACAGGGTAGTATACGCCATAACCTTCCCTCCAGCCGTGACCTTTGAAATAATTTGCAACAGATCCTATGGCGTCTGTTGTGTTGTTGAAAAGATCAACTCTGCCGTCACCGTCATAATCTACGGCATAATCAAGGTAGGCAGATGGCATGAACTGACCGTAACCCATGGCTCCAGCGTAAGAGCCTTTGATATCGTCATAGTTCCACTGTTCTCTTTGGGCAAGATTTACAAAGCGTGCAAACTCCTTTGAGAAATAGGCCTCACGCTTTGGATAATTGAAACCTAATGTGTATAGGGCATCTAGTACTCTAAATGAGCCTTTGTTTTTTCCATAGAAGGTTTCAACTCCTATAATGGCGCAGATGATTTCAGCAGGAACTCCGTACTCTTTTTCAGCTCGTTTGAGAGCATTTTCATTTTCAAAATAGAATTTAAGACCTGCCTTTATTCTCTTTACGGTTATAAAGATCTTGCGGTACTGCCACCATGGCTTGGCTTCGCCAGGCTTAGTGATGGCATCAATGATCTTCTGCTGATACACAGCCTGTGATATAGCGTTTTCTAAAGTTTTTACATCAACTTTTGCATACTCTGAAAGCTCATTTAAATCAGCAGCTTGAGCATTTAGGGAAGCCACAAGGCAACCTGATAGCATTAGATTTTTTATTTTTTTAGTTAACACATTAAGTCCTTAATCGGCCCTGAAGAAACTTACTTTTTTATGGGTATGTATAGACATGATCATGCCAAAGCAGATAGTCAGCGTGATCATGGCTGTACCACCGTAGCTTATGAGAGGCAACGGTACACCAACTACAGGAAGGATCCCGGATACCATACCGATATTAACAAAAATGTAGAACATGAAGGTAAAAGTAAAACTGCCACAGAGAATTCTCTCAAAATTCTCTCTTGTCTGCAGAGTAATAAGCACACATCTGCCTATGATAAAACAGTAAAGACCAATAAGAATTAGGAATCCTAAAAGGCCTGTCTCTTCTGAGAGCACCGCAAAAATAAAGTCAGTGTGAGGTTCTGGCAGGAAATCAAGCTGAGACTGACTTCCTTGTAACCAGCCTTTGCCATACATACCGCCAGAGCCAATGGCTATTTTGGACTGAATGATATGATAACCTGCACCTAGCGGATCAGAGCTTGGGTCCAAGAGAGTAAAAACGCGCTGTTTCTGGTAATCGTGTAGCACAAAGTTCCACATTACAGGCAACGCCGCCGCACCTGCTATAAAACCTGCCACAATCCACCATACAGAAAGTCCAGCAACAAAGATGGCGATAAAACCTGCAACAGCAACTAAGGAAGCAGTTCCAAGATCAGGCTGAAGCAGAATAAGGACTGTAGGTATAGCTACGATTGCAAATGCGGCAATTGTAGGAATAAGTTTTGGGGGCAGGGGATTTTTGGCAAGGAAGGTTGCTACGGTAAGAGGCATCACTACCTTGAAAATCTCTGATGGCTGAATTCTTACCACACCTAGATTGAGCCAGCGCTGCGCACCTTTTGAGATGTCACCAAAAAGCTCTACAAGAATGAGAAGAATAAGTCCGATGATATAAAGGTAGATGGACATTTTGCAGTAGTATTTTGGTGGAATCTGGGCTACAGCAATCATTAAAAGAAAGGCTGCACCAGTTCTTGTGATCTGTCTTATCAGCATGTCAGGTTCCTGACCTGATGCCGAGTATAAAACGAACAGAGACAGACACAATGCCAGAAATAGACCGAACAAAAGCGGCAGATCTACATGGTGCCTTGAGAAAAAGTTACCTTTGACTCTGTTAGAGTTTACCTGTCCTAAAGTCTGTTTATCTTTTGTTGTCATAATTACTGCAGTATAACTGTTCCGCCCATACCAAACTTGACTACCTGAGGCTCCTCGCCCATGTAACCGTTTGGATACAGATCCAATAGATATTTGTCTATCATTGCTCTTGCAACAGGAGCTGCCTTGGTTGAGCCACCTCCCTCGTTTTCAAGAATAACCGCCACAAGAATTCTTGGGTGCTTGAACGGAGCGTAGGCCACGAACAGGGCATTGTCACGATGTTCAACTTTGAGTTTGTCAGCGTTGTACTTTTCACCCTGCTTGATTGAAACCACCTGTGCAGTGCCTGATTTTCCTGCTGCCTTGTATTTTGCTCCATAGAAAGCGCGACGACCTGTGCCCTCTGGACCGTTAACCACAAGATACATGCCAGTACGGCAGTGATCATAGTAAGACGGATCAGAGATTTTCATTCTGTCTTCTGTCTCTTTCTGCTTGTAGTAGGTTGTTTTGCCAGACACTGGATCTACAACAGCCTTTAAAAGATGAGGTGTTTTTGTGACACCATAGTTTGCAAGAGTAGAGTGGGCTTTTGCAAGTTGCATCAGAGTAGAAGTCCAGTAACCCTGACCGATGCCGATTGGTACGGTATCGCCAAGATGCCATGGCTGACGGAATCTGTTTCTCTTCCAGTCGCGACTTGGATTTACACCAAGAGATTCTTCGTAGATGTCAATTCCTGTCTTTCTGCCAAAGCCGTATCTGTCTAAATAATCATGAATTCTGTTGATACCTGCTCTATAGGCAAGATCATAAAAATAGGTATCAGCTGAGATTTCAATTGCGCGATACAAATCCATCCAGCCATGACCCCATGCACGCCAGTCACGGAACTGATGAGTTGAACCAGGGAGCTTGAAGTAAGGTGGTCCAAAGAAAGAACCGTTTGGAGTGATGAGTTTCTCATTAAGACCCATGACACATAAAAGTGGCTTTACTGTTGATGCAGGAGCATAACCACCCTGGGTTGCACGGTTTATTAAAGGGTGTCCTGGATTGTTGAGCAGTCTTGAGTATTCACCAGTTCTGATGCCTCTTACAAAAGGGTTAGGATCATAACTTGGGTTTGAATACATAGCCAAGATCTCACCATTTGACGGATCAATTGCAACCACGGCACCTTTCATTTTTCCGAAAAGTTCCTGTGCGTAATACTGCAAACGGATGTCGATAGTTAAAGTCAGATCCTTTCCTGGCTCTGGAGGATCATATTCAAGGGTTCTAATAACCTGACCGTGACTGTTAACCTCAACTTTAGATGAGCCTGTGACACCGTGTAGGTAATCCTCGTAGTATTTTTCAATACCAAGTTTACCTATTTCAGTTGAGCCTTCATAATTGTCAAGTTTGCCTTCAACCTCTAGCTTTTTAACGTCGTTCTGGTTGATTCTTGAAACGTATCCTGTAGCATGAGTTGTAATATCAGCAAAAGGATAGGAGCGTTTGAGGTTGGCAACTACCTGAGCGTTAGGATATCGGTAAGAGTTTACAGCAAAGGTTGCAATCTGTTCTTCTGACAGGAAGTTTGAAAGTTCAACTCCTGAAAAACGTTTTCTGGTCTTTGATTCATATAAAAGACGGGTAATTTCCTTTTCAGAAAAATCAAGTTTCAGAAGATCAGATAATGATCTAATGGTCTGCTCAGTGTTGATATGCTTATTTGGAAACAGAACCAAATGATATACAGGGCTGTTTTCAGCAAGTACCACATGATTGCGATCATAGATGATGCCTCGAGGAGGTACTACAGGTACAACTTTGATGCGGTTCTCATTCGAGCGGGTCTGATAATCGTGATAGGAAATAATCTGCAGATAGTAGAGGTTGCAGAACAGGATCACCACCATGACAACAGAGATGATAATACAAACGATGATCCTCGAGCGAAATACGGCACCCTCTCTTTCCTCGTCGTGCTCGTTATTTTTTGCTCTCATTCGGCTAGAAAACTTTGGTTTCTTTTTAAAGCTGAACAGGTTTCGCTCTTTGCGTTTGTTTCTGAAAAACAATTTAGTCTCTATCTTATCTTATGTCTTCTGATTACTAGGGTTTATTCTAACTTTTATGCGCTCAAATTTCAGCATTCTTACAGATATTTGAGTGCTTTATCACTTATCATGCTCTATGGTATGGCAGATTGGCATAAATGCTGTATCCTCGGTACAGGGTTTCAGCAAGAAAAATTCTCACAAGAGGATGCGGTAGTGTCAGTTTTGAAAGTGACCATAGCTCTTTTGCCATGTTTCTGACCTCGTCTGTAAGTCCGTTAGGACCGCCAACAATTAAGACTACGTCCATGCCAAGCTGAAGCCAGCTGTCAACTTTCTTTGAAAGGTCGATTGAGGTGTACTGTTTACCTCTTTCATCAAGAGCAATGATATAGGCTTTTTTAGGGAGTGCCTGAATGATAAGCTTTGCCTCTAGTTCTTTTGCTTTTTCCTCACTGCAGCTACCAGAGCGTTTTACAGGAGGGATCTCAACAAGTTCAAGCTGCATTTCACGGGGAAATCTCTTCTGATAATCCTCATAACCACTGATAACCCATGATGGCATTTTATTGCCGACAGCAAGAATGATAATTTTCATTCTAAATCTCCAGCAGCGATGCAGCGGTATAAATCGTCAAGCTCATAACGCTCGCGTACTTCCTGCTGCATGATATGCACCATCACACTTCCTGTGTCTACAATTACCCATTCCCCCAAGTTCTCTCCGCTGACAGTAAGATTCTTTACACCTTCTTTGCAGAGGTTTTCTTCAAGACGGTGGGCAATTGCGCTTACATGGCGATTTGAGGTTCCTGTGCAGATAACCATAGTATCTGCAATGGATGAGTGTTTTGACACATCAATCATTGAAAGATCATGAGCTTTGCTGTCCTCAAGTGTCTTTATGCATTTATCAATTAAAGCTGCGTTATCCAAGTTTATTACCTACTGTAGAGTTTGTGTTCCAAAATAAATTCTGTTACCTTTCTGTCAAGAAAAGGTGCAACATTCTGTCCTTCTGCAGTTGCAAAGAAGTCAGAGCCTGTACCATGATTTTTGAAATAACTTTTGAAATTATCACGTATGAATGTTGAACTTACACAGTGAAACTCTTTATTTAACATGAAAATATGATTTTCCATGTCATCTGGAATCTCAAATACACCGTCTATATCATCAATACGGGTTGCTTTTAAAAGTTCTTTTACGCCCTGACTAAAGTTTTCTCTGCACTCTTTTCTTCCTGTTACCACAAGATTAGCAAGATTTATAAGCTCAAGTCCTCTTTTCCAGGTATCAAGTGTATTTAAAGAATCCATCCCCATGCAGAAGAAGAGTTTTTCTCCTTTATGAAGAGATTTTAAACTGCTTAATGTATCAAAACTGTAGTGACTTACGTTTGAATCACTCTCAAGGGGTGATATTTCAACATCAATGCCCTCAAAGGCGATTTTAAGCATCTCAACTCTCAGCTCAAAAGGGAGCTGACAGGTGTTCTTGTGAGGAGGTGTGGCATTAGGCAGTAAGTAGAATATCTCTGGGCTTAGAGCTTTTTTCACAGCTTTTACAATTTCCACATGATCGCTGTGTACCGGATTGAAGGATCCTCCTAAAATGGCTATTCCCATTAAAGGGCCTCCAGTGTTCTTACCTTTGTATTTGATACGGATACAGCCATGTTCTGAAGATGGCTTAAAGCACCTTTATAGTCAAATATGCAAAGACTCTTTGAGGCTTCATTAAGCTCTTTTACAAGATAGCTGTAAAAGCTCTCAGGCATGTTTCTAGCAGCATGGATAACCTCATCCATGGTTGACGGAATACTTATTCCAAGCGGTCTGAAAAAAGCCATTCTGCTCTGATAATTATTAAGAGTGCTTAGAGTTTTTTTGTCAGATCGTGCAGCCTTTATGGCATATAAAACCTTATCAAAATTTGAGATGGTCAAAGAGAGGATCTGTGGTAACTGACTTTGAATTGCCCCTTCACTTAAAGATGAGATGATCTTCAATGCTCTTTTTGAATCTGGCTTTAATATGGTTTCAGCTAAATCAAATCCAGTGTATCGGCTGTCATCATTGAGCATCTTATCGATAATATCAAGGGTTACAGTTTTGTCCTGAACAGTCATTTCAACAAGTGAAAAAAACTGTTCTGCAAGCATAAGATTACCCTCACATGATAAGGCTAGGAGCTCAAGACAGTTCTGCTCAATGGTAAGCTGATGTTTCTTAGCCTGACGTAAAAGCCACTGATAATAATCAGGACCTGTCGGAGTGTAGAGATTCTCTATTACAGCACCTGCCTGTTTAAGCCATGAGAATATAAGCTTAGCCTTGGTATCATCCTTGCCTTTTATTTTTTCAAAGCTACTCTCGTATGGCTTTTGGCTATCTTTTGATGCAGCTTTACTGTTTCCTGTGACAGTAGTTGGTACTCTTGGAAGATCAACAATTGTTATGACGCCTTCTCGCTGACGTCCAGCCAGAAGGTGCAGAACCTGCAGGGGAATTGATTTAATGCTGTCTAAATAAATCTTGATAATGATGTTTGATGAAAAGCACAGAAGTCCTCCATCCATCAGTTCATTTTCAAGTTGTGCTAGGTTTGCCTTGCTTCCAGATGAGAAATCAGAACCTGTAAAAAGCATGAGTCTGGCATCAGGATACTGCTCTCTTGCCTTTTTTATAATATCTTCTGAGCGTTCCTTTTTTAAAAAGGTATCATCACTTGCAAAAACATATACAGGTGCAAGAGCCATAATTACTCACCTGATGAAGGGCTTAAAGAAGAGCCGTCTTCAAGATCTTCTGGAGCTTCATGAGGCATTCTGATTTTTACCTTTGGCAGATTGTAGGATTTGTTGTCAGGATCCTCAATTAAGGCATTGCCGTTGTTTAATTCATCAAGGGTCACTGTGGTGGCTGTTGCCTTTTCTGCGCTGTCGCGAGCCTGAAGAGCCTCTAAAAGGGTCATTGACTGAGAATAATCTATATAGATATCCTCATTATTTTCTCCTTTTGCAAGTAAAAGTTCGGCAGGTTTTGCATCAGGGGCATCAGGATCTGAGAGTTTTCCTAAATAGTTTACTCGGGCAATAAGCTGCTCTGATAAAACCTCATAACACTCTCTTTGCATAATCGACTGCTCGTTTGTAGATGCAAGGGCATTATCAGCCTTGTTAAGGGTGGATCTGGTAATACCGTTTTTCATGACGATAGGATGATTATGATTTGGAATATCAAGCACCGCATTTGTGGTGATAATCACATTGTATTCACGGGCAGCTCCTCTTGAATCAATGGAATTGATAGGCATGCTAATTGATGGTGTCTTGATAGTAAGAGTTGGTATATCCTCAATTGGGGTATACTCCAAAAGGTTGTCACTGTTTAAATCGTTGACCTGCACACCACGGATTTTTAGTTTATGAACCACCATTTTATAGAAGGAATCGTGGTATGAGCCTTTAACGTTTATGGCGGTTACAGTTGAACCAAGTCTGCCCTGATTTGGAAAATGAAATCCACAGGAGGTAAGACCTGCAATACAGGCACATACTAATGCAAACTTGAATAATCTCATGTAACCGTCCTTATACTGTTAAATTAAACTGCAACAATGTTTACCAGCTTGCCTTTGACATAGATGGTCTTCTTGATCTGCTTGCCGTCAGTGAATTTTTTGACGTCCGCATTTGCAAGAGCAAGCTCTGTTACAGCATCCTCATCAAGTGATGGGTCAATGCTGATACGTGAACGTACCTTACCGTTTACTGACAGAACAACAGTGATTTCCTCTTCTTTGAGAGCTGCCTTGTCAGCAACAGGCCAGGTTTCAGTGTCAATAGCGGTACTGTTACCAAGTACTGACCATAATCTGAAGCAGATATGAGGAACAATTGGGTAGAGCATCAGTACTACGTTATTGTAAACTTCATAGCGTACAGCAAGTGACTTCTCATCAGTACCATTGCATTTTGCTGCAATGTTTAAAAGTTCCATAATGGCTGCAATAGCTGTATTGAAGGTCTGACGGCGACCGATATCATCGGTTACCTTTTCAATGGTAACGTGCAACTCATGACGTAACTTTCTGAGATCTGCAGGAAGGTCTGAAAGATCACATACAGGTTTTGCTCCTGCGTTTACAAGATCGTATACCTGAGACCAGAGTTTACGCAGGAAGCGCTGTGCGCCCTCAACACCTGTCTGTCTCCATTCAAGGGTAAGTTCAGCAGGGGATGCGAACATCATGAACAGTCTTACAGTATCTGCACCATACATTCTTACCATGTCTTCAGGATCGATACCGTTAGCTTTTGACTTTGACATCTTGATCATGCCTTCGTGATGAAGAGTATGACCGTCTTTGTCTACAGCGGAGATGATGTTGCCCTTGTCATCACGGGTTGGGATGGCATCTAAAGGATTTACCCAGCACTTTGTGCCTTCCTCGTTGAGGTAGTAGTAGGCATCAGCAAGCACCATACCCTGGCAGAGCAGTCTCTTGAATGGCTCATCGCTGTTTACCATACCAGCGTCACGAAGCATCTTGAAGAAGAAACGTGAGTATAGAAGGTGGAGCACAGCATGCTCAATACCACCGATGTACTGATCTACTGGTAGCCAGTAATTTGCTGCATCCTTGTCAAACATTTCCTTCTCATCACGTGGTGAGCAGTAACGGGCATAGTACCATGATGATTCCATGAAAGTATCGAAGGTGTCGGTTTCACGGGTGGCAGCCTTGCCCTTGTATGTGGTCTTGTACCAGCTCTCATCAGTCTTGAGAGGGGAAACAACACCATCAATCTTTACGTTCTCTGGAAGTTTAACAGGAAGATTCTCGTCAAGCTCTGGTACAAGTTCACCTGTCTCATCGATTGTCAGCATTGGAATTGGGGCACCCCAGTAGCGCTGACGTGAAATACACCAGTCTCGAAGACGATAGTTTACCTTGCGTTCAGCACATCCCATTGACTCAAGCTTGTCAGCAATAGCCTTGAAAGCCTCTTCAAAGTTCATGCCGTCAAATTCACCTGAGTGGCAAGCAATACCATGCTCAACAAAAGCGTGTTCTGACAAGTCAGGATCACCGCTTTCTTTTGATTCCTTGATAACAGGGATGATTTCAATGCCGTATTTCTTGGCAAATTCGTAATCTCTCTGATCATGGCCTGGAACTGACATTACAGCACCGGTACCGTAATCCATGATCACGAAGTTTGCAACGTAGATTGGAACCTTGCGACCGTTGATTGGGTGGATGGCATAAAGACCTGTTGCCATACCCTTTTTCTCCATAGTGGAGATATCAGCTTCAGCGAACTTCTGTGTGCAGCACTCTTTGCAGAAGGCAGCAAGCTCAGCATTTGTCTCACAGCACTTCTTTACCAGAGGGTGATTTGCTGAGATTGAAATATAAGTAATACCCATAAAGGTATCAGGTCTTGTGGTGTAAACGGTAAAGGTATCATCACTGCCGTCTACCTTGAAAGTGATATTCAGACCTTCAGAACGGCCGATCCAGTTGCGCTGCATGGTACGCACACGCTCAGGCCAGCCCTCAAGTTTGTCAAGATCTTTTAAAAGCTCTTCTGCATATGCTGTGATCTTAAGGTACCACTGAGGGATTTCTCTTAATTCAACTTTAGAACCGCATCTCCAGCAGCAACCGTCTTCAACCTGTTCGTTTGCAAGCACGGTGTGATCAACAGGACACCAGTTTACAGTTGATACCTTCTTGTAAACGAGCCCTTTCTTGTAAAGCTCACCGAAAAACTTCTGTTCCCACTTGTAGTATTCAGGGCGACAGGTTGCCACTTCTCTTGCCCAGTCATATGAAAGACCTAATGACTTGAGCTGTTTTTTCATGTAATCGATATTTGAATAGGTCCACTCACCTGGCTGCTTGTTGTTTTTTATGGCAGCATTTTCAGCAGGCATGCCGAAAGCATCCCAGCCGATTGGAGCCAATACGTTTTTGCCAAGGAGGCGATTGAAACGAGCGATTACATCACCGATGGTGTAGTTACGTACGTGACCCATATGCAGTCTTCCTGATGGATATGGGAACATAACTAGGCAGTAATATTTCTCTTTGCTCTTATCTTCTGTTGCATGGAAGGTTTGATTATCAGCCCAGTACTTCTGTACTTCTGGCTCGATTTCTTGTGGATTGTATGCAACTTTATCGGCAGACATCTGTTAGCTCCAAAGAATAGGTTGTGTTTTAAAAAAACTATTTACAAAAATAATCGTATATTTTGCCACATTTAACCGCATTTTGAGCATCTTAATGGAAAAATAAATAATAGCTGGAGCGTATATCTTTTGTATAAGTCTTAGTAAAGAGAATAAGTAGCTTCTAGGCATTGAAAAACAATCTCATTCAAAGCGATAGTTTTTGACAGCTTTTATTGAACAGTTTGAAATTATTCAGGCTAACTTACAAAAATAATAGTAAAATGGGCGACAATTTGTTGATAGACCAAACTTATTCTAGCGGACCTAAAATGTTGAAGAAATTTGCATCAGTATTTGCTCTGTGTTCTGTATGCCTAACCACTCAGGCAACCAATATCTATCCGTTGAACGGCAACAGAGTTGTAGGTGAGGAACTGATCTATGACGTAAGTGACACAGGTGTTACCACATTAGAGTATGTGGCTGCAGAATATCATTTGGGTCTTTCCAACATGATTGAGGCAAATCCTGGTGTAGATCCGATAGTTCCAGCTCGTGGTGTAAAGCTTATCGTTCCAACAAGACTCATTCTTCCAGATACAGTCCATCAGGGAATTGTCATCAACTCTCCTGAGATGAGACTCTATTTTTATAACGGAAGAACTGTTGAGGTTTATCCAATCGGTATCGGACAGCTTGGCAAGGATACTCCTGTAGCATGGGTTACCAAGGTTGAGCGAAAAAAAGCAAATCCAACATGGACTCCTACCGCTCAGACCCGTGCTGAGTATGCGGCAGAAGGTGAATATCTGCCTGCAGTGGTTCCAGCAGGTCCTGATAATCCTATGGGCCTTTTTGCCATGTATGTGGGTAGACTCTTTGCTATTCATGGTACCAATGCTGATTTTGGTATCGGTCTTAGAGTAAGTCACGGCTGTGTCAGACTTCGCAATGAGGATAATGAAACTCTCTTTGGCAAGGTTGCTGTAGGTACCAGAGTTGAATTTATCGATCAGCCAATCAAGACTTCAGAAGAGCCTGATGGAAGTCTATATATCGAGGTTCATCAGCCACTTTCTAGATCTCAGGCAGAATTTAACGATTTGGATAACAATGCTCCCTTTACTTTTACTAAAGCTCAACTAGAATTCTTTAGAGATCCAAGAGTAAATCAGGACATTCTGCACAGAGCACTGAGCGAGCGTTCAGGTCGCCCTGTACTTTTAAATCCTGTTGAGTTTTAGCATTGAAACAGCTGTCAAAACTTTTTCTTATATTGAGTCTGCTCTCATTTGGACAGAGCTCACTCTGTTCAGAGGCTTCTTATTACGATCCAAGATTAGGTGGAGTCGTAAAGGTTCCTGATGTTTCAATTCACCACTCAGAAGAACTTGAAACAATAACTCTTCCTGTGGTTGAACTTTTTGATTTTAAACCGGTTTTCAATCAAAACGAGATTGCAAAACTTTATGAAAAGAACGCTCCTTCTGTAAAACCTCCTTTAATTTTGCATAAACTGCCGTCAAAAGAAATGCTCGATGAGGTTCATTTTTCAGCAGGGCTTCTCTCATATCTTTTCAAGTCATATGCAAACAACAGAAAAGCAGGAGATCTTGCAATTCCTCTTGTTATAAGTGATGAGCCATCAAGAGAGGATAGGGGATTTGAGTCAAGAAGAAGTAACTCAGGACTTTTTGCAGGTCTTGGTGTGGTTGAAAGCAATCTAAAGCACTGTATTACTACAGAGAATATTGAAAACGCATCCGTTGCTGAGGTAAATCTAAATCCTAAAGTATATAACGACAAGTCAAAATCCGTAAGTCATCTTCCAACAAATGGTGATTCAGAACTTTTAGGATTCAAGATCCTAAGAGCAGCTCCGGGGACCTTCGGTTTATCATCAAACCATGATGCCACAGGCTTTGCTCCTGTGCTGTCATCTTTTGACCGTCATTTGTATTCTGATACTTTCAAAAGAAACATCAGCCCTAACATGAAGTTTTCTGAGTTAAGCAAGAACTGTACCTCAGTTTCACTTCACGACTGTAATCTCTTTTTCAAAGGTCCTAATACCCTAAGAGTATTCAATGAGAATTTCAATGATCTGGAAAATGGTGATCCTGAGTATTTAAACTTACTGTCAAAAGTTCACTTCTCCTATCAGGGCAAACCATACGTTGATTTGAGAAATACCATTTTATCCAACAGTCCTTTTGTCAATTACGGTTTTTACACAGAGGCTGAGCTTGCGGTATTAGAAGATCTTGGGTATGACATCAATACAAGTGAATTCATCGCCAATTCCGTATATCAGAGCGGCAGCAAGAAAAAACTGCGTAAGGCTGTACTTAATCAGGGGTTTTCAGCATGGGATGATGATCTGCAAAGCTACAAGAAAGATCAGCCATCAAGAATTCCTCTGACAGTTGGTACTCATGTTTACGGAAACTACAACAATGTTATCCAGAAAGGCTCCATTTCAAGTATCGGCGTAGGTTCTGTAGGTATCAGAGTAGATGGTAGCGGAAATACCGTAACAGTTGACAGTAGCTCCCATATCTATGAGAACGGGTATGGCAGTAGTGGAATTGCTGTAACCTACGGCAGCAACAACATCATTAACATTGCCGGAACTGTTGAGGCAATTCATGTAAACGGTATTGGCGTAAACTGCAACTTCGGATCAAACGCCAGATCTGATCTTCTAGAGTATCGTGGCTCCTATGTGCGTGCAAGAAGCCTCGATGCTGAAAATGGCATCCTATCTAAAAAGGCTGCATCATCTGTAAGTGTTCCTTCTGAAATCAAAGGCCCGCTTGTTTCCATGATGAATATCCAGGGTACTGTCAAAGGCGGAAAATATGCAATCTACATTGACAATACCGCTCATGTAAAACAGATTAACTTTAAAAACCGTGCCAAGGTTGTGGGGGATATCTATTCTGCCTACGAACCATATATAGATGAGAACAGCACTGGTATTTATGTAAAGCCAAAAAGTGACAGACTATTGCCTGGCAGACTGCAGTTTAAAAAGGATTATGATATTGCAAACCGTTATGAGATTAAAAAGATCTTCAATACGCTAAGGACCAATATCAATTTTGGTGTACGTGATCTTACCGACAAGGAAGATCAGAGAACCGTGCTGCAGTATCTTCCAGATCCTAAAGCCATCATCAATATTGAAGGCAACATCATCGGTAACTCGATTGTGCTCTCTGTATTTGGTGGACATACCAGCATCAATGGTCACATTGATGTCAAACGCTTATATATAGGCCACTCTGTAGTCAATTTCAAGACCCAGAATTTCTTCTCTGATTATGTGCGTGAGCTTGATATGAGCAGAGGCGGTCAGCTTAATTTAGCTAATGGAATTCTTGAGACCTTTGTGGTTCGAGACAAGCTTAATGTCTCAGGAAACTCTGTCATCTGTGTTGATACCGACAAGGATGGTTCGATTCTTGATGCAATGCTCTTTGAGGGGGAAATAAGTGCCCCTGATGGTGTTATCAATCTAGAGCCAGGCTTATCCTACAGTGAAATAAAGAGTTTAAGCTCTGATCCAAAGGCTTTCTATGAGTTCATGAATTCATTCTTGAAAAAGGGTAACCGTTACCTAAGCCGTTATGGTGTTACCATGAAGTTCCCAAAGCATGTCTGGTATACTCAGGGTAATATGGGAAGAAAGGTAGAGTGCTCAACAAGAGGTTGCTACCTAGGTGACTTTGTAAACAGTTATGCCCGCTCCTTTGAACCACTGCCAGCATGGAGATATGCTGTAAGCTTAATAGGCTGTATCCTGATGATTTTAGTAGTGGTTCTGTTCCAGCGCCGTATGTTCCGTGGCAGATTCGGTTAAGGTCTTACGATATTCTCAACAGTCTTTAAATCATCAGTTCTTATAAAAAGCCCTGAAATTCCTGCTCCCAGCAGTATTAGCATAATGAGATATACCCCAAGATAACCAAAGCGGCTATAAGGAGTCTGTCCTTTAAATGGTACAAACTCAACGCTCATGGTCTCTTCCTTATCCGATGGAACAGATTTTACAATCTGGCCTTTTTCATTGATGTAGGCTGTAATTCCGCTGTTTGTTGCTCTTAACATCGGTTTTTGAAGCTCAAGTGAGCGCATTCTAGCAATATCAAGATGCATTAAAGGTGCTCTAGTAGGGCCAAACCATGAATCAACAGAAATCATGATAATGCCTGAGGTATCCTCTGAATCCATTTTCCTCATCATTGATGTGAATACAGCTTCAAAGCAGATAGCTGGAATATAGGTGTGATTACCAGCCTTTACAGGAGGCTGTATTTCATCTCCATAGGTGAAACTTGAATTTGGAATAGCAAAGATAGAGCCTAAAGGTCTTAAAAGCTCAGCAAAAGGAACAACCTCTCCAAATGGAACTAGTGCTCTTTTGTTGTAGGTTGTATAGGTATTTTCATCATCTCTTTTTCCAAGCACCGTCATGGCGTTGTAAATCTTAAGATCAGGAGTATGCAGATTTTTTACAGAGAAAATACCTGTTATAAGTGTTGTATTATTCTGCTTTAAGATCTTATCAAGGCTACCTACAAGTGAATTACTAAGCTCTAAAGGTAGGGGCATTGCTGATTCTGGCCAGACAATAAGCAGATCGTCTTTTAGCTTATCTTTTGTAAGTTTCCAGTAGGTTGATACTGCAGTTTCTGCTTTAGATGCTGTGTTTCTTACCGACTGTTCAAGATTTCCCTGAACTAGTAAGGCTTCAACACTTTTTTGAGGTGTCACAAAACTTATGCCTTCAAGGAAGATTGCAGCTAAAAGGATCATGGCTGCAACAGGAAGGAAAAGAAAACGTCTTGATGCTGTAAGTGCTATGGATGCTGAAAATATATAAATAAGTGCATCTATACCAACTATACCAACAAATGGTGCAAAGTTTTTAAATGGTCCTGTAAGACAGCCGTAGCCAGGATAAATCCAAGGGAAGCCAGTTAGAAATACTGAAATATAAAAATCAGAGAGTATAAATCCAAGAGGCATGAAGCATAAGATAAATACAGCCTTTTTTCCACGTGAAAGTTTATATGCCAACGCTGCTGTTGCAGCATAAGGGAGAGCATGGTATCCAAGGGCAAGGAACAGGATTGCAAGATAGGATACAGCAGATGGTAATTCTCCAAATCCCTGCATTACATAATCAAGCCAGCTTATCTCACATACACTGTAGACAGTGAAATATAAAAGAACCTGAAAGAATACTTGCTTTGCGCTATTAGAAAGTCCTGTTAGAACCATCATAAAGGCAAGAGAGATAACTGAAGCTACCCACATTGAATATGGGGCCTGACTTAAGGTTCCAATAACACCTAAAACTGTAAGAAGCAGAATACGGCCCGTTTTTGACAGGCAGAATTTCCTAAGGTTGTTAATATCAAGGATCCGCATTAAAAATACAACAAACTGCAAAGCTATTATTCCTCGTCTTCTTCAGCTTTTTTCAGTGGAGAGCCATCCGTTTTTGAAACTTCAAGTTTGGCTACACGCCTGTCAGTAGACTCAATGATCCTGAAATTAAGTCCCTCGATATCAACGCTCTCTCCGTTTTTAGGGAAACGTCCTAAAAAATGGGTTGCAAGACCGCCTATGGTTCCGACATCGGCAATACCGCTTAAGCTTGTTGCAAAGAACTCATCAAATTCCTCAATAGGAGTAAGACCGTTTACAGTCCATGTCTGATCATCACTGTTTAGAATAATGTTCTCTGCATTTACCTGAGTGTCGTATTCATCGTCGATGTCACCTACGATGATTTCTAGAATATCCTCAATAGTTACAAGACCTGATACGCCACCAAACTCATCTACCACAATTGCAATGTGGAAACGGTTCTGCTGAAATTCTCTGAGCATTGAGTTTACATGCTTTGATTCAGGAACTATTACAGGAGTTCTCAAAAGACTTTTTATTCCGCCTTCAAGTTTTTTCAATCCGGCTGTATAAGGGATAAGATCCTTTGCCAAGAGAATACCTAAAACATGATCCTTATCTTCACCAATTACAGGATATCTTGAATGGCCATGTTTGAAGATAATGGAGGCTGCATCTGTGAGTGTTGCATTGATATTGATTGCGACAATATCAGAACTTGGGATCATGACATCTGAAATTCTCAAACGGTTGATGTCGAAGATTCCGTGAAGCATGTCCTCAGTATCTGTATCAATAACATCGTTTTCCTGAGCCTCATGAATTACCTGCTCAAGTTCAGTCTGGGTTGATGGTTCGCCCTTTTTAAAGATTTTCGCTAAAAAGGAACTTCGCTCTTCTTCGTGATTGTCACTCATGTTGTAATCCTGTTACTGTTCCTCGTAAGGGTTTTTAAATCCAAGCTGTGCTAAAGCCTTAACTTCAAGAGGCTCCATTACAAGAGCATCTTGCTCTTCAATATGATCATAGCCTAAAAGATGCAGACAGCCATGGACTATAAGATGGCAGAAATGCTCTTCTAGGGTTTTGTTCTGCTCACTGCACTCTTTTAGGAGCACATCTTTGCAGATCACAAGATCACCTAATAGTGGAAGATCATCTATTCCTTCTGGAAGCGCAAAAGGGAAGGATAGAATATTAGTAGGTCTGTCCACATGGCGGTAGGTGTTGTTCAGCTCATGGATTTCATCAAGATCAACCATGCGCACAGTAATTTCACTGTCTGCTTTTCTGCCACCGGTTTCAAGTGCGACCAATGCCCAGTTTCTTATGGTTTCTTCTGATGGATAATCATCAAGACAGCCTGCAGCAATCTGCAGATCAATTGTTACTTGCATTTTCTGCAACTCCAGAGAATTCTCTATCCTTTTCGTGCTTGAGTCTGTTCATCTCTTTATCATATCTGTCGTAGGCATTCACAATTGCTGCCACAACAGGATGACGTACAACGTCTGTAGCGTCAAGGAAGGTAAATCCAAGCTCATCAATATCGCTTAATACCTCAATAGCATGCTTAAGGCCTGAGCGCACGTTACGAGGTAAGTCTATCTGACTTGGATCTCCTGTAATCACTGCTTTTGAATTGAATCCGATGCGGGTTAAAAACATCTTCATCTGCTCGACAGTGGTATTCTGTGCCTCATCAAGAATGATGAAGGAATCATTTAATGTTCTGCCTCGCATATAGGCTAAAGGAGCAATTTCAATAACCTGTCTTTCTATGAGTTTTTCAACCTTCTCAAAACCTAGCATCTCAAAGAGAGCGTCATAAAGTGGTCTTAGGTACGGATCAACCTTCTGTGAGAGATCACCTGGAAGAAAGCCTAGTTTTTCACCTGCTTCAACGGCAGGTCTTGTAAGAATGATCCTTCTTATTTCGTTGCGCTCTAATGCGTCTACAGCTGCTGCAACAGCAATATAGGTTTTACCGGTACCAGCAGGTCCAATACCGAAACTTACATCATGGGAGAGAATTGATGAAATATATACAGACTGATTTGCTGTTCTTGCCTTGATGAATCCACGCTTGGTTTTAAGACTTCCTGCCTTGTGGTAGAGAGAATCAATGCTGCCTTTATCATCAAGACTGTAGTTATGTTCATCACTTTCAACCTTTAAAATTTCTGTGATGGCAAGATGAACCATGTCAGGAGTCATTTCAGATGGATAACGGCTTCCTTTTACAGGAGCAGTATCAATGTACAGATTCTTTACAAGTTTTACTGCTTTTTTTACAGCATGGGAAGGTCCTTCAACGTGCACGTGAGCACCTGAATAAGACAGACGTACGCCCAGTCTTTTCTGGATCTGATGAAAGTTCTCGTCCTCTGGTCCAACAAGATAGGCAATTCTGTCCTTGTCGGCTGGTTCTAAAATGAAATCCTCTTTAATTGCTTCAGTCATTTACAAGTGTGCCTTTTAATGTATGAGCCACCACAGATGTGATTTTAACCTTTACCATCTGACCGATAAGAGACTGTGGCCCCTTAAATACCACAATACGACCAGATGAGGCTCTTGATTTCAGTTCGTTGTCATCCTTTCTTGAGACCCCTTCAACAAGACATGTCTGTACTGTACCAAGGAATGACTGGGTATGTTCTCTTGCAAGTTCTTCAAGACGGTTCTGCAGTACATAAAGTCGCTGCATTTTGACTTCCTTTGGCACTGGATCTTCAAGTACAGCTGCAGGAGTGCCTGGTCGCTTGGAGTAGACAAAGGAGAAACTTAAATCAAATTTTACTCTGTTTACAACTCTCATGGTCTCATTGAAGTCTTCTTCTGTTTCTCCAGGGAAGCCTACAATAAAGTCTGATGAGATATGGACAGTAGGTCTTGCTGCCTTTAGTTTGTCAGTAAGGACAATATACTCGTCTGCTGTATAGCGTCGGTGCATGGCCTTTAAAATTCTGTCAGAGCCAGCCTGCACAGGAACATGGATCCCATCTGATATCACATCAAGATCTTTAATTGCCTGGATGATGTCATCAGTAAAGTCCATAGGATTTGAAGTTGTGAATCTTATTCTCTCAACTCCTGACACGGCTGCTACCTGATAGAGCAGAGTTGAGAATGAGCAGATACTTCCGTCCTTAAATGTTCCATGATATGAGTTTACGTTCTGTCCTAAAAGATGGATCTCTTTTACGCCGTTAGCAATATGCTCTTCACACTCGGCAATAATATCTTCAACAGGTCGTGACTGCTCTTCACCTCTTGTATAAGGAACAATGCAGTAGGTGCATTTGTTTGAACATCCTTCCATGATGGTAACAAAGGCAGAAGGTCCTACAGGACCTGATGGAGGCATATAGTCAAATTTATCGATAGCATCTGCTGTCACATCAACAACAGGGGTACCGCTTGAACTGTACTGGCCAATCATCTGTGGCAGTCTGTGAATGGTTCTAGGTCCGAAAATAATGTTTACAGACTTGTCAAGTTCAAGGATTTTTTCAGCAAGTTCTGAGCCTACACAACCACCTAAAGCAATAATGGTATCACTGTCAATTGCACCGCTGTGGCGCCAAGATGCCAGCTGATTGAATACCTTATCCTCAGCTTTTGCTCGTACAGCGCAGGTTACAAGAATAACCACATCAGCCTGATCTGGTGTTGCTACTTTCAAAAATCCGGCAGCCTCCATAAGATCTGATATTCTTCCAGAATCATACACATTCATCTGGCAGCCCCAGACTTCAATGTAGAAAGAGCCAAGCTGTATGTTGATGTTTTCTGATAAAGTTGTGCTAGTCATGTTGTTATTAGTTCTTAATTTTTCTTATACACTGTGAAAAGAGCTGCTCCATAAGAGAAAAATTACCTGCAAAGGCATCTATGGAAGCATATAACATCATCGAAGGTTCGCACTGGGAGTAATCTGTTTCATAACCAAGTGGCAGCAGCAGTTCTCTTATGAATTCTCTCTGAGCTCTGCCGTTACCCTCTCGGAACGGATGAATTGCGTTGATTTCTCCTAGATACCAGGCTGCAGCCTTAGGGATGTCAGCCTCTTTTGTATCCTTAAGATAATGCTCGTCTTTTAATTTCAAAAAGATCTTGGTAAGTTCTTTTTCTATATACTTTGCATCACAGAAGAGTATTTCCTTTGATATATTCACGGTTCTGAATTTTCCTGCCCATGAATAGATATCCTGAAATATATAGCGATGAATTTTCTGCAAGTGGGGGATATCAAAATTGCCTTTAATAGGCTTTTTAAGCAGATCAACAAGTCTTGCTGCCGTGTACATTCTCTCATACTGGGAGAGTATGTTCGGATCCCGTTCATCAAAACGGTTTTTCAGAGTTTCACTGCCAGGATAGCAGTAAGTTATGTCAAAGGATGACGCTTCCAAAATTCAGGCAGCCTTACTCTCTTTCAAAAGTTTTGCAGCCATTTTTGAATACTCCTCAAAGGTAATCTTACCATCAGCATAATCCAGTAACAGTTTTTCCTGCTCAGAATTAAGGATCAGGTTTTCCATTGCAAGAGTAGCTTTTACTTCGTTGATTAGCATATAAAACTCCGAGTGATTCACCATTTGCTATTATAGCAGAAATTTGAATTTTCATGCTTTTTAAGGCTTATTTTTAGCAAATTAATGTCACGGAAAAACAAGGAGTTGCAAAATAAAAAAATCCCGGGCCATTGGGGCGGTCCGGGTAAGAGGTATGTGAACTCGTGTGAAACCGGCGGGCGCCGGTAGCAAAAACACTATGAAAGTACATCAATATCTTTCATGCAATTAGGAAATCTCATTTCCTAACCACAGTTTCATTATATGGTTGTTAACTTAGCGAAAACTTATAAAAGAAAATTTTTATCATAAAAAGTTTAGGTTTTTTCGTAAGTTAGAATTAGGTAAAACTTAGATAAGATTGCTGTATATAAGTTTTACCTGTTGATTTTTAAGGTAATTCGTTGGATTCTTCAAGGTTTTTGAGGTAATCCTGCTTAAGTTCGAATCTTGCTGCAGTGTAGGTAATTATTTTTTTCATCAGAATATCAAGCTTGCTTCCTTCAGTGTAGTCAGCTGGTGCAAAGTGGTGAATCCTGTTGTCCCGTATGAGCTCATGAACCTTTGCCTTGTTGTTTCTTTTAGGATCAAAAACTCCTATGGCATGGCCACCTAGAGAGGTAGCAAGTTTCATGCATGGAATATCAGTCTGACTGTCGCCTATGTACACAATGTTTTCAAAAGGAACTCTTATAGCCTCTTTTGGAAAGTAACGGTTAACCTCGTTGTCGTTCACATCGAGTGTACCTTTTGAAATTCTGAAAAGAAACTGTGTCTTGTTGGTGAAGTTGATGTTCTGGGCTGGCCAGATTGCAGCGCCATTACGATCATAGAGGAAGGAATTTGCGTATATTGCAGTAAATTTATCTGCTATTGCCGTACCTTCAATCATCTCTTTAAGGCCTGAGGAAATTATGTAATGCTCTATCTGAACAGAGTTTTTTTCACCAAACTCATTTATTCTGTCAAACCAGGTCAAAGCTCCATCATAAAGTGCTACCTTTGAGCCGAATTCTATAAGTTTTTTCTTTTCAACCTTGAATTTTCCCTTGGCACCATTCAGCATCAGGTACATGTAGGAAAGGTTAGGATCCATCTGGTTTTCAATAGCAAGTTTTGTAGCTGTGTTCCAGAAGTCATCGACGTCTTCGTTTATTTGCTGAATGTATCCTTGGGCCTGCATTTCACAAGGGCTTAAGGTGCGGTCAAAATCGTAACAGATTGCAAGAATATTGTCTTTTTGGTAATTCATAGTATGTTTCCTTGAAGTTCACTCAATCCTATCTTAAATTCTTTAAAATATATATGACCGGTATGCAGATTTTTTATAAATTTTTGCTAGAGTTTTAATAGAGTTTAAAATTTGAACAAAGCTATTATCAGTTGGAGTTATGTATGAAAGATAACAGCGAGAATATAAAAAAAGACAACCCTTATGCTGATCTGCCTCTAAAGGGGAGGGAGAGACTCTACTTTAACCTTAGTGCTTTATACCTTACTTTAGTTTCTTCTTTTGTGTTTGCCCTTCTAATGAGCACAATGCCATCATTTACTGCCGCTGTGTTAGGTCTTGTGTGGGCAATTCCAGGTTTTCTTATTCTCTGCGGTTTCTATCAGGGAAGAGCCAAGCGCAGGATAAGAACCTTCCATAATTATGTCTTCGCTTCAGAAGTCATTTTTCTGTTGTTTATTCTCTATTTCATCAAGGTTGCACTGTCTACTAACAACATGATTGGTCTTTTTGCTGATGTTCTGTTGTTTGTGTTCTATATTCTTGCAGCAGAATTTGGAATTCTGCGTGCTGCGAAAAGACACGTCAACGCTTACTATGATGAAAAACTAAAAGACAGGCTGTGTTACTAAAAATCATAAAACGGCATATAAATCAGCTTGTAAAATATTGAGCCGATTTTTTTTGAAAAAATAGTAAATTTTTTGTTGACATAAAAATAAAGTTCCTTATAATGAGCACCGTTGTCGAACACAACTAACCCTCTGAAGGGGTATAGCCAAGTGGTAAGGCAGCGGGTTTTGATCCCGCCATTTCACTGGTTCGAATCCAGTTACCCCTGCCACGGTAAGTTCGATCAATATATTGGGGTATCGCCAAGTGGTACGGCAGCGGATTCTGATTCCGCCATTACCTAGGTTCGAATCCTAGTACCCCAGCCACTCAATTCAATGGCTATGTAGCTCAGTTGGTTAGAGCGCGGCACTCATAATGCTGAGGTCACTGGTTCAATTCCAGTCATAGCTACCATAACAGAGGCCACTCGTTTGAGTGGTTTTCTTGTTTTTATACCCCCGCTTTTTTTATCTCAACAGGACATAAATGTGTGTCATGTTCTGTAAAATCTTATAAAATAACGGTCTATTACTTTCATTCTTTTCCATCCAAGAGGCAGTCATGATCCCAAAGATTACGGATTTACCACAGGTAGACCCAGTATATGCGTCATATTTAAGAGAATTAAAGAAAGTTGGATTCAAAGGTGACGTTGAATCTGCTCATGCATCAAGACTCCTTGTAGCAACAGACAATTCTGTATATCAGCGCATGCCTCAGGGCGTTATCTTCCCAAAAGACAATGATGATGTTGTCTTAGCCCTTAAAACAAGACTGAACACAGGATTTGAAAAAATCATCATCACTCCAAGAGGCGGTGGTACCGGTACAAACGGCCAGTCTTTAAACAGCGGTATTACCATCGACATGTCAAGGTACATGAAGGGGACTTCAAATTTTGATGAGCACCGTCGTGAGATCTATGCTCAGGCTGGTGTGATTAAAGATGAGCTCAACGAGTATCTAAAGCCTTATGGTCTGTTCTTCTCTCCAGAACTTTCAACTTCATCTAGAGCATGCCTTGGCGGTATGATAAGCAATGATGCTGCAGGTCAAGGATCACTGCGCTATGGCAGAACCTCAGATCATGTGAAGAATGTAACAGTTGTCCTTGCTGACGGTACTTTAACTACCTTTGGTCCTGTAAGTGGAATAGAACTTGACAAGTGCCTGAAAAAAGAAGGTCTTGAAGGTGAGATTTATCGCAGTGTTTATGCTCTTTTAAAAGAAAACAGTGATGAGATAGAAAAGATTTTCCCTAAACTTAACCGTTTCATGACAGGTTATGATCTTGCCCATGCCTATGATCCAAGTACGGATACATTAAACCTAGCACGTATAATCTGTGGTGCTGAAGGTACGTTAGCTGTGATTGTGGGAGCGACAATCGATCTTACTGTAATGCCAGATTACCGTGAGCTGATGATTGTCAAATACGAAAACTTTGACAGTGCTTTAAGACATGCTGTTGAGCTTATTGATGCAGGTGTGTTCTCTGTAGAGACAGTAGATTCAAGAGTACTTGGTCTTGCCAAAAAGGATACTGTCTGGAGTTCTGTAAAAGAATATATTCAGGATGTTGAAGGTCATGATATTGAAGGTATCAATATTGTTGAATTCAACGGCTCTGATGCCAAAACAGAACATCAAAAGCTTGAGAGGATCTATTCAAGTGTTCTTTTAAAGGCCAAGACTTTTACCAATGGTATTCTAGGAGCCCAGCTTGCCTCGACTCCAAAGGCAATTGCAGCTGTATACGGCATGCGTAAAAAGGCTGTAGGTCTTTTAGGTGCAGCGGCAGGTGACAAGAAACTCGTTGCCTTCACAGAGGATACTGTGGTACCTCCAAGAAATCTTGCAGATTATATTCTGGATTTCAGAAAGCTTTTAGATTCTCTTAAAGTTACCTATGGTATGTTTGGTCATGTTGATACAGGTCTTATGCATGTAAGACCAGCACTTGATCTTACAACTGACGAGGATAGAGAAAAGCTTATTCTGATTTCAAATGAAGTTGTAAAGCTTGTAAACAAATACCACGGTCAGATGTGGGGTGAGCATGGCAGAGGATACAGATCATGCTATGGAGAGTTTTTCTTCAAGAGCCTGTATCCTGTTGCAAGAAAGATAAAGGAAGCCTTTGATGGCAACAATATCTTCAATCCAGGCAAAATTTGTGTCCCATTCTCAAATGACACTGATAAGCTTGTTGACATTGACTCTCCAATGAGAGGTGATTTAGACAGAACAGTTCCTGTCAATGTCAGAAACTCCTTTAAAGGTGCTGTAAGCTGTAACGGTAACGGTCAGTGCTTCAGTTATCAGACCAGTTCTCTGATGTGTCCAAGCTACCGCTATACCAAAAATCACATCAGATCTCCAAAAGGTTACAGTGAGCTGATGCGCGAGTGGATGCGACTTTTAAATGACAGAGGTCATAATATTGCATCAGAAGAAGTTGCCTTATATACAGCATTACTTAATCCTTTTAATTTTGTAAGAAGATGCTTTAATACTCTTTTTACAAAAAAGAGCGATTATTCAACAGAGTATCTTGAGAATATCAAAACATGTCTTGCCTGCAAGTCATGCAAGAGCATCTGTCCTGCTCATGTTAATGCAGCAGATCTCAACTCTCGTTTCCTTTCACTGTATTACAGCCGTTATCTAAGACCGCTTATGGATATTCTGATTTTAAATGCGGAGTTTACTCTGCCTTTAATGTCTCATTTTCCAAAGTTTTCAAATGCGTTCTTAGGAAACTCATTTGTCAAAAAACTTTTTGAGAAGATCTTCGGTTTTGTGGATATTCCAAAGTTCAGTGAGAGAACCTTTAAAAAGGAATGCTCTTTAGAGGGATTTAATATTTTAAATGCCGAAGGTGCTGTCAATTCTGACGATGATGTGATTATCGTGACCGATCCATTTACTGTATGCTATGAGGCCAATGGTCTTGTAAAAATGGCCAAGTCCATGCGCTCATTAGGTTACAAGGTGTCATTCTTAAGACCTTATGTGAACGGAAAAATCAAAATCATCCGCGGACAGAGACGCAGCTTTGTGCACTTTGCCGCCAAACAGGCAGCAAGACTTGATAGAATTGCTAAAACCGGCAAGTCACTTGTAGGTTTTGATCCTGCTCTTACTATCTGCTATCGTGATGAATACACTCAGCTTTTAGGTGAAAACAGGGGAACATTTGATGTACTGCTTCCAGAAGAGTGGTTTGTAAATCAGTTTGCCACTACAAGATTTACCGAGCAGTTCTCAAAAATCAGTAACAAGATCACAGATCTTGCAGGTGATAAGTATAAAGATCCTTATTATCTTTTCACTCACTGTACAGAGCGAGCTCTTATAACCCAGTCTCCACTTTTATGGCAGACAGTTTTAGACCGTTTCGGTCTTAAACTTATTCCTGTCAATGTTGCATGCTGTGGTATGGCAGGACTGTTTGGTCACATTGCCGGCAATCTTGAGGAGAGCTACGCTGTGTACGAGAAGAACTGGAAGGGAGAAATTCAAAAGCGTGATTTTGACCACTGCCTTATCACCGGTTACTCATGCCGTTCTCAGGTGGAAAGAATGGAAGGAAAAGAGGCTGTACATCCTCTGTATGTAGTTTGTGATCTGCTAGAGCAGATTAAGATAAGCTGATGATAAGGGAATTTTTAGCCTATATTGCAGGTACGGTTCTGCTTTTTATTCTGGTGCCTGTAGGTGCTGTGTACTTAGGTGCACTTTATCCTATAGACTTTATGCCAGAGAACAGACTCTCATCTGTATTTGGGGCTGTATGTTCTGCTGCCGGTTTGTTTTTTGTTATTTGGGCAAATTACGAGCTAATTACAAAAGGCAAAGGCGGTGCTGTAGCTGTAGGGCCAGTAAAATTAAGCCGTCAGACAAGGCATCTTGTTACGACAGGTCCTTATGCTTTGTGCAGAAATCCCATGCATATGGGGATTGTGCTGTTTTATTTAGGACTGTGTTGTGCTATAAATTCACTTATAACTTTAATTATTCCTCTTGGTTTTCAGATTTTTGCCTGGTTCAATGCTGTATTTTTTGATGAGCCTCGCCTAAAAAGAGAATTTAAAGACGAATATACAGTCTGGGTACAGAAGGTACCTCAGAGGTTTTGGCCAAAACCTAAAAAAAGGCTGATATGAAAAGGAGAATGTAATGACCATGATGTCAGGCGCACAGATGGTAGTGCGCACATTAGAAGATCTTGGAGTAGACAGACTGTTCGGCTACCCTGGCGGTGCTGTGCTTGATATTTATGATGCTCTTTTAGAATCAGATAAGATTAAGCACATTTTAGGTCGTCATGAGCAGGGTGTGGCCCATGCTGCAGACGGTTATGCCCGTGCTACAGGTAAAGTCGGTGTGTGCCTTGTGACCTCAGGTCCTGGTGCTACAAACACTGTAACTGCAATTGCAACAGCCTATATGGATTCAATTCCAATGGTTGTGCTTACAGGTCAGGTCGGAACTCCACTTATCGGATCAGATGCATTCCAGGAAGTTGATACAGTAGGTATCACAAGACCTATTGTAAAGCATTCATATCTGTGTCAGTGTGCGCTTGATATTCCAAAGTATATTCGCCAGGCATTCTATCTTGCCTCAACTGGCAGACCAGGTCCTGTTGTTGTTGATATTCCAAAGGACTGTGTTCGTCCATCTCTGCGCTTTGAGTATCCAGAGCAGGATGGTCCTGTAAAATTACGTTCATATAACCCTACTATGCAGGGTCATAAAGGACAGGTAAAGAGAGCAGCCAAACTGATTGCTGATGCACAGCACCCAATCATGCTTGTAGGTGGTGGTGCCCAGTTATCAGGTGCTGAAAATGAGGTAAGAGCTATTGCAAAACGCTTTAATATACCTGTTACCTCAACTCTGATGGGACTTGGTGTATATCCTGGTACTGACAGACAGTATTTAGGCATGCTCGGAATGCATGGTACCTATGAAGCAAACCATGCAATGGACAAGGCTGATTTAGTGTTTGCAATCGGCTGCCGCTTTGATGACCGTGTAACCAATAATCTTGCTAAATTCTGTCCTGCAGCCAAGATTGTTCACATCGATATTGATCCAGCATCAATTTCAAAGACAGTAGGTGCCGATATTCCAATCGTTGGTGATGCCAAGACTGTGCTCAAGCAGTTTATTGACGCCTTTGATGAATTCAAACTTGAAGAAAACAAGGAAGCATCAAATGCCTGGTGGGCTCAGATTGAGAAATGGCGTCATATTGACTGCTTAAATTACAGAAAGGTTCCAGACATGATTCAGCCTCAGGAAATCATTGAGGCTGTATACAAGGCAACCAATGGTGATGCTGTGATCGCAACTGACGTCGGCCAGCATCAGATGTTTACTGCCTTATACTACAAGTTTGATGAGCCAAAGCGTCTTTTAACCTCAGGTGGTTTAGGAACCATGGGTTATGGTTTCCCTGCTGCCATCGGTGCTAAAGTTGGCTGTCCTGACAAGGATGTCTGCCTGTTTACAGGTGATGGTTCATTCCAGATGAATATTCAGGAACTTTCAACCTGTCTTGAGTTTGGTCTGCCAGTCAAGATCTTTATTCTTGATAATCATACCTTGGGTATGGTTCGTCAGTGGCAGAGAATGTTCTATAAGGGACATATCAGCTCAACCAATCTGAATTCAAACCCTGATTTTGTGGCTCTTGCTAAAGCTTACGGTCATGAAGGTATCAGAGTTGAAAAGCGTGAAGATCTAGATGAAGCCGTTAAAAAGGCATTAGCTATGAAAGACAAGCTTGTGATTGTTGATATTGTCTGTGACACTGATGCCAAGGTTCTGCCAATGCAGCAGATGGGCGGCAGTATGTCTGACATGTTCTTGAACGAGGATTAGTCGATGCGTCAGATCATTTCTATTCTGCTTGAAAATGAGGCTGGAGCATTGTCTCGAGTAGTAGGTCTGTTTTCACAGCGTGGCTACAACATTGAGAATATCACCGCTGCTCCAACAGAGGATAAGACCATTTCTCGTATCACCATCCTTACAGAAGGTGATGGATCTGTTGTTGAAAGAATCACCAAGCAGCTGCATAAGCTTGTAAATGTTATCAAGGTTGCAAGTCAGCAGGATGATTCTTCAGGGATTGTTGAGCGCGAGATCCTTTTTGTAAAGGTGCAGGCTATAGGTCACACCCAGAGAGAAGAGATCAAGACTCTTTGCGATATTTTCAAGGCTGAAATTGTCGATATTACTCCAGAACTGTATATCCTGCAGTTTGTGAATACCTCATTTGAGGTGGACCGTTTCTTAAAAGCTGTCGGTGAGCAGGCCGAAGTGGTGGAGACAGTGCGTTCAGGAGTGTGTGGCATATTCAGAGGCGAACACTCATTACATTCATAAGACTGTACTGATGATGAAGGCCTCGCAATGCGAGGCTTTTTTGGGTGTGCACGGCATGTGCGATAGCTAACAGGTGCAAGTCCTGAGACCAGGTGCGGA
>JBJEWY010000064.1:0-8520 GCA_051885305.1 Succinivibrio sp. | reverse complement strand
GCTCAACACCTTTTTCAAACAGTGTGCATATGGTATCTAAAGTTAGGGATTTACCGAATCTGCGTGGGCGGGAGATGAATACCTTTCTCTGCCTTGTTAACAGATTGTAGATTGTCTCTGTTTTATCTATGTAGATATAGTTACTATCTAAAAAATCTGTAAATGAGCCTGAATTGCTTATCTGTTTCATCTTTGATCTCCTGACATGTCTACATTATAACAGCTTACATAGGAGAATATATCAACAGCTATTAGATGATGTTTTATTTGATACTTTACTATTGAATTATAAAATTTTGAGCGCAAGAAAGTCGCAGAACCATGATCATTAGATGCTTGAAATAATTATGATTAAGTATCATAATTATTTTGCTTGTCGGAGTGCCATTGGCTGAGACTGCTTAGCAGAATCCGTTGACCTGATCTGGTTAGTACCAGCGTAGGAAACAAGGTCCTTTCGGCACGCATTGTTTTAATTTTTTATGTAGACGTGCCAATATGCCACATCAGATAGTTGAAAATCACTTCATCCCAGATATTCAAAAGGTTGTCCTTGAAGGTTCAAAGGACACTATCAGAGTTCCTGTTAATAAGATTCATTTATCAGACGGTAATGACATCACCGTATCCACTGTTGAAGGTTTATATGCAGATAAGAAGGTATTACCTGATGTATCTGGAAGCTATGCACCTTTTGTCATGGACGGAAATGCAAGAAAGGTAAAAAAGACCCTGCTTGAAAGAGCAAAGGCAGGTGAAATTACCGATCACATGGAATATGTATCAATTAGAGAGTCTTTAGATAACAGTTCTTCTCGCCATTTTTCAAGTGAGACGGTATTAGAGGAAATAGCCAAAGGTGAGGCTGTAATTCCTTGCAATATCAACCATGGAGAATGTGAGAGCATGGTAATTGGCAGGCGCTTTTCAGTAAAGGTAAACGCCAATATCGGAGCTTCATCTCTTTCATCTGATTTTGATGAAGAGATTAAAAAGTTAAGACTCTCATTGAAATTCGGTGCTGACACCGTAATGGATTTATCTACAGGTATTTCTGATCTTACAGGTCTTAGAAACGCAATTTTAAGAGCATCACCTGTACCAATTGGCACTGTTCCTGTATACGAGGCTTTAGATAGAGCTCATGGCGATGCCAGCCTGTTAACCTGGGAACTCTTCCGTGACACTGTGATATCCCAAGCTCGTCAGGGCGTTGATTACTTTACAATTCATGCTGGTTTAACAAGAGATCTGCTGCCTCATGCTGCAAAACGTATACTAGGAATCGTCTCTCGAGGCGGTTCAATTATGGCCTCAGTGATGATGAGAAGTGAGGAGGAGAATCTTGCTTATACCCACTTCGATGAACTCATTGAAATCTGCCATGATTATGATGTAGCCCTCTCTTTAGGTGACGGACTGCGTCCAGGCTGTATCAATGATGCCTGCGACAAGGCTCAGTATGGTGAGCTTGAGAATATAGGCAAGCTTGCAAAACGCTGCTATGACGCCGGTGTTCAGTGCTTTATTGAAGGCCCAGGGCATGTTGCCATGGATAAGGTATATGAAAACCAGATCCTGCAGGAAAAGTTCTGCAACAGAGCTCCTTTCTATACTTTAGGACCTTTAGTTACTGATATTGCACCAGGCTATGATCATATTACATCTGCAATCGGTGGCTCTATGATTGCATCTTATGGTACTGCCATGCTCTGTTATGTAACTCCGTCTGAGCATCTGGCACTGCCAAAAGAAGACGATGTGAAAACAGGTCTTATAACCTATAAGCTTGCAGCACATGCTGCTGATCTGGCAAAAGGACTTCCTGGGGCAAAGTTACGCGATGATGCCATGGCAAAAGCAAGAGCTGATTTCAGATGGCTTGATCAGTTTGCCTTAGGTCTTGATCCTGATCATGCCTATCAGGTATGGGCAGCACAGATGCCTGATGACTGCCGTCATGACGCAGCATTCTGCTCAATGTGCGGCCCAAGATTCTGTCCTATCCGTTTGAACAGAAAGATTAAAAATATGTTCGGATCAGATGACAAATAGAAGGCTTACATGGACAGCAAGGTAAAAGTATTACTAATAGCAGGTCTTGATTCTGGCAATGGTGCCGGAATTACAGCTGACTGCATGACAGTAACAGACTTTAATGTCTGGCCGCTATCCTGTGTAAGTGCTGTAACTGTACAGTCGCTAAAGCGGATTGTGGAAGTTGAAAGCGTAAGCACAAGAGTATTTTCTGATACTCTTGAGGTGCTTTTATCTGATTTTGAGAATATCAAAGCTGTAAAGGTTGGTCTTATAAGTGATGCAAGACAGCTTGATACTGTGATCTCGTTTTTAGGTGAAAAACTACCAAATGTCCCTGTAGTCTGGGATCCTGTGCTATGCGGTACAGCAGGGGATTTAAACAGCTGTGACATCAAATCAAACCTAAAAAAGATCCTGCCTCTCGTCACTATCTTTACCCCAAATCTTATTGAGGCTATGGAGCTTCTTGACTGGGATTCAGAAAGGGTAAAAAAAGAAGGTATTGAGGCTTTAGCAGATGAGTTTATAAAACTCGGTGCTATGAATGTCATCATAAAAGGTGGTCACAATCTTTTAAATACTGATGCAACAGATACCTTTAAAGGCAGTGAATTCACTTTTTCAATGAGTCATGAAAGAGTTGAAGGTGAAGGAGCCCATGGTGGTGGCTGTGCCTTATCATCAGCACTTGCTTCCTTACTGTCATTAGGTTATGCACCGCATGATGCTGCCGTTGTTGCATCAGCCTATGTCTATTCTGGCATTAAGAATCCAGCGTTTTTAAATGATTTTTATCGTCCGCCAATAGGTCATACAAGAGTTATTGATGATCTAAAGCTGATGCCATTTGTAAGAGAAGAAGGATTCCCTGTTTCAAGTGAGCCATTTAAGAAGTGTCCGTTAAAACTTGGTCTTTATCCTGTTGTTGACAGCTATGAGTGGATTGAGAGACTTACAGCTCTTGGTATTAAAACCATTCAGCTTCGAATCAAAGATAAAGAAAGACCAACCCTGTATGAAGAGATTGAAAAGTCTGTTGAACTTTGCAGAAAGCGCAGGGTAAGACTTTTTATTGATGATCATTATGAACTTGCAATAAAAGCCAAAGCCTATGGCGTGCACCTTGGAATGGAAGATCTGAAAACAGCAGATCTCAATAAAATCAGAGAGGCTGGTTTAAGACTTGGTGTTTCAACTCATGGTGCCTATGAAATGCAGAAGACAAGGCAGCTTAATCCATCATACATTGCTCTTGGTCATATTTTTCCAACAAATAGCAAGGTGATGCCTTCAAAACCTCAGGGAGTTTTAAAGCTTGAGTTTGAACAGAACCTTATCAAAGATACTGTTCCAACAGTAGCTATTGGTGGAATTAAGCTATTTAATGTTGATGATGTGCTGAAAACTAAAGTTGGATCTGTAGCTTTAATTACAGGTATAACCAAGGCATCAGATCCAGATAAGACCGCTTTAGAGTGGCTTGAAAAGGTTGGTTGTGGAGATGAGTATGAAGATTAAATTTAATCAGGGTGAATTCATTGAGGTTAATGAGGGTATGACCCTTCTTGATTTTTTAACCTCTAAAAATCTTAACCGTGATGGTGTCGCTGTGGCAATTGATGATGAAATTGTCAAAAAGGCTGATTTTAAGCATACCGTATTAAAAGACGGCATGGCTGTTGATGTATTTAATATGGTCTGTGGAGGTTAATTTTAATTATGGAAGACAAGCTTATTCTTGCAGGCAGAGAATTTACAAATCGTCTTATTATCGGTACTGGTAAATATGCCTCAGGAGAGGCTCTTACAGCATCTGCCAAGGCATCAGGTGCCCAGATTGCTACCATGGCTGTAAAAAGAGTTGATTCTGTTAATCATACTGATGAAATTGTAAAGCCACTGCTTGATTTGGGTATTACACTGATGCCAAACACCTCTGGTGCGAAAACTGCAAAAGAGGCTGTGTTTGCTGCAAATCTTGCACGTGAAGCTTTAGGTACCAATTGGGTTAAGGTTGAAATTCATCCTGATGTCAGATATCTGCTACCAGATCCTGTAGAAACCCTTAAGGCCTGTGAAGAGCTTGTAAAAGACGGTTTTGAAGTCTTCCCATATATTCAGGCAGATCCAGTTCTTGCAAGACGTCTTGAGGAAATAGGCTGTGCTGCTGTAATGCCATTGGGGGCTCCTATTGGTTCTGCAAAAGGCCTTGAAACAAGGGCAATGCTTGAGATCATCATAAGTCAGTCTCATGTACCAGTAATTGTTGATGCTGGTATTGGTGCCCCATCTGATGCTGCTCTTGCTTTTGAATTAGGTGCTGATGCTGTTATGGTTAATACTGCAATTGCAGCAGCAGGTGATTCAACTGCAATGTCTGAGGCCTTTAATCTGGCTCAAAGAGCAGGTCGCCTTGCCTATAAAGCTGGACTTGCTGTTAAATCAGCAACAGCCCATGCCACATCTCCAATGGAGGCTTTCTTGAAGGAGGCTATGAAATAATGAGCTTTTTTGATGAGATCTCAAAACTTGATGTAGACAAGTTTGCCTCATTAGTTGATTCAAGAACTGATGCAGATGTTGAAAGGGCAATTGCAAAAGACGGAGTTCATACTCTTGAGGACTTTGCTGCTCTTATAAGTGAGAATGCAAGAACCCATTATCTTGATGTGATGGTTCAAAAATCAATGCAGCTAACAAGAAAGAGATTTGGTCGCTGCATAAACATGTATCTGCCTCTGTATCTTACAAATCTGTGTAACAACAAGTGTGCATACTGTGGCTTTAGTGTCATGAACAAATTCAAGCGTGTGGTTTTAACCTTGGAGGAAATCGAGGAAGAACTTCAGGCTATGAATAAGATGGGATACTCAAATATTCTTCTTGTTTCAGGTGAGAATGATCACCGTGCCGGAATGCCATATTTCAGGGAAGTTCTACCACTCACCAAGAAATATGCCACCTATCTTCAGATGGAAGTTCAGCCTCTTTTAACTGAAGAATATGCAGAATTGAAGACCTTAGGTCTTGATGCGGTATCTGTTTATCAGGAAACTTACCATCCAGGATGCTACAAGGAAGTTCATTTAGGCGGTAAAAAAGCAGATATGCGCTATCGCATGGAAACTCCTGACAGACTAGGTAGCGCAGGAATTGACAAGGTCGGAATGGGGGCTTTATTAGGCCTTTACGACTGGAAGGTTGATCTGTGTGCTCTGGCACTGCATGTTTTATACATGAGAGATCATTACTGGAAGACTTCTCTTTCAATCTCATTCCCACGTTTAAGACCTGCTACAGGTGGTTATGAACCTCACTCTCCTGTAAATGATGCCAAGCTTTTGCAGATCATCTGCGCCTGGAGAATCTTTGACAGTGAGCTTGATTTGACTGTATCAACACGTGAAAGCGCAAGTTTTAGAGATCTGATACTTCCATGCGGAATTACAGCAGTATCAGCCGGCTCCTCAACCGAGCCTGGCGGATATGCTCACAAAGGCAAGAACCTAGAACAGTGGACTGTAAATGATGACAGAACTGTAGAGGAAGTGGTGGCTGTTATGGAAAAGAGCGGTTTTGATGCTGTATTCCATAATGCATCAGCCACTTATTTCAAAGCTGTATAAGAACATTTGCCTTAAATACTTAAAACCTAACTTTTGCCTGTATAATGCACAAGTTAGGTTTTTTGTTTTATATGACAGGATAAGAGAAATGCAGCAACGATCTGATTTGAATTTTCTCAAAGGCATAGCCATAATTTTTGTGGTTTTATACCATTATTATGTGCTTATGCAGGGGAGCAGATTAACCTCTTTATCTCTGTTTGACGGTGGCTTTCTTGGTGTTGATATCTTTTTAGTGATATCAGGTTACCTTTTAGCTTCAAGCTGCACCTACCGTCTTGAAAACAATTCTTTTAGTTATCCAAAATTTATCATCCATCGCTTTGCAAGACTGTATCCGCCACTTCTTGGATTATGTGTTTTTGTAGTTATTTCAGGCTATTTCCTGCTTTATCCAGAAGTCTACATTGAAACAGTCAGAGAAGTAGGAGCTGCAATAGTTGGAATTGGCAATTTCAGGCTTGCTAAGACTGGCGGATATTTCTCATTAAACTCATCAGACAAGCTGCTTTTGCATTCATGGTATTTATGTATCACCATTCAGGCTTTTATAGTTTGTCCGCTGCTTTTGGTTATCATAAAAAGGTTTGTACCACAAAAAGGAATGAAATACTGCATTGCACTTGTAACTGCAGCTCTTTTTGTTTTGGCATTATTAAAATTTGGAAAACATAGTTCTGGATACCTACTGACAAACTGCCGCATTTGGGAATTTTCATTTGGTATGCTCTGTTACTACATAGAAAAAGACTTACCTGAAAAATTCTATGAACAAAAGAAGTTAAGAGCCCTGATGTTCTTTTCTGGTGTCATAATTTTGCTGTATTTTTTATTGTCAGTAAGACTTGAAAACGGACAGTGGTATCCTACAACATCACTTCCTACAGTACTTGCCGTATTACCTGTAATTCTTGCTAGAAGTTCATTAACAGACAGATTGTTGCCTGTAAACATCCTTGGAAAGGCTTCTTATTCTCTATATCTATGGCATTGGCCTGTGCTTATCTTAATGATGCGTATGGGGCTTTCTTATACAGTTATTTCAGCAGTAGTAGCAGTTGCTGTTGTAGCCCTGTTTTCTGTGCTCTCATACCGCATTCTTGAACTCAAAAAGATGGGCCGTGTGGTATTTAGCTCATTGCTTGTGATTGTTGCTGTATCTTATGTCTTATTTGCAGTTTTAAAGTATGACAGCTATCTAGCCAATTATATGGTGGATTTAAATAGCATTCTTGATGAAAATCAGGCATCAAAAAGTGCAGATGTAAAAGATGAGAGTCGCACACCATATGTATACAGAAATATCGCAGGTCAGAATGTTTATCATTACGGTCCAAAAGACAAGAGAGCAGATACTTTTGTTATAGGTGATTCTCATGCTGATCAGTTTACCTATTTCTTCAAGTTCGTATGTAAAGATCCTGTTTATATGTTTACCATGCATGCAAATATGGTTTATGGCAGGAATTTTAAGGATCTTACAATCACAATTCCTATGGTGCTTTCAACTCCCGAGAGCAGACATGCTTATTATGAAGTGTATGAGAAAATGCTTGATGATCTTGAAAGGGGAGATCGGGTAATCATAGCAAACCGCTGGGATTTATTCATATCCTACTACTTAAAAGAGCATAGTCTCAAAGATACAGCAGAAAATGAAAAAATAGCAATGCAGGTAATTATTGACGATCTTGATGAGAAGATAAAACAGAGAGATGATCTGAATTTTTATCTCTTATCTCAGGGCATTTTTACAAGCGAGCAGGTTGTAAACTGCATAAAATCAGATCTGTCTAATTCATTTTTACGCCACATTCTTGATACCAATGTCTGCAAAAACACCAGATCATATCTTGATAATAATTTAATCAAGATGATAAACACAGCACTTATAGAGTATGCTAAAACAAGGGACAATGTAACCTATATTGACAAGAATGTACCCCTTTACATTGCAGAAGATCTTTATAAAACCTACAGTGATGACGGCAAGCCTCTTTTTTATGATGACAATCATCTAAGTATCTATGGCGGTGTACTTGTAGGTTCATATGTTATGGATGAGATCAAAAATAAAAAGTAGTATTGAAGCTGCATAAAGGATAAAGCAGGGGATTTTTTATGAAATTCCCATCTTTTCATGTGAGGTAGAGTCCATATCTGTGACTGTAACATCTTAACGGATGTGCCATATTCTAAGCAGTTGTCTGGCTCTTTAAAGATAAAAACTATACCACTGAGCACAAGATCTTAAGAATTTGTGCAGATTTTACCTTCGGCATGTTCATTATTCATGTATTTTATATAGAGATCCTCTTTAAAGTCCTTATGCCATATAAAGAAGGTTATAATCCTTTTGCGTATATAATTCTGCTTTATGTCGCAACACTTATGCCATCATTTATAACAGTGTACGTAATAAGTAAGATAAACCGCTCCGCTGCATTTTCTACTTAAAATAAAAAACAAATTCTAAAAAAGGCTTTTATGAATTTAGTAATAAAAGCCTTTTTATTATTTGTAGTAATCAAGTTTTGAACTTCGCATAATTTTTGTTTTGTAAAATTCATTTTATTTCTATACTAGAAATTCTATTGTATTCAAATGGTGATATAAGTATAATACAACTTCGCATAAGTTATATTATGTTAAATTTTATATATGCAACGTAGTATATAGTCTTTCTTATCGAGTTTACTTATCAATAACATTATGAAATTATGCGATTATTTTACTAATTCATAACTTATAGATCTGACTGTAGGATCTGCATTGAATACAGCGGCAATTCTTATAAGCTCTTTTTGAGGAAGAATGTTGCCATAATCACGTGTCTTAATCTGCTCTACAGCTT
>JBJEWY010000063.1:0-8575 GCA_051885305.1 Succinivibrio sp. | reverse complement strand
AGTCTCTCGCAGATAATCTCAAATGTGCCAGCAGCTGTAATGCTAAAAGACTTTTCTCATTCATACGATGCGCTTTTACTAGGTGTCAATGTGGGTGGTTTAGGTACTATTGTTGCTTCAATGGCAAGCCTTATCACGTTCAAGTTCTACTGCCGTACCGAAGGGGCAAGACCTTTGTACTACATGAAAAAGTTTACAAGGTACAATCTAAGATTTCTTGTTGTGATCCTCTCGCTACATTACTTTGCTATGGTTCTTTGTTAAGTTCTGTCAGTAAATACCTACAAAATCACGTATAATAAGCGAAGTTTTTGTGGAGTTATCGCAATGGCATTATCCTTTTTTGCAACCTGTCCTAAAGGTCTTGAATCACTTCTTTTAAATGAAATCTCAGCTCTTGGAGCTTCATCTGTAAAAGAAACTGTTGCAGGTGTTTCTTTTAAAGGCGATTTTACAACCGGTATGAGGATCTGTTTATGGTCCCGTTTTGCATCCCGTGTGCTTTTAGAGTTATCAGAGTTTTTCTGTGAAAGTGACACTGAGCTTTATATAGGTGCCGTGGGTGTTGCCTGGGAGAATTACTTTGACAGCACAGATACCATTGCCGTGTCATTTTCAGGTACTAATGACTCCATCCGCAATACCATGTACGGTGCACAGAAAGTAAAGGATGCTATCTGTGATCGTCTTTTAAAGTCTTCTGGAAGACGTCCTGATGTTGATATGGACAATCCAGATGTGCTTGTGAACTGCCATTTAGATAAGAAGGGCTCAGCCAGCATTCTTATTGATTTATCAGGCAAGGCTTTACTAAAAAGAGAATACCACCGTGGTACAGGCGCAGCTCCTCTAAAAGAGAATCTTGCATCAGCAATGATTGCCCGCTCCTCATACAATGGTGAGAACTTTTTAGATCCTATGTGCGGTTCAGGTACTCTTTTATTAGAGGCTGCTGCCATGGCAACAGACAGAGCTCCAGGTCTTAACCGTCAGCACTTTGGATTCTTCTCATTAAAACAGTTTGATAAAGAAGCCTGGGATGGCCTTGTTGCTGATGCAAAATCCCGTTTTGAAAAAGGTCTTAAAGCTGCCCTTGAAAAAGGTGTATCCATAATCGGTTTTGATATGGATCCAAGAATTGTTGAAATAGCAAATGAGAATGCTGCAAAGGCTGGTTTTCAGGATATTGTCAGGGTATTTAAGTCAGATGTTGAAGAGTTATACAATCCTTTTACAAATGATCTTAAAGTCACCATTGTAACCAACCCTCCTTATGGCAAGAGAATGGGTAATTTCAATGAACTCATCTCTCTTTATACCAGAATAGGTGAGGGCTTTAAAAAGCATTTCAAAGGCGCAAGAGCTGCTGTAATTTCATCATCTGCTGAGCTTTTATCATGCATGAGATTACATGCATTGAAGATCTACAAGCTCTTTAACGGCGAGCTTGCCTGTCAGCTGCGTGTTTTTGACATCAATGAAACTGAAGAGCTAAGTGCAAAAGAAGAACAGAACATAAAAATTGCCTCTGATTTTGCCAACAGACTTAAAAAGAATCTAGCCTTCATGAGAAAGTGGGCCAAAAACGTCAATACCAACTGCTACCGTGTGTATGATGCTGATGTTCCAGAATACTCTGCAGCCATTGATTACTACAATGGCTACTACGTGATTCAGGCATACAAGGCTCCATTAAAGGTAAATCCACGTGTTGCCAAACGTCATGAGCTTGATATGCTCTCTGCAACAGTTGAGGTTGCAGGTGTTGAAGGTGACAAGGTTATTTTAAAGAGCCGTGAGATCAAGCGCGGTGACTCTCAGTACGAGAAGTCAGAAGAGCTTAAGAACGAATTTATGACTGTAAATGAGAATAACATGCTCTTTAGAGTCAATCTGTATGATTATTTAGATACAGGTCTGTTCTTAGATGCCCGTCTTATCAGAGAGAGATTATTTAAAGAGGCAAAAGACAAGAGCTTTTTAAATCTATTCTCCTATACCTGCTCTGCTACAGTGGCAGCTGTTTTAGGCGGTGCTAAGTCCTCTCTTTCTGTAGATATGTCAAAGACCTATCTTAACTGGGGTATGGAGAATTTCAAAGAGAATCATTTATCCTTTGAAAACCACGAGTTTTTACAGGCAGACTGTCTTGCCTGGTTATCAACTGATCACGGTGTGAAGTTTGATTTAATCTATATCGATCCTCCAACCTTCTCAAACTCAAAGCGCATGAGTGCAAGCTTTGATGTAAAACGTGATCACAAGGCAATGCTTGCTAATTTAACCCGTCATTTAAATGATGGCGGCAAGGTTATCTTCTGCACCAATTACCGAGGTTTTTCAATTGATGAGACTGTAAAAGAATACGGTTTTGAAATTGAGGATATCTCAAAGTCTACACTGCCACGTGATTTTGCCCGTGATGAGAAAATTCACTCCTGTTTTATTCTTACTTTCAACGAGGCAGCCATGGAAAAGAAACCTGAGCCTATGATTGAGGTTAAGGCTGCGCCTAAGTGGCAGAAGAGTCTGTCCATGAAAAAGGATGAAGTTCACAAGTATGCTTCAAGAACCTCAAAAGAGAGCAAGGCTCCTGTAAACAGAGTCTGGGGTAAGGACAGCAGCAGAACTTCATTTAAGAGTGGTTCAAAACCAGCTTTTAAAAATAAAGAAAAAGTTTCAAGAAAACCAAGAGTTTTCGGACCATCAGGAATTAAGGATCTTTAATGAGTCTTATTACTATGATGGATGCCTGTCTTAACAACGGTGCAGACAGGCTGTTAGAAAATGCCTCATTCTCTGTTGAGGAAGGGGAAAGAATTTGTCTTGTAGGTCGTAATGGTACAGGTAAATCAACTCTTTTATCTTTAATTGAGGGAAAAAGAGAGCTTGATTCTGGACGCATCATCATTAAAACCGGTCTTAAAATCTCATCACTATGTCAAGATCCTCCAGCCTATGAATCAGGTAGTGTGTATTCACTTGCAGCATCTGGCGTCCCTGTTGTCGGCAAATATCTTGCTGAATACTCTATGTGTGAGGATCATAAAAGACTTATCGAGCTGTCAGAGTTTATTGAAAAGCATGACGGCTGGGTTAAAGATGCGGTCATAAAAAAGATTTTAAATAGGATAGGTCTTGATCCTGCATTAAGTCTTAAAAGCCTCTCAGGTGGTAACAGACGCAAAGCAGCACTTGCAGCTGCTTTAGTAAGTGAGCCTGAAGTTCTGCTTTTAGATGAGCCTACAAACCATCTTGATATTGAATCAATCTCCTGGTTTGAAGATGAGATAAAACGCTTCCTAGGTACCGTGATCTTTGTTACCCACGACAGGGAATTTGCAGATCATTTAGCTACACGTATTGTAGAGCTTGATAGAGGTAAACTGTATTCATATCCAGGCTCTTTTTCTCGTTATATTGAACTTCGTGATGAGAGACTTAGAAAAGAAGAGCTTGCAAATGCTGAGTTTGACCGGATCCTTGCTAAAGAAGAAGAGTGGATAAGACGAGGCGTAAAGGCTCGTCTTGCCAGAAATGAAGGTCGTGTACGAGACCTTAAAGAAATGCGCGAGATCAGACAAAACCGCCGTGACAGACAGGGAAATGTCATCATGGAGGCTAATTCTGAGAAAAGAAGCGGCGATCTGGTATTTGAAATCCATGATTTATGTTTAGGCTTTGGTGACAAAAAGGTCGTAAACAGTTTTTCTGCAACTGTAATGCGAAAAGACAGAATAGGTATTACAGGTCCAAACGGTGCTGGTAAGACCACACTTTTAAGAGCTCTTTTAGGTGAAATAAAACCTTTATCAGGCAGAATAAGAACAGGCGTTAATACGCAGATACAGTATTTTGATCAGTATCATGAGGCTCTTGAATTAGACAAGTCAGTTGCTGACAATGTTGCAGACGGTCATACAGAAGTTACCATAAACGGCAAAAGCAAGCATGTCATATCCTATCTTGCGTCATTCCTGTTCTCAGGACAGCGTGCCCGCTCACCTGTAAGAGTACTCTCAGGCGGCGAGAAGAACAGACTGCTTTTAGCAAGACTTTTTGCTAAAAGTTCAAATGTTCTGATCCTTGATGAGCCAACAAACGATCTTGATTTGGAGACTCTAGATTTATTAGAAGATCTTGTATCATCCTATCCTGGAACAGTTATTGTGATCTCCCATGACAGAAAGTTTTTAGATGAGGTCGCAACTGAAACCTGGGTATTTGACGGCAAAGGCAATATCGAGAGTATTGTAGGTGGCTGGTCTGATGTTTTAGCCTACTATGAAAGAACAGGCAAGAATGCTGACGGGAGTTTAAAGGAGAGCCAGCCTTCAAAGGAAAAGACTTTATCAAAACCTAAAGAGGTTAAGAAGAAGTCAGGTCTTACCTTTACCCAGAAACATGAGCTGTCAAAGCTTCCAGAAAAGCTTGAAAAGGCCGAGGCTGAACTTGCTGAAATTGATGCTCTTTTAAACAGTCCAGAGCTTTACGATGACGACGGTACCAAGGCCCGTGAGGCAGGAGAGCGTCGACTAAAGGCTCAGGAGACATTAGATGAGCTTTACGCCCGCTGGGAAGAACTTGAGGCATTAAATCAGGATTAAGGTAGAAATGACTGCATATTTTTCAAAAATTGATCTGCACTCCCACTCAACAGCATCTGATGGGGCTTTGACTCCAACAGAACTTGTTAACAGGGCAGTAAATAGGGGGCTTACCCATCTGGCTTTAACTGATCATGATTGTGTGCTTGGCCTTGATGAGGCAATTGAGGCAGCAAAGGGCAGACTGTATTTAATTCCAGGTTCTGAACTTTCAGCTACATGGAACAACAATCAGATCCATGTTGCAGCACTTTTTATTGATTACAAATGTGATGCAATCAATGACTACATCTTAAATCAGCGCGCCTTGAGGGTTCAAAGAGCAGAAGAGATTGGGGAAAAACTTGATCGCCAGGGCTTTAAGAATTCTTATGAAGAGTGCAAAAATAGAGCAGGTGAAGGTGCATCAATTACAAGAGGCAATTTTGCACGATACATAGTTGAGATGGGAAGAGCTTCAACTACTGATGAGGCTTTTGAACTCTACCTTAAAAAAGGCAAATCCTGCTATGTGAAAACCGCCTGGCCTGATATCTCTGTAACAGTTGAGGCAATTTTAAAAGCAGGTGGTGTACCGGTTTTAGCTCATCCAAGGCGTTATGATCTTACAAACACCAAGCTGCGTGAGCTTATGGAATACTTTAAAGAGTGCGGTGGCGTGGGAATTGAGGTGTCATCATCCCAGATGAGACCATCTGATAGGGATTATCTCAAAGATCTCTGCCTAAAGTACGATTTTTATGCATCCCTAGGTTCTGATTTTCACACAGAAGGTCCATTTAGAGAGCTTGGATACAATCTTTTAATGCCAGATGAGGTTAAAAAAGTCTGGGAACTACCACAGGCAAAGCCTTATCATTTTGAATAATTACCTTGAAAAACGCCTTATTTAAGGCGTTTTTCACCTGAGATAAGCTATCACTTCAATCTGCAATTTTTAACTATTCTTGTTGTTTGGAACCTAATAAGTTAATTATTTAGTTAGATGATACTAATTAGAGTTGCATTATGCTAACTAAAATGTTACTATTACTTCGTGTTCAAAATAAGGATGGTTATATGTCAGTAATTAAAAGCGTTAAGGCAAGAGAAGTTATCGATTCAAGAGGTAATCCAACAGTATCTTGCACCGTTGTTTTAGAAGACGGCTCAAAGGGAGTCGCAATTGTTCCATCAGGAGCCTCAACAGGTTCACGTGAGGCTTTAGAGCTTCGTGATGGCGACAAGAGCCGCTTCAACGGTTTAGGTGTCCTAAAGGCAGTTGAAAATGTAAATACTGTAATTGCTCCTTTACTCGTAGGCAAAGAGCCTGAGCAGAGAGCTGTTGATGACATCATGATTAAAGCAGACGGCACTGATAACAAATCAAAATTAGGTGCTAATGCAATCTTATCCGTGTCTCTTGCTGTAGCAAAAGCACAGGCTGAAAGTTTAAAACTTCCTCTTTATGCTTATATTGGCAATCTTACAAAACATGAGGGCAAATACGTCATGCCACTGCCTATGATGAATATTCTAAATGGTGGTGCGCATGCCGACAATAATGTCGATATTCAGGAGTTTATGATTCAGCCTGTTGGTGCTTCAAGCATTCATGAGGCAGTAAGAATGGGTGCAGAGGTATTCCATTCTCTAAAGAGCGTTCTCAAGGCAAAGGGGCTTGCTACCTCTGTTGGTGATGAAGGTGGCTTTGCTCCAAATCTAAAATCCAACACTGAAGCCTTTGAGGTAATTAAAGAGGCTGTATTAAAGGCTGGTTACAGATTTGGTGAAGACATTACCTTAGCTATGGACTGTGCAAGCTCAGAGTTCTTTGATGAGACCTCAAAGCTTTACAAGATGGAAGGTGAGGGTAAAGACTTTACATCTGAGCAGTTTACAGAGTACTTAAAGAACATCGTAAATACCTATCCTGTAATTTCAATTGAAGACGGTCAGAGCGAATCAGACTGGGATGGTTATCTGCATCAGACCAAAGAGCTTGGCTCTCATGTGCAGTTAGTCGGCGATGATCTGTTTGTAACCAACAAGAAGATCTTAAAAGAGGGTATTGAAAAAGGTATTGCCAACTCAATTCTCATTAAGTTCAATCAGATTGGTTCTCTTTCAGAAACTATTGATGCGATTTTACTTGCCAAGCAGAACGGCTATACAGCAGTAATTTCTCACAGATCAGGTGAAAGTGAGGATACTACAATTGCCGATCTGGCAGTCGGTACCGGAGCAGGTCAGATCAAGACTGGTTCAATGTCCCGTACAGACAGAATCTGCAAATACAACCGTCTGATGGAAATTGAGGATGAGCTCAATGGCAACTCCGTCTTTTTAGGTCGCAAGGCGGTAAATGCAAAATAGATAATTTAAAGTGTGTGTGTATATTCCATAAATCATAGGTGTGTTCTCCTTTATGATAAATGTTCCTTCCTCAGGATCTGAGGAAGGTTTTTTGCATTTATTTCTCCTTGATCATGCTCAAAATTTTTTAACAAACTTTTGGACCTACTTTGAATTTCCTTTTATTTCAGTATGGTAAAAGTTCTGCATTGATGTAAAATCCTTTTGAACGTGAATGAATAATAATAAATACAAAAGGATAGTTCTGTGAAAAAGAAGTTGATTTCTGCGCTTATAGCAGGTGGCGTTGCCGTAGCATATCTTGGTGGAGTTTATTTCTCTTCTCTTAAAATCAATGAGTACCTTCTGAAAACTTCTGAGTATTCAAGAAGAGTGGCATCAGAACTGTTTGTAAATCCTGATGAATTATCAGTTCGATACATAAAAAAGGATTCAGGTTTCTTTGTAAGTCATGCTGCCTTTGAAGTCTCTTTTAGGGATGAAAGAAAGGTTTTGCCTATCGTAATTCACAACGGCTTTTTCTCATCTAAGATCAATATCGATACCCAGGCCATAAAACAGACAGTAATAAAAGCCAATATCGGTAATTTCAATAAAGACAGTGTCAATACCGAGGCGCTGGTCGATATTTCAATGATCTTTGGTGAGTGCAAATTAAAATTACACACAGACGCAAAGTATCTTGATGAAAACAAAGAGCCTTTCTCATTTGATGCTGTATTCAACTTCTCATCAGATAACAGGGTAAAAACCGATCTTAATCTTCAGAACTATAACAGCATGACATCAGGATATATAGGAAAGATAAGTTATGAGAGTCTTGCTAGAGGTTTTTTAAAGTTTGAAGGCTTTGATTATCTTAAACTTAAAGTAAATGATCTCTCATTTGGTTTAGTTAAAACAGGTAACTTCAACCTTGAGCTAAACTCTTTGAAAACAGCTGATGAAAAAATCTTTGACCTTAATGTGAAAACTTCAGGTGACAACCTGTGTGATGTCATAAAGGATTTTGATATTGATTTGACAGCCAGTTCTTTTGATATTGATAAGGTTGCAAAAGCTTATACCCAGATGGCAAGTACCGGTACTGATTACAGAAGTGCCTTTCTCTCTGATCTTAAAAACATCAGAATCACAAAGCTAAACTTAACTCCAGGCAGAATCGCCTCACAGTATTTAGGAGATAAAGTCCTCTCTGAACTCAAACTTATGGGCACAGGTGAGTTTGCACTTGCAAGCAATCAGCTTCAGCCTACTGTTTCAGGATCTCTTAATGTGACTGCAGATGACTGCAAAAAGGCACTTGAAACCTCATTTTTTGTAAAAGATGACTCATCATGTCATCTAAAAATTGAAGTAAATGATCAAAGGGTGCTTGTAAATGGCCAGGATCTGTAATTTTGACTTTTAATTATAAATTTCCAAGCCCATGGATAAATCCATGGGTTTTTTGCATATTTTTTACAAAAATTAGGTTAATTTTCACATTTTGAAATTAAATCTGAATAATTTTATTCAGTTTTTTGCCTAAAAAACTCTCAAATATAGTATTCAACATTCTTTAACTTTATCTAGCAAGAATTCCCCCGCCTCTATAGGCGGTTGGGATGAAT
>JBJEWY010000062.1:0-8602 GCA_051885305.1 Succinivibrio sp. | reverse complement strand
GTGACAACGGGAATGCATTATAGACTTTTTTTGATAACTGTCAAACTTTTTTTAAATTTTTTTTATCCCCACAAAGAGGACTAAAAAACTGACACATAAACAATCAAAGTCAAATGCCTCACCTGTTTTGAAGTGAGAGCATCTTTAACTATAGGTCAGATTTGAAATTTTGCAAATTTTAATCAGTTTTTTTTTAATTTTTATTAAAAATTTATTTCAACCGCATGAATTTTATGATTTTTATTTAAGACAAATCTTTCCATCCCTGTCTGCAGGGCGCAGAGCAGCAACCAAAATATCCTTAATCACCAAAATGAAAATAATCACACTTGGGATCACAGGATATAAAGGCAGGTACAAAAGAGGAGTATCAGTATAGAATTCCGACGCCATGCCAAACCAGAATAAAAAGCAAATAAGAAAGGCTAGGTAGCAGATCACATTAGTTAAAAGATAAACAAGCCCCTGAATGATCTTGCCTTCATAGAATTTGTGAATACCAAACATTCCTAAAAAAAATGCAATACCTATGTATACACATTTCTGGACTTCACCTGGATTTGACGCTGTCTGCTGTGGTCTGCTGCCAGCAGCTTTTAAAAACACAATTCTTCTGTCATCTGTTCTTGATGAGTAAACCTCTACTTCATGACCTACTGACGGAGCAAAATTAGAACAAGCTGAAGGAGGTATTTCAACAAGACCGCCATCATCTAAACCAATGAGGACAGTTAATGGAGTAACCTGAATGATCTTGCCTGATGCCATAGTAAATCCTGATGAGTTATAATAGTTACAACCTGACTATTATAAAAAAGTGAATATAAAATTTAGTAGCTCTTTTACGATCTCAATAGATATAAAGGAAACTACCATCCTTTTCCTTTATTAAGTACAAAATATGTCACACCACAATGTTGCCGTTTTCATCAGATTTCTTTGTAAGAGCAATGATAGCCTCAACAATTCCGATGTAACCTGGAATTGTGGTCCAGCAAAAGATTAGATAAATGATCCCTAAAATAGTATGGCCAGCATAAAATTTGTGAATGCCAAATACGCCAAATATAAAGGCAAAGATGACATAAACACTTTTGTCTACAGTATGTGGTACCAAAGGACCTGTTACCTTTTGATTTCTTAAGGTTATAACTACCCTGTCAGATGATGTATACACATCAACAACCAGACCAAACTTAGGTTCAAAATCTGTACAAGAACTTATATCAGACTCAATGAATGTACCATCATCAAGACCTACAGTTACTGTTGAGCCTTCAATTCTGATTATCTTTGGCATAATTCACCTTCAGATCATTTAAGATGAACTATGATAATTGAAATTTAAGTTTTTAGTCCACATAAAAAACAGACCCCGGCTCATGGCCGGGGAAAAGATCACACAACGGAATCGTTATTTACCTCTGCGTGCTGCAGCATCCTCAATAGAGATCTTTGCAGCTGCCTCCTTAAGCCCCTCTAAAGTCAGATTTGACATATCAAGAAGTTCCTGAGAGGTGAATGGTAACTGTTTTACGAAATACTCCTCATAACCCTCATAGTCTTTTGGTGATGAAACATACAGGTATGGGAAGGTAATATCCTCAAACTTGCCACCAAAATCTGTGTAGTTACCCTTTACAGCATTGTATACAGCCATGAAGGCAATTAAAGGATCACAGTAGTGACCGCCTGACTGACCTGCCATTGAGCCGTTTACAAGACGCTCACCTAAATCAGGAAGGAAGTCTGTTGATACAATCTTGATTTTTCCGGTCTTGCCTGCACGCTCTACAGCTGCAATAGCTCCCTGAAGAGGATCACCGCCACCACCTGCTGGAATCAGAGCATCAAGACCTGGATTTGCAGCCATCAGAGCTTCTGCAGCCTTTGAACCACCCTCAGATGAGGTACCTGCGTACTGAGGCTCTGATAGTTTTACAAGATCATCTGGATGGCTCTTGTTCCACTTCTCAACACCTGCTTTGTAACCAGTCCATCTGCCAAGCCAGGTGGCATCACCCTGTTCCCAGCCGATAAGACCGATATTACGGCAGCCTTTGTCAATTAAGATATTTACAAGATGCTCACCGTTTGCAGGCTCATCTTCATGAACAGCACCAATAAAATATGGAGACTTGGTAGCCATCTTGTAGATAGTTGGAGAATTGTCCTTGGAAATGACTCTGAAGAACTGAGCAAGATATACTTCATTATTGTTTGCTGTCTTTATGGCAGAAGTCATTTCAGTGTCTGATGAGTTACAGATGATAATACCCTGGCAACCAGCAGCAACAAGCTGTTCTACAGATGCGGTAACCTTCTCTGATACGTGTCCTTGGTCAACATACTGAACCTTTACACCTAAGGTTTTTGCAGCCTCATCTAGGACTCTCTTACAGTCAGAGCCTAATACGTCAGTGGATGACCAGATTGAAACACCGATTTTGATATCTTTGTTCTCAATTGCCATTGACTGTGAACTGTAAGCAGCAACGCCTAAAGCAAATGCTGTAGCAGCTGCAGTTCTGGCAAACTTCTTAAAAGTAAAATTCATACACACTTCCTTTTGTTTGTCTAATTACCGCCTCAAGGACAGACTTATAGTTCCAGAATAAAATCCTGTTAGCATTAATAATAAACAGTTTTTTTCCGTAAACGTATACGGAGATCACAATTACACGTTTTTCTGTATCATATGTTACTAATTAGCCACTGATGTCACGATAAATCAGCAAGTTACAGAATCGATATATTTTCAAAAGAAAATTTGCCTAGAAGAAGTCAGAATTTCTTAGCAGTAATAATTCGCAAATTTTCTTTTGTAAAGCATAAAAATCGCAAGTTTAAGATCACAGATTTTCACTGCAAAAGAAATTATCATTAAAATCCGATCGTTTTCATTGAATACAGCTAATAATGCTGTCTTAAATTCTGAGATCAGATTCAAAAATTTTTGTGTTAAAAATTAAAAAACGTGCGCTTGATATAATTTTTCGCAAACGTTTACGGAAATTTCTCAAAGTCTCAATTATTCTTTTAACATAATAATGTCGAGGATTGTCCTCCACTTTTCAAACATAAGGAAGCATGTATGACTGGAATAAAAAATCTTTCCGGCGCCACTAAAGGTTACATCGTCCTCATTTCTCTGGTGTTCCTTTCATGGTTGATATTTAAGATCCTGACCCCAGAAAACTTCGGATCCTACTCAAACCTTTTAAGTTACTTTCAAGCTAGTCTGATAGCAACAGTAGGTGCGATAGGATTCTACTTCGTGATGGATATGGGTCTATTCGATTTTTCCATCGGTGCTAACATTATTCTCTCAGCTATTGTTGGCTGTATTCTGGCTACACGTTTTGACTTGGGGTACGCAGGTCTTATCCTTGGATGCATTGCAACAGGAGCCCTAGTTGGTCTTTGCAACGGCATTTTCTATGTAAGGTTAAGAATTCCTTCAATGATCGTTACCGCAGGTCTTGCTCTTATTTATGAATCAGTTGCAAACATCCTTTCAGCAGGTGTTGAGCAGACTCTGCCATCAGGCCTTAGAGCATTCGGACAGATGCCAGGTAACATTATTCTTGCAGTTATCACCTTCATCATTGCTTGGGGTATTTTAAATTACACCAAATTCGGTACCTACACCTATGCAATCGGCTCTGATGAATTTGTAGCCAAGAACATGGGTATCAATGTTGACCGCTTTAAGGTTTATGCTTTCATCCTCAGTGGAGCTTTCTTCGGAGCCATGGCGGTTCTTACCATCAGCTACGGTTCATCAATCGTTGCTGTAACTGGTATGTCATCCATGAGCCGAAACTTTATTCCAACCATGGGATGCTTCTTCGGTCTTGCCTTCATGAAATACGGTATTCCTCTGCAGGCAATTATTCTAGGTGAGTTCATCGTTAACATCATCTTCTTCGGTTTCATCTCCTTAGGTGCTCCAACTGCAATTCAGGATGTGATCACAGGTCTTGCCCTGCTTATCATCATCACCCTGACCACTAAGATCACCAAGGGCGAAATCGTCAAGTAAGGAGACAGTTATGAGTGAAGAAGTAAGATTACAGGTACGTAACATTACCAAACACTTTGGCATCAACCGTGCCTTGAACAATATCTCCTTTGACATCAATAAAGGAGAAGTACATGCTCTTATCGGTGAAAACGGCTCTGGCAAGTCAACCATGACCAACATGCTCACCGGTATCTATCCTATGGAAACAGGACAGTTCATCCTGGACGGGCAGGAAATCCATCCTAAGAATCAGGTGGTAGCAAACAATGAGGGCGTTGCTATTATCGTGCAGGAATTAGGTACCCTGTCAGGTCTTACCGTTGCAGAGAACATCTTCCTAGGTCATGAGGAGCGTTTCATAAAGTTTGGTATCCGCAATACCATCGCCATGAACGCTGAGGCTGACAGACTGTTAAAGGAATATGGATTTACCCATATCAAGGCATCTGTAATGGTTGACGATTACAATTTTGAGGACAGAAAACTCATCGAAATTGTAAAGGCTACCTACTTCAAACCAAAGATCCTGGTAATCGACGAGACCACCACAGCTCTTTCTCAGGAAGGCCGTGAAGAACTCTACAAGCATATGAAGAGGATCAGAGACGAGGGAAACACCGTCATCTTCATCTCTCACGATTTGCCTGAGGTTTTAGACAAGTCAGATACCATCACCGTATTACGTGACGGTGAATACATCGCTACAGTAAAGAGTAAGGATGTAACTGAAGATGATCTGAAAAAACTCATGGTCGGACGTGAGGTTACCGGTAAGTACTATCGTACAGATTATGGCGAGAAGATCTCTGATGAAGTGGTTCTGTCTGTTAAAAACGTATCTGTTCCAGGCAAGATCCATGACGTAAGCTTTGATCTTCACAAAGGAGAAATCCTAGGCTTTGGCGGTCTGTCAGAGTCTGGCATGCATGAAGTTGGCAAGGCTATCTTCGGTGCAAGCTATGACAGAGAAGGTACAGTGGTACTTTCTGATGGCACTGTAATTAAAGATATTCCTACTGCTATCAGCCACTCAATTGCCTATACCTCCAAAGATCGTGACAATGAGTCAGCCATCATGAATCAGAGTATCGGTGAGAATATTGCTATTCCGTCTTTAGACAAGCTTACCTATCCTCATACAAAACTTCTCAACTGGAAAAAAGTTGGAGAGTTTGCCCAAAAGTATGCCAAGGAAATGTCTGTAAAGATGGTTAACACCGAGCAGTTCCTCTCAGAACTCTCTGGCGGTAACAAACAGAAGGTTGTTCTGGCTCGCTGGATAGGCAAGGGTTCAAATATCGTGGTTTTAGACAGTCCTACCCGTGGTATTGACATCAAGGTTAAGCAGGATATCTACCAGCTTATGGATGCAATGAGAAAGGAAGGTAAGTCCATAATCATGATCTCAGAAGAGCTTATGGAACTTATCGGTATGTGTGACCGCATCATTATCATGAAGGATGGAGCCATCAAGGGTGAGCTTCCACGATCAGAAGATCTTGATGAGAACAGCCTGATTTCAATGATGGTTTAAGGAGTTTGTTATGACTGATATGGTTGCTGTAAACAATAAGGAGCAGGAATTAAAGAAACTCCACAGAATGCGTCTTATCCGCGCATTCCTGCCAATTGCTGGTCTTATTCTGGTATTCCTGTTATTCAACTATCTGACCAACGGCAGAATGTTAAGCCATCTGCCACTGGCACTCTCTCAGGTATATGTCATCATGATCGCATCCATGGGAGTGTTCTTCATCATGACTATGGGCGGACTTGACTTCTCCCAGGGCTCAATCCTAGGTCTGTCTGCAATCGTGGTATGTTCGCTGTCTGCCTACAGCATTCCGCTTGCAATCTGTGGCGGTATCTTAACAGGTGCAGCAATAGGAGCTATCAACGGTTACTTCTATGTAAACAGGAAGATTAAGTCCTTCATTGTAACCATCTGTACCATGTTCCTGTTCAGAGGTCTTATCAAGTACCTGACCACCAACGCTCCTGTTGTAGGTTCAATGGAGCTTATTGAACTTGATACCACTGAGCTCAAGGTTGGCTGCACCGTACTTGTGGTTGTCATTGGTTTCATCTTCTTTAGCTACACCAAGTTCGGTATCTACCTAAAAGCCATTGGTGCCGGTGAAAAGGGTGCTATGTTCTCAGGTATCCGTACCAACAGGATCAAATTCTGGGTATACGTGCTTTCAGGTGCAATTACAGGTTTTGCTGCCTTCATCAGCTCTGTAAAGGTAGGCTCTGTAACCTCATCTGGCGGTAATCAGCTTGAAACACAGATCCTGATCGCTCTTGTTTTAGGCGGTATGCCAATCTCTGGTGGTGCTATGTGCCGTTTCTACAACTTCATTGTAGGTTCTCTCCTGTTCGTGATTTTAAGTTCAGGTTTAACCATGGTTGGTCTGACACCAAAGGTAATGCAGCTCATTCAGGGTATCGTCTTCTTGATGTTCGTTGCAATCTTTGCTGACAGAAAGGCACTTCACGTGATCAAGTAATTCTGAAAAGGGGGCTTACCCCCTTTCAAATCGAGCAAATACAAAAGGGGTATTAAATATGGATAAGATTTATTTTGTAGTTGGTTCTCAGGATCTCTATGGCGATGAGTGCCTAAAACAGGTAGCCAAAGATGCCCAGATCATGACTGAGTTCTTCAATAAAAAACTTGGAGACAAGGTCAAAGTAGAACTACTTCCTACAGTTATCAATTCAGAAGTATGTATCGCTGATTTAAGAAAGGTCAGCTGTGATGATGAATGTATCGGTGTCATCACCTGGATGCATACTTTCTCCCCTGCAAAAATGTGGATCAAAGGTCTGCAGGAATTAAGAAAGCCACTTTTACATTTACATACACAGGCCAATGAGAAACTTCCATACGACAAGATTGACATGGACTTCATGAACCTCAATCAGGCTGCCCACGGTGATCGTGAATACGGCTTTATTCTTGCACGTATGGGGATTCCTCATCAGGTTGTAGCAGGTTATTACGAGCATCAGGATGTGATTGACAGAATCAGTCAGTTCATCGATGTAGCCCGTGCTATCAACTTCTCACGTCACCTTAAGGTAGCATCATTCGGTAACAATATGCGTGAGGTTGCTGTAACCGACGGTGATCGTGTTGAATCACAGATCCGTTACGGTTGGGAATGCAACTACTTCTCTTTGGGCGATCTTGTAGAGATTATCGACAAGGTAACCGAGTCTCAAATTGATGAGAAGATGGCAGACTATCAGAGCAAGTACACCATGAATACTACCAATATTAAGGCAGTACGTGAACAGGCTAAATATCAGGTAGGTCTTGAGAAATTCCTCTCAGACAATAAGATTGGAGCTTTTGCTGATACTTTCCAGGATCTGCATGGTCTAAAGCAGTTACCAGGTCTTGCTGTTCAGGATCTGATGGGCAAGGGTGTAGGTTTCGGTCCTGAGGGTGACTATAAGACCTCAGCATTCTCTGCTGTGCTCATGAAAATGGCTGAAGGCCGTAAAGGTGCAACAGGCTTTATAGAGGATTACACCTATGATCTGACAGAAGGTCAGGAATTAGAACTTGCATCCCACATGCTTGAAGTTCCAGTAAGCTTTGCTGCCACAAAACCAGAAATTGATGTTCTGCCTTTAGGTATCGGCGGTAAGGAAGATCCTGCTCGTTTGGTATTTGATGGTGTAACAGGTGATGGTATTCAGGTAACCATGGTTGATATGGGCGATCGCTTCAGAATCATCTGTGCAGATATTGAGCTTGTTAAACAGCCAAAACCAATGCCAAATCTTCCTGTTGCAAGAATCATGTACAGACACAAACCAAACTTCAAGATTGGTACAGAGGGCTGGTGCTTTGCAGGTGGCGCACACCATGCTGTAGTTTCAACAGCCTTAACCCGTGATGATATCGCTCTGTTTGCAATGCTCACGGGAACAGAACTTATCACCATCGGTGATGACACCACTGTAGATGATTTAAGGAAACTGATTAAACCTCGATTCTAATGTATTTTATTTACTCCAAAAATTCAGGGGATTTATGTCCCCTGTTTTTTTTGTTTTTTCTTTTTGTCCCAATCAAGGTGTTACATTAGTTGTAACCTTCACTCTGCTCTCTATTGGCAGATCCTATAAGATAAAAGAAACAGGTATTATTGAATGATGCAACACCAAAGTTGCCCTCAATACCTGAGAATCTTGAGATGCAATCACATCTTTCATGGATCTTCTCTTTTTCAACAGAAAGTTCTTCATCTTGCAGCTGCTCTGCATATGGGTCATCGTCATAAATGTCATGATCGCCGAAAATAAAATCAATAAGACCTTTCATGATCCAATCCTCCGCAAATAATTGACATCTACACCTTAAAAAACGTATGTAAATTATCAAATCGCATGTGGTTAATTATTCTTAAAAGCCTGTTAATGAATAATTATGGAGAAGCAGGCTTATAGGGAAAGAAAGGCGATTATTTGTAAATGAAGATTTATTGAAGCTACATACAAAATGAAAAACCCCGGACTGAATCACAATCCGGGGTCTTAGAAAGGATGCCTGGCAGTTAC
>JBJEWY010000061.1:0-2352 GCA_051885305.1 Succinivibrio sp. | reverse complement strand
TATCAGTCTTCCTAAAGCTTACTTTACATTATTCTCAACTTCACATAATTCCCCGCACCAGTGGCACCTTGAATAATTACATTCATGATATTGTCTGTAGCCCAGCTATTGCTTGCGAGGAAGGCTACTTCATCCGGAGTAATACCATCTTCTTCTTGATTGTATTTGAGATCTTCAAAACTAAAGTAATCCTTGATCTTGGAGCGTTTTAGCAATGAATTGTACTTCTTGTTCAAGGCATATGCGATTTGCTTATTAATCAGCTGTTCAATGCGGTTAAAAAAGGTAACTTTTGAGTACACGTCTTCATTTATGAACTGATTTTCCAAATCACTAGCCATGCCGTAAAGCTTTAACTTCTTTAGATCATCAATTAAGCTGTTCTGTTTTTTATTTAATTTCATTTTTATATTCCTCTAATCAAGTAATTTCTCAAGGTCTTCCACTACATTTTCAGTTGCTTTAGCTTTTGCTTCAGCCTTTCTTTGATGCGATTTAAGCAACTCTTCAGGACTTCTTACAAAGGCTGTTGCAGAACTGTCAGCTACTGAAGTGGCTTCTGATTTACCGAAATCTAGAGACGTTTGGATAGGAAATTCTCCATCGTGGGAATCTCTATATTGGATGAGTTCTTTTAAGGCTCTATCAAAGACGTAGGTGTTTAAATATCTAAGCTCAGAATCATGCAAAATGCTCTGTATGGCACAGTCGTACAGGAGTCTGTCATTAGGATTTCGTAAATAGCGGTTGATCATATAAATGCAACCTTTTTTGCTTTCCTGGAAGCTGCCATTGTTGAGCAGTGATTTGCAGAAAGAAAGTAAGTCACCACTTAAGGATTCAGCTACCTTAAAGATACTCTCAGGATCAGGATATTTAAGCTCCTTTTGAAGCACAGCCTGATGTTTTTTAGGCATGTTGTTAGGTTTGGTTATATAAGCTCCGTTAGTTGTTCTTAATACATGCGATTCTATCATTGAGTTCTTAAGGTAAATCTTGATCATAGAGCCATCTATGCTTACGTCTACTGTTTTACCTGCAAATATGAAAGGAACTGAATAATAGTTGTTATGAATTTTGACGTGGTAGTCTTTATTAACAACCAAATTTGGAATATGCTCTACATACGTTGGAAGGGCACGCTCAAGCTTTCTTGCAGCTGGCTTTTCATATGTGTTGAAAAGAGAGACTCTGGGCGTGTCTTTATTGCCTCTGAAAGGGGCTTCGTTAATGTATTCTTCAACAAGCTTCATCAGTATGAGGTTGGCTTCTTCTAGCAATAAAAACTTACCTCTCATTCTGGTTAAAACTCGTGTCTGAACTAGGTTAACAGCTTGCTCTACCTGACTTTTTTCATTAGGTAAATGTGGATTGTTTGCATTAACAGGAACACCGCATTTACGCATGAATAGGTCAAAAGATGGATTTAATATAGCTTCTCGGCCTTTAGCATGCTTAGTTACCATTTGCTTTGCATTATCAATAACCAACTGCTTGGGTAAGCAGTTAAAGTAGGTAAAGGCTGATATGAGACCTTCAATGGTACTTTTGGTTGTTTGATTTGGAACAAAGACTGCGTACACGTAACAACTTGCTGCCCAGGTTAGAACCATTACTCCATAAGGTATGGCTTTGTTACCTTCGCCTCTAATGTCAAAAAGGTCGCCACACCAGTCAAGCTGTAGTTCATCTCCGTAAGCATGCTCTCTGTGCATTGTCACGTTAGGTCCTTTAATAAGGGCTATCTGAGCATTCAGTCTTGATCTAAAGGCAGTATCTTTGAGGTATGACTTACCAAGAGCTGTAGCCGACTTAACATAGTCAACGTAAATATCAGCCTTCTTCACATTATGATCTTCAGCGTACCTCTTTGCATAAGCCTTAAAATCAGCATCGTAAAGATCTTTTTTAGTGTGATTTGGATTGTCTTTACCAATATGAACAGTTGTCTTACTAGGCTTTTTCTCTACAACAGCTTTGACACCATACATCGCTCTTATAAATTCATCATCATTAAGAGCCAATAGAGAAGAATAAGACGTGATCTGTGCATTTCTTAGTTTCTTCTTGTATCTGATGACTGTAGAACGGGCTACATTATGTAGAGATTTGGTTTCATTTAAAGACTTTCCTGAGAGGATCGTCAGGCATAATTGCCTTAATAGATAAATATCCATAATTTTTCCCTGATTCATTTCAGGTTCCATAAAAAAAACAGCGAAATTGCTGCAGTTTTAAGTGTAGGGGTTATGAATATTTATGAATGATAGATAAGGGGCAATTTTAGATTAGTAGGTAGACCGAAGTTAATGGTATGGACCCACTGCTTGAGATACTAGGTAACAGAAAACC
>JBJEWY010000060.1:0-2397 GCA_051885305.1 Succinivibrio sp. | reverse complement strand
ACCTAGAGTGCATCTAGTTTTGTTTTAAATTTCCATGTGGGAAACTAGAGTAATCAATATAATTATCAAGCTTTACCTGTTTTACTTTATTACCCACATGTGAGTTTGTATTCTTATCATTTACGACTCTTGCTACCATGTTCCCTGTGGTATTAAAGCAAACCTCTCCATCAGTGGAACCTGTTGCTGCTTCTACAAGCACCACATCATGGTAAGAATTTTTTTCAACAAGAGCATGTAATTTTTTGAGGTTCTTTTTATCTGGTTCAAAAGCCAATACTTTTAAATAATTTCCTTTTGTAAAATTATAAAAATCTTTTATCGTGTCACCATCAAATGCGCCACAATCAAAAAGAACTTCCTCTTTGCCTAAGGAATAGAAACCTTTTGAAAAATAGCTATTACTATTGATAGGATTTTTATCAATAAAGGACATATCGCCCGACAAGAATGTGTTAAATCTGTTATCAAGTATCTGTCTAGATTCGTTATCTTCAAGCATCGGATATATTTCATCGATGTATTTATCCAATTTACCAGACTGTTTCAGATCAGAATATAGGTTGAACCAAGTGTAATTAAAACCCACTACCGTATTTTTATCCGGTGCATTTGTATAGTAGATCAGCTGTTTCTCAAGCAACTTGTTGTCGTGATCCATTACAAAAGTTTTTATGAAGCAGTAATCAGATTTTGCGATGCTTGACAGAATTTCCTCATAAAAATCTGAAGCAATGATATAAACAGCCTGAGGATATTCAGTTGTTGATTTAATTGGGGAGAAAACAGGGATCGATTCAATTTCTTTGAAAACAGAATCGTCATGAAAACTGTCACAGAAACACTTGATATTCTGCTTCATTTTTAGGTGCTTATCTAAAAAACTGGCGACCCACTTTCCGTATTCTCCTGTACCCCATATAACGATATCAGAATGTTTAAATTTGTAATAAACATTACAGAGTCGCTCAATTAACTGAGATCTGAACAAATCGAATGACTGCTGAGACTGAGCAGAAAGATTCATTTTTTTATCCTTAAATACTGACTAGCTTCGTTTCTGTCAGCATTGAAATTTCCATGTTTCCGTTAACTCGCATAAGAAGATCGTTAAAGATCTCTTTGAGTTCTTCATTAAATTTATCCCAGTCTTCTACTCCATGTACAGTAGGAAGCTTAGGATCCGCATAACTTTCGTTATATCTGTCAGAAAACTCATCAAAACCTGCAACTAAAACTTTTTTAATGTTGAGTTTATTCAATAATCTTAACAGGCAGATTACAGCATTATCAAAATGCTTCCAGCCTCGCTTGATTGCTCTTTCATACCTTACTGTATAAACATCTGTTTTTGCATCTGCTCTGATATTTGATAACAATATCTTAGAAGTAGAACTAAACAGCTTAGGATAAGCTTCTTTTGCATAGTCATAGCGAACCTGACTCATCAGATACAGGTAGTCATATCTGTAAGATGGAAGAATAGCATTGACACCTATTACAACAGGATTATGCTCTTTGATGTATTCTTCAATTTTTGTCTTCTCTTCAATTGATGATCTGCCAGGAGCAATTAACAGAACTTCTCTGTCTTTTAGCTGAGAACTCAGAATTTCCAGAGTTTTCTCATCATCAATTTCATTGTTCTGATTCTCAATGTAACGCTGCTCAAGAAGATCATAATCATAATGAACTCTCTCTTCAGGTTTTAATGAAGAAATAACACATCTTATTTCTTTTGCATTTGCTCTATGTTTCTTCAGCAGATAATCGATATTGTTAACATGAGAGCAGTACATTCCTGCAATATAGGTTGGAATTGAATAGCCCCAAGAATACTTCTCCTGGAATGGAACCATGTACATATCGATGGTATCCATGATCAGATCCAAGTCATAATTTCCATAGTACTTCTTGTTTAAAAAACTTGTAACCAGTTCTGTTGTGGCATTACCGGCACCTCTGCCCATACCGCATAGACTTGAATCTACAATAATCTCTCGTCCCTGCTCTGTCATACGTCTGACAAACTGGATGGTAAGTGCAAATGATAACTGCTGATTATTATGGGAATGGAAACCTATCTTGATGGATGGATGAAGATTATGTACAAAGATTGAGAGGATTCTTTCAAGATCATCTGGATACATGGCACCAAATGTATCTACAATTGAAATACCTTCAGGTTTTACTTTGTTGGCTTCATCAATAAGATCTAAAAGCTCTCTGTCGGAGTAACCTAATGTATTTGCTGCCTGACAGAAAATTCTGTAGCCCTTATCTCTGATCTTTGATGCTACTTCAAGACCTTCTTTAGCTTTGCCTCGGGGAAACACAACTCTAACGGCATCGACTGACTTCCCGTCACACTGTGGTAGATAATCTAGATTATAACGA
>JBJEWY010000059.1:0-9034 GCA_051885305.1 Succinivibrio sp. | reverse complement strand
GCGTTTCATATAGCCGTTGTGAGGGACTAGAGATGTCCCTCATGTTGTTTTTTTGGATTTAACTTTATCTAGCAAGAATTCCCCCGCCTCTATAGGCGGTTGGGATGAATTGCTCCACAATAGTGGCTGTAAATAATATTGAATATGAGAACTTCATTCAGACGAGAACTGCATTCACAGTTAAGACTGTTTTTTCCTTTTCTGACAGGACAGTTCTGTGCCTGCGGCATGGGTGTTGTTGATACTGTGATGGCAGGTCTTGCTGGAACCGTTGATATTTCAGGTGTAGCTGTAGCATGCTCATTCTACTGGCCTGCCTATATGTTTTTATCAGGTGTTGCCTATGGTTTGACTCCAACAACGAGTCTTCTTTTGGGCCTAAACAATTTCCCAAAGATGCAGCTTGCCAGATACAATGCTCTTATATGCTGCACGATTTTAGGAATTTTAACTGCAGTTCTTTTAGCGCTCGTGCCTTGTATTTTCAGCTATATTCCAGCTGATAAAAACATGATGGATGTTGCTACAAAGTATCTGTATTTCGTTTCCTTTGCCCTGCCTTCAACAGCCATATTCAATGCCTATCGCTGTTATTCTGAAGGTCTTGGGATCACAAAGCCTACGATGTATTTTGGCATCATAATGTTGCTTTTAGATATCCCACTAAACTACATCTTTATCTTCGGTAAGCTCGGAATGCCTGCTATGGGCGGTGTCGGCTGCGGCATGACAAGCGCTTTTATCAATATCCTTACAGCTTTAATGATCTACTCTTATGTAACAAGAGGCAAAATCTACAAAAAGTATGAAAAGGATAAAAAGCTCTACTTTGATATTCACTCAGTAAGAAGCTTTATGCATCTCTCACTGCCACTTGGTTTTTCAAGAACAGCAGAAGTTGCATGTTTCTCTCTTGCAGCAGTTATCTTAAGCCCTTTTGGACCTACAACAGTTGCAGCCCACTCCATTACACTCAATGTCTCAGGTATGATTTTCATGATACCTTTGTGTCTGAGTATGACCGCTACCATAAGAGTATCATTAATGATGGGTACAAAGAATTTTGCTAAAGCTTATATAGCTGCAAAGACAACGCTTCTTATCAACCTTGTGACCTTTGCTCTGTACTTTTTAATGCTAATAACCCTAAGAGAAAAGATTGCCTCACTGTATACAGATGATCAGCAGGTACTTGCACTTACTACAGGCCTTATGCTGTTTAACTGCTTTTATCTTTTCCCTGACTGCATACAGTGTATGTTCATGGGAGTTTTGCAGGGATTTAAAGATTCAAAAACAATTCTTTTAAATACCATATTCTCATACTGGATTGTAGGTTTTCCTTTATCTGTGATACTTGCTTATGGAATATTTACTGAAAAAATGGGAGCATATGGAGTATGGACAGGATTTTTAATCTGTCTTGTTACAAGTGCTTTTATCTATGTTTCAAGAGCAATTTATCTGTTCAGAAAACAGAAAATGCCAAAACTTTTACGTGACAGTTACGATGCCAGCTGATCGGTGATTTATGAAAATCTATATCTCCTATGATGAATATGCAAAAGATGCTGTAAAGCTTGCTGATGCAATTAAAAAGAGTGGCCGCACCTTCAAATCCATTACAGTGATCACCCGTGGAGGACTTTTTCCTGCCAGTATCTTGAGTGCTCAGCTTGGTATCAAACTTATCGATACCTACTGCATCTCATCATACAGTGAAAGGCAAATAGACAGGATCACCGTTTTAAAAGAGCCATCTCTTGATACTGAAAATACTCTATTTGTTGACGATCTCTCTGATAGTGGCAATACAGCGTCATTTATCAAAAACAAGTATCCAGATGCCTTTTTGGTGTGTGTTTATGTAAAACCCAAAGGAAAGAATGTTCCTGATTTTTATGTCAGAGAATACAATCAGGATGACTGGATAGTTCAGCCTTGGGAAACAGATTAGATAAGAGCAATAAAAAAGGCAGTATAAAATCTATACTGCCCTTTTTATATATAATACTGATTATTTGTTAACAGCTTTCTTTAGATCAGCGCCTGCTGAGAATGCTGGAACCTTGCATGCAGCGATCTGAATCTCTGCACCGGTCTGAGGGTTACGGCCCTTGCGTGCTGCACGCTCTGAAACTTTGAAAGTACCAAAACCAACCAGCTGGATGGTCTCGCCAGCACCTAAGCTCTGCTTAACAGCCTCAAGTAAGGCGTCTACTACATTTTTGGTCTGTGCCTGTGAAACACCAGCAATTAATGCAGTTTTGGCAATCAGTTCAGACTTATTCATTTTTTTCTCCATAATGTTGTATTTAACGGTTGAGGTAACTCTATCACAAAAATATTTGTTTTGGCTATAAAAAACGTGTATAACTCATTATCTGTATAAGATTTTTATACATAGATCCCATATTTGAAGGAGGTTACCTCCCAAAAAGACGGTAAATAACCTCTTTTGTCGCAATTATCCCAGTGAAAATACTGTTTTCAACCTCGCCACATCTTTTCTTTCATGCACAACTTATAACCTTTCTTGAAGATATTTCAACAATTCAGGAGCAGAGTCTTGAAAAAAACTGTTGTTAAAAATTATGATCGCACAAAAGATTATTATTTGGGAAAAACTATGAAAGAACGTTTAGACAGATATTTTCAGATCACCAAAAGAAACAGTTCATTTAAAACAGAACTCATTGCTGGTTTCACCACATTTATGGCAATGGCTTATGTGATACTTGTTAATCCAACAATTCTTGAACAGGCAGGGATTCCAAAAGAAGCTGCTGTAGCGGCCACAATCTGGACATCAGCCTTATGCACACTTGCAATGGGACTGTATGCAAGACTTCCATTTGCTGTTGCACCTGGAATGGGTATCAATGCATTTTTTACATTCTATGTATGTAAAACAGTAGGTCTTTCTTGGCAGACAGCATTAGGTGCCGTATTTATATCAGGTATCATCTTTCTGCTTCTTACAGTAACTAAAGTTAGAGAACTTATTATTGAATCACTGCCAAAATGTCTCAAGGTATCAATTACCACAGGTATTGGCATGTTTATCGCCTTTGTCGGCTTATCAAATGCTGGAATCGTTGTTAAATCAGATGCAACTTTAGTTACGCTTGGTCACATGACAGATCCTAAAGTACTGCTCTCTTGCTTTGGTATTGGTGTGATCGCTGTTTTACTTGCTCTTAAAGTAAAAGCTGCAATGCTCCTTGGTATCCTTCTTACAACCTTCATAAGCATGATTTTGGGTTTTTCTAAGGCACCTTCAACTATAGATGATGTCATTTCTTTTGAAATACCAGCTCTTACGGAAACATTCATGCAAATGGATATTCTTGGTGCTATTGAGTATGGAATTATCTCTATTATCTTCACCTTTACTGTTGTTGAACTCTTTGACAACATAGGAACTCTGGTGGCACTGACAAAGGCCTCTGGAATGATGAATAACAATGGCAAGGTTGAGAACATCAATAAGGCTCTTTTAACTGATTCAGTTGGAACCATTGCATCAGCTGTTACAGGTACCTGTACAGTTACAACCTATATAGAATCATCAGCTGGCGTTCAGGTTGGAGGCAGAACAGGTCTTACTGCAGTTGTTGTAGGTATCTGCTTCCTCATGGCCTTTATTCTCTCGCCTCTTGCACTACTTGTACCACCTTTTGCTACAGCACCTGCGCTTATCGTAGTAGGAGCATTGATGGTAAAGTATATTGCCGAAATCGATTTTTCTGACCCAACAGAAGTAATTCCAGCATTTTTGACAATCATCATGATGCCGCTTACATACTCAATTGGAAACGGCTTTGGATTTGGTTTTACAGCCTACTGCCTGATGAAGCTCTGTACAGGCAGATATAAAGAAATCAAGCCATTTATGTGGATTATTACAGTCCTGTTCATCCTATCCTATATAAATCACGGATAACCGAAAAATAAGGGCAAAAAAAAGCCTCCGTAGGGAGGCTGAAAATAAAGCAAAGAGATCTTAGACGTAGACAATACCTAAGATCTTCTTACTGTACTGCTCTAACATTTCTATTTCTGAAGTAACGTCTTTGAGCTTTGATACATCAAGCTTTTCAACAATTACTACAGCGTCAGCCTCATTTATATCCACCAGCTCTTCTGGATGTCTTAAAGAGAAAATAACAGACTTTTCATTCATAGCATCAACAAGTTTTGACGTAGCATTGGCTGCATTTCCGTCTTTCAATGTTGTAACAGCAACAACATTCTTGTATTCTGATGCAATAAGATAACCTGCTTCTTTAAGCTTTCTTGACTCTGACTCTGACTCTTTTGCAAAAGAAGCCTCATGAAGAGTGGCAATCTTTCTTAAACCATAAACTCTACAGAGATAATCTGCATCATTCAGCTTGCCACTGAAAAGGTAGCACAGGCTATATATACCGCTTCCAAGGAATATTCCGCCTATAAAACCTGCTAAAGTAAACAGAATAAGTTTCTTGATACGATAAAGATCAAGATCGATCATTTTTTCATCTTCTAAAGGAATTGGCTGCACAAGGTTGCTAATTTTAGTCTGAATAGCCTCAACTTTACCATTGAGATTTGACATAGCATTGTCTTTATCAGTCTTAAGATGCAGAAGTTGCTGATTATAGGTATTAGTAAATGAAAGCAGCTTTGATTTGATCACATAATCCTGCTCAAAGAAACTCTGTAACTCATTGTTAAAGTCACTTAACACATTTAAAAGGAGCTTAACATCAGTTTGTGATTTGCCTTTTACACTAATCCTGAAAGAATAATTATCAATGGCATTCATGACTATAAGTTCGCTGACAGGTTCTGTAGTCAGATCGATCTTTATGCCAAGACAGTCTGCAAATTTGCTGAAGTATTTCTTTGTATGCAGAAGATTATCTGCAAAATGGATAACAGATGATTCTGTTTCAACAAGATCAGATTTTTTGCTTTCTGATCTTTCAGCGTCACTAACTGTATTTCCTTTGATAGCCCTACTAGGAGTATTCTGTTGCAGAGGATTCTTTTCACGCACATTGTAATAAACAACAGCCTCCCAGTAGTCTTTAGGATCTGTTCCATACAGTTTTGAATACTCTATATAGGCCTGAAGTTTTCTGATTTCATCTTCAACTTTAGCAATGTCAGTTGAGAGAATATTCTTTTTTCTTTCAACAGTATTTTTATCGTTGTTGTATTGTGAAAGTCGTGCTAGGTAATCCTCTTTGTACAGATTGTAGCTGACTTTTTTGTTTTCTTTGACAACACGCCCATCAGTCTGTTTAACAATTCTTTCAATATTAAAAAGTTTATCTACTTCCTCTAATGGAATTTCTGACATATTGAAAGAGTAGAACTTGTAGGAAAAAAACAGTACTGCAAACACAATTCCAAATGGCAGAATCTTCCTATAGCAGGAAAGCACGAACCTCATCATCCTTATTAAGTCTATCTCAATTTCTTCTTTATTTTCGCTGTACATCGAATCACCTCAATAAAACCAGCAACATGAGTTATGCAAATATTTTTTGTACATATTGCCACACTTGAGAAAAAAAAAAATACCGACTCATTATTTTTTTCTTCTTTTTCTTGCAACTGTGAAGAGATGACAAATGAAAGAATGACATAAAAGAGATTTTCAAATTACATTGCTATAGTAATGACAACTAGAATCAGCCTTACACATCCAATAACATTGCAAAAATACGATCAATATAGAACCATTACAGAATTTTGAGGAATAAAAAACCCCGCATGATGCGGGGTTTGATTGTTTTGAGAGCTAAATTAGATAGCTTCTTCGTTCTCTTCGCTAGTACGGATACGAATTACTCGCTGTACATCTGATACGAAGATCTTACCATCACCAATCTTACCGGTGTGAGCAGCGTTGATGATTGCCTGGATTGATTTGTCAGCCTCTTCATCAGCTACTACAATCTCAAGTTTGCACTTTGGCAGGAAATCAACTACATACTCAGCGCCACGATAAAGCTCGGTGTGACCTTTCTGACGACCGAAACCTTTAACATCTGATACTGTCATGCCAGAGATTCCGATTGAAGCTAAGGCTTCGCGTACATCATCAAGCTTGAATGGTTTAATAATTGCAACAATACGTTTCATAGATTAGTCTCCACTGATTATAAGTTGTAGCCACGTTCGCCGTGTGATGCAAGGTCAAGACCTTCAGCTTCCTCATCAGCGGTTACTCTTAAGCCAACTAATACCTGAGCTAACTTGAAGGCAATTACTGATACTACGAAGGACCATACGATTGCTACTACTAATGACATAGCCTGACCGTAAACCTGTCCTGCAATTGAGGTCCAGTCGCCCTTGAAGCCAGTACCACCTAAAGCTGGGTCACAGAATACACCAGTTAAGATACCACCAACAATAGCACCGATACCATGAACACCGAATACGTCCATTGAATCATCGATCTTGGTTAAGCGCTTGAAGCCATGAACACCCCATACGCAAGCTAAGCCTGATACGATACCGATGATAAGTGCACCCATAGGACCTACGAAAGCACAAGCTGGGGTGATTGCAACTAAGCCTGCTAATACACCTGATGCAGTACCTAAGGTTGAAGGCTTACGGAATACGATCCACTCAGTAACCATCCAGGTTAATGCTGCAGCTGCTGGGCATAATACAGTGTTGATGAAAGCAAGAGCTGATACATTGTCTGCAACAAGTTCTGAACCAGCGTTAAAGCCTAACCAACCAATCCACAGTAAAGCTGCACCAACATAGGTGTAACCAACATTGTGTGGAGCCATTGCAACCTTACCTAAGTCGTGACGACGACCTAAGATGAAAGCACCGGTTAAACCGCAGATAGCAGCGTTAACATGAACAACGGTACCACCTGCAAAGTCATATGACTGGAAGGTAGAATCAATGAAGCCACCGCCCCATACCATGTGTGCTAATGGTGCATAAGATAAAACGATCCAGATGCCAACTGCGATTAAAACAGCTGAGAACTTGATACGACCTGGGGTTGCACCAATGATAAGACATGCAGAAATAGCACAGAAAGCGCCCTGGAAGATAACCCAGGTGTACTCTGATAAACTGCCAGATAAAGAGTCTAAATTGATGCCGGCTAAGAACATGGTGCCAAAGCCACCGAAGTAATCACCAAGAACGCCATCGGTTGGACCGAATGCGAAGCTGTAGCCAATGATGGCCCACAGAATAATTGCCATGCAGAAAACTGCAAGGGTCTGCTCAATGGTTGACAGCACATTCTTTGAACGGGCTAAACCACCGTAGAACAAACCAATACCTGGGATAGACATTAATAAAACTAGCATTGCAGACATCAGAATAAAGCCGTTGTCTGCTTTGTCCAATACTGGTGCTTCTTCAGCCATTGCAGAAGATGCCATTGCCAGTGTTGAGGCAAGTAATGCACTTTTACATACTCTCATAAACAATCTCCTTGAACTCAAGTCATCATTGACTTTGATAACAAGATACGATTGAAAGTGATCTATATCAATACAATGCACTATCAAGAAACACACATGTGTCCGATTTTTAACAGATGCACATATTGTGAGCATTCTTTTCACTGATTTAGATCAGAGACGTTTACAAAAATATGATGTTTAGTTGCAAGAACAAGGAAGAAAGCAGATAGGATAATTTGATATTACTGTTTGATTTAAAACATAAAAGCCCCCTTTTGCAAGAGAGCTATTTTACGTATAGAGCCTTTTTGGTTAAAAGTTTGCCATATGATCTTTATCGATCAGTTCTGGTTGGCACAAGTAACTAGAAACAGTTTTAACACCGTTGTTATAGGTCGAAACATCATTGACTTTAACTTTAGTGCCGTTTTTTAGTGCAGTTAGCATATCAATTACTGCGCTTCCCAATTTAGCCGGTGATTTAAAAATGGTCATAGCCATAGTACCGTTTTTAACTCTATTTATTGCATCAGGAGTTGCATCCTGTCCTGTGATAAGCGGGAATTCACTATCTTTGTATCCGTTAAAAGATAATGCAAGCGCAATACCTTCTGACACACAGTCTGCTGGAGACAGTACTGCATCAAGTCTTACCTTGCCAGGACCATAACCAACCTTTTCTATAAGTTTGACCATTCTCTTGTTGGCAAGATCAGTACTCCAACCTTTAGTTTCAGTTTCCTGTGGAGTAATCTCCCCTGATTTGATTACTATTGCTCCTTCATCTATATATGGTTTTAAAACAGTCATCGCCCCGTTGTAGAAAAACTTGGCATTGTTGTCATCTAATGAGCCATAAAAGATCTCAAGGTTTATTACATTGTCCTTTGAAGGCTTAAGTTTATCAACTATATATGTACCCTGAATTATGCCAACTTTTTCATTATCAAAGGTAGCATAGTAGTCAATAGCTCCAGTACCAGTGATAAGACGGTCATAGCTTATAATAGGAATGTGATTTGATTTGGCGTGCTCTAGCTGCGCATTAAGACCACCGCAGTCTAAAGCTGCTACTACAAGAGCATCAACCTTTTTCTCATCAACAAGTCTGTTAAGCTGCTTTTTTTGCAGTTCAAGATCAAAATCACCACCGTAAAAGAGTTCTACATTAAAACCGTTTTGTATAAGTACTTTCTGAAGGTGATACCCCTCCACATACCATCGGTTGTCTTCCTGGGTAGGCATAGCAATTCCTACAGTATAGGCATAGGTGTTAAAAGACAGAACTGTACCTAATAAAAGAAGGGATTTAGTTAGTTTTTTCATTTGATGTACTTCTTATAAAAATTAAGTCGCTAAAGGCTCTTTACATTTATTATACAAAACTAATGCGATTATTTGATACAAATCACAAATAAATTTATAATCTATAATACAAATACATCTAAAGTGCATTTTTTCACGACTTAACAAGAAAATCTTTTAAGATATACACAAATTTTACATTCAATATAAAAACCTCGTTATCACCTAAACTCCGTCACCCTAGTTTACAACAAGGGTGACGAACCTCACAAATCCCTCATATTTAA
>JBJEWY010000058.1:0-9147 GCA_051885305.1 Succinivibrio sp. | reverse complement strand
AACGGCATCGACTGACTTCCCGTCACACTGTGGTAGATAATCTAGATTATAACGATCCCAGTCAATCATTGTTACATATGTGACATTGGGATCTTTATTCACCAGATACTGCTTTAAATCATCTGGAACATGAAAATATGATGATCCTGTTTTATGGGGATCATTTTTCAGCCAGCCACATTCAATAATCTCAACCTTGGCATCCTGCATTCTTTTAATGATGCCACGGATAGTCTCATAACCAAAATTTGCGCCGTTGATATATGCTCCATCACGGAGAGTACAGTCTAATAATTTTATCATTGTATCCACCAAAAATCTGAAAACGCCCCATCATATAATTCAACGAGCGTTATTCAGTTTTCTTTAAGATAGAATTTACGATTTCCTGATCAAATCTACAATTGGATCACAATAATCTTCTTTTTTCTTCGCAAAAATCTCTGTAGTTCTTTTCTTCATCAGTTCTAGCAGTTCTCTATCTTGATCTAGTATTTCTATGTACTCTGCCATCTTCTTTACGTCTCCAGCATCAACGATAAAACCGCTGTACTCATGAGTTACATCATCCGATACACCTGAACAATCAGTACATACAGCCACCACTCCGCAAGATAAAGCTTCAAATTGAGACAAACTGTGACCTTCATATTCAGAACAGCTTACATAAATATCCTGATCATGCCAAAAATCATATATTTGACTGTGATCTAGGCAACCACGATAAATCACATGATTTTCTAAATGATTTAATTTAATCTGTTGTTTTAAAGTGGGTAAATACTCACCAGTTCCACATATAGTTAAGATAAAATCTATACCTTTTGACCTCAATAAAGTTGCCAATGTTATAAAACTGTCACATCTCTTTTGTTGCACATATATACGACCAACATATGCAATTCTAAGTGAAGATTTTAAATTTTTATATTCTTCATTGTATGACTTTACTTGTACCGGTTCCCAAGGGTAATACATAATTTTGCTAGCTGGAAATCCCGCAGCAATCAATGAATTTTTCATTTTGTCACTGATTACACAGCAATAATCAATATCATTCTGTAAAAGAACGTAAGAATCATAGTGTACATTGAAATCTACATGACAAACGGCAATTACTGTTAATTTAATTCCATACTCTCTTTTTACGAAGCAGGCAGCAGCAAGTATTTCACTACAATCCATTCCTCCAATAAAAGTGTTGAACCTGCACGACAAAAAATAATTACAGGCTGAGTCAAAAAGGCTGACTTTGTCCGATCTTTCAAGTATAACTGGATTAAAGGAAATATCTATTTCGTCTCTATCACTAGGAACAATAGATTCTGTTGGAACAATTTTACTGATTTTGTTCTGCTCAGAGTAGGCCCATGTTTGAGTACCTCCTAACGCACCTCCAAATGCATACTCAAATATACACCCACGACTTTTATCCTGATTTACCCTCTTATTTTTACAGGAATATCTTTGTTCTAATAATTTATATAACTCTAACACACAAGAATAAAAAGGAGACTGAAGAGGGATAATACGAGATTTAGGTAAACCAAGTTCTAAAAGTTGCTTTGTAATTTCATCTATAGCATATGAAGTTATATAAATAATCTTATTTTTTAGAGAAACAACCTCCTCTGGAGAAATAACAGGTATCCCCAAAAAAGTTTCATTCCTCATCTTAGGATCATTGCTTGAGAAGAAATCAGGTGTTTTCCCAATAGAACGCCAAAACGCCAGATTTAACTGACCACTTTTACTCGTTCCCCAAAAGACAATATATTCCTTTTGATTATCAGAGAACATTAAGGCTCCTTACAAAGAGGTTTTCTACATTTTGTTAACTTTTATGTGAAAGAAAAGAATTTTTCCTTACAACTCAATCCACATTAAGAGAGTAGTATACATACTAAGCTCTTCTTCAGCATACTTGATGCCAAAAGGATCTTTCATGCTAAGATAACGTTACACTTTTTTATAAAAAAAAGTAAATGGTCTGAAATAAACTTTTCAGACCTTTACGTTAAACCACATACCATGTCATCAGTTAATCAAGGACTTCAGAGGAAATCTGATGCCTTTTATAACCAGTAATACTTACTTTTGAATCCTTTTCATATTCAATCTCGTTTACATGAAGCATATCGCTGTAATGACTTTCTTCATGTACATTCTAAAATCAGTGTTGTGCAGTAAACAGGTTTTATACAGAGAATAGAACTCAGCAAAATTTTCAGTTCTTTCGCTGGTGCCACCGGCAATCACTCTGATTTTTTTAAGAACAAACTGAGCACTTATGGGATAAGTTTTACAATAAGTTAAAAATCCATTTCAGGCCATTTACTAAAAAAACAAATTTTGCTTTCACACTGATATTGTTATTACATAAATTCCATGTTTTCTCTGGAGATTAACTGTAGGTTCTTAGATTAGATATACTATTCAACATAAGCGTAAAGAATAGTTTCACTGAATCCTTTGCCATGCTGTCTTACCTTGAAATGGTACTCTGGAACTAGAGACTTCAAAAATACAGGAATATCATAGAAATCAAGTGGCAAATGATAAATACAGATTGCAAGCTTTGGTTTATACTTTCTGATTATCTCTGATGCTCCTTTTAAGGAATCAAGTTCGGCTCCCTCAATATCCATTTTGATAAGTGTAGGTTTGTAATCAATATAATTATCAAGTTTTACAAGTTTTACTATGTCTTCTCCAAAGGACAATCTTTTTGCATCACCCGGTATGATTCTAGCCGCCAAGTTTCCGGTAGCATTAAAACATACTTCACCATTTTTTGAACCTGTTGCTGCCGAAACAACTTCTATATCATGAAAAGAATTATCTTCAACAAGAGCATGTAATTTTTTGAGATTCTTTTCATCTGGTTCAAAAGCTAACACTTTTAAATAGTTGCCTAAGGTAAAACTATTAAATGCATTTATCGTGTCACCATCATATGCACCACAATCAAAGAGCACCTCTGAACTACCTATTGAATAAAATTCATTTGAAAAATATTCAGTAGTATTTATTGGATTTTTGTCAATAAAGGACATATCCCCCGACAAGAATGTGTTAAATCTGTTATCAAGTATCTGCCTTGATTCGTTATCTTCAAGCATCGGATATATTTCGCCGATGTATTTATCCAATCTACCTGACTGTTTCAGATCAGAATAGATGTCAAACCAAGTGTGGTTAAACCCGGCAACCTTATTATTGTCTGGTGGCATTGTATAGTAACTTAGCTGAGTAATATGCATCTTGCATTCATCATCAACTACAGTTGTCTTAATAAAATGATAATCAGATTTTGCAATGCTTGACAGTATCTCCTCATAAAAATCTGAGGCAATGATGTAAACAGCCTGAGGATATTCAGCTGTTGCTTTAATTGGGGAGAAAACAGGTATCGATTCAACTTCCTTAAAAACAGAATCGTCATGGAAACTGTCACAGAAACACTTAATGTGCTGTTTTAGATTTAAGTGTTCAACCAAGAATTTGGCAACTTTCTGTCCAAATTCACCTGTTCCCCATATTACAACATCAGACTGTTTATATTGACAAAAAAAACTACTAATGCGACTTATCAGCTGTTTTCGAAATAGGTCGGAAGATTGCTTAGCATGAGCAGAAAGATTCATTTTATATCCCTAAATACTGACTAGTTTCATTTCTGTCAGCATTGAAATTTTCATGTTCACATTTACTCTAATAAGAAGATCGTTTATGATTTCTTTGACTTCTTCATTAGAATTTACTCCAACCTTCAATTCCTTGTACAGAAGGAAAGTTAGAATCTACTTAACTTTTGCTACATCTGTCAAAAACTCATTGAAACCAACAAATTAAAACTTTTTTAACTGTATGTTTATTCAGCAATCTTAACAGACAGATTACTGCACCATCAAACAAATCCATTCTTCGTTTGACGACACTTTCAGACACCACACTTATCTTCGGTCTAGAAATACTCTTAAACCATATTGTAATGACAGTTCATCACTTAACAGTCTTTGTTTATATTACAAATTGCTTTCCAAAATAATTCTTTGACAAATACATTCATCAGTAAGCTTTGCCTCATTCCAGATAAACCTCTGGCTTCCTGCATCTGTAAATCTGTCATTGAAACCTAAAAAGATCTGTCTTGGGGTATTTTCTTTAGTTGCCTTATATTCTGCTACAGCTGCCCCCAAACCACCTATGACATTGTGTTCTTCAACTGTCACGATAAGTTTTACACTAGAAAAAATCTCATCTAAAGTTTCTTTATCTAAAGGTTTGATGGTATGGGCATCATAAACTGAAACACTTATTCCTTTTTCGGATAAAAGCTTAGCTGCTTTGAGAGATTCATTAACCATAAGACCTGTAGCAATTATTGCAACATCATCTCCTTCTGTAAGTTTTACAAACTTGCCAATCTTATAGTCATAATCCTCGGTATAAACCATTGGGCAGTTTATGCCGCCAGACAGACGAATATATACAGGAGTATCTACCTTTGTTGCAGCTTCAAAACACTTAATCGCCTCAAGGCTGTCGGCTGGAGACAGTACCGTTAAGTTTGGAAGAGCTCTCATAAATGCCAGATCTTCAGTTGCCCAGTGGGACACGCCTGACTTTGCAGCCACAACACCTGCAAAGGTTCCTATAATTTTTACATTTGCATTGGTATTAGAGATATTCTGTCTTATCTGCTCTAAACTCCTTACTGCAATAAAAGATGAATAAGTAGTAGCAATGGCCATATGACCTTCCATTGCGTAACCAGCTGCAATGGCCATCATATTCTGCTCTGCAATACCAGTTTGGATAAACTTGTCTGGATATTTTCTAATGAATTTATCAAGACCAGACAACAAGGAAAGATCTGCTGATAAAACCTTAACATCAGAATTATCTTTCATCAGATCTATAAGACCATAATTAAAGATACTTCCCTTCTGGCCAAGCTTTTCAAAAGCCCTTAGATTACCGGCTGAAACTTTTACCATATTGAATACCTGATTATTTGTTATTTTGATAGCCTGCTGTTTTGCTAACTGTTTTCAATTTCTGTTTTGGCCTGCAAATACTGCTCATCTGTTAGCGCATGGTGATGCCACTCTCTATGATTCTCTATAAAGGAAACGCCTTTTCCTTTTATAGTGTCAGCAATGATGATGTTTGGATGACCTTCTTTTATGGAAGCAAAAGCATTAAGTAAAGACTGAGTGTCATGTCCATCACAGGAAATAACATTCCAGTTAAATGCATCCATCTTTTTATCTAATGGCTCAATTGCCATCACATCTTCTGTATCGCCATCGTATGACAGATGATTTCTATCTATGATCGCTACAAGATTATCCATCCTGTGGTGGGCTGCAAACATGAAGGACTCCCAGATGGAACCTTCATTTAATTCACCATCTCCCATCATGACAAATACTTTTTGAGACAAACCGGCTTCTTTCATTGATATGGCCATACCGATTCCAACACCTATAGCCTGCCCTAAAGAACCCCCGGAGTACTCAAGTCCCACTTCAAGATTTTTTGGATATCCTGTAAGTCTTCCCCCATCCTTTTGAAATTCCAGAAGTTCCTCTTTAGGAATAAAACCAGCTTCATAAAGAGCAGGAAAATGAGCCAATGTGCAGTGATTCTTACTTGGTAGGAAACGATCGCGTTTTGGATTTTTTGGATCGGTAACATTGTACTCAAGTACTGCCCCGTAGAGTACAGACAGGATCTCGATACATGAAAAACTGCCACCAAGATGAGCACCTCGATCTCCAGTAGCTTTTGCCATCTCAAGTCCATTTAAGCGCATTCGTTTTGCCATTTCCTTTAATCGAAGCGCATTATTAACTGAACAGTCTACAACTCTCACTAGCGTCCTCCATCGACCCTAATGGTCTGGCCTGTAATAAACGACGATTTATCTGAAGCAAGAAACAGAGCCATCTCTACAATTTCATTTATATCTCCCATACGACGAAGAGATGTTCTTGAAATTACTTTGTTAAGCTCATCTTCATTCTTGTAATGCCCCATCTGTGTTTCAAAAAGACCAGGAGCAATGCAGTTAACTCTAATTCCCTGCGGTCCTATTTCTTTAGACAGGATTGCAGATGCATGTATAAGGGCGGCTTTACTAGAACCATAGGCGAGGTAGCCAGGATTTGTCTCGATTCCACCAACAGATGCTATGTTTATGATAGAGCCTGATTTTTGTCTTAACATCTGTCTTGATATAGCCTGCATGATCTTAACCGGTGCCACAAAGTTTACTTCCAAAACTTCTTTTAACTTATCAATTGAAGTCATATGAAAAGAAGCACCAAAGGCAATACCAGCATTATTTACCAGAACATCTATCTGCTTATTATCTCTTGCGATCTTCTTTAAAGCTTCATTTAGAGAAGTACTATCTGACAGATCGGCACAATAGCTGTTTACTTCAACTTTATTATTTTTTTTTAATTCTTCAAGGAAAGAAAGGTAATCGTCCTCTAAATGACGGGATAGTGCGATAAGGTTACAGCCATTTGATGCAAATGAGATTGCAAGTTCCCTGCCTAGCCCCCGATTTGTTCCGGTAACCATGACAGTTTTGCCTTTTAGTGATCCCATTTATTCTCCTTTCGTCTGTCTGAATACCAACAGTTTTGCTAGTGCAAGTATCTAACAGGCAGTATACAGCCTTTAAATAGAAAATTATTTCTATGAACTGCTAATTATTTATAATTTTTGATTAAGATCTGATAGTTAAAGTATTCAGTGTTCAGTATGCATTTATACAGATAAACCATATGTTACATAATGACATGCTCCTCTTATAAAGAGGGGCATGCTAAGCAATAGGAGATTAGATCGATTAAACTGGATCTCCAGAGCTTGTATCCATTGGTTTAACAATCATCTCTTTAAAGAATGTCTCTCTGTCAATGAATGGTGACTGATCTTCAATCGGACGGAAGCCGAACTTTCGTTTTCCGTACATAACAAGACCGTTATGCATATCAAACTGATCTGGATCTGTATATACCTCAAAAATGCATGGCTTGTCATCAGCAAAAAGTTTTTTGATTACAGAATCAGCCTCTTTAGCATCTTTTAAGGATAAATAGTTAATGCCAAATGCTTTTGCCATTACCTCAAATGAAGGTAAAGTAAGACCATTTGAAGGATCTGTGCCTATACTCTTACCTCTAAAATGAGCTTTCTGGCCGTGACGCACTCCTGAATAACCGTTGTTATTTATAATCACCAGCTTAACATTCTTCTGCATGCGGAACATGGTCTGCAGTTCCTGCAGATTCATCATAACTGAACCATCCCCGTTATATGACACAACAGGTCCATTCCACATTGAAGCAATACCAAGAGCTCCTGGCAGTGCAAAGCCCATTTCCCCCTGGGATAATGCCAATACAAATCTGTCGGTTGATTTGAGTTTTGTTGAACATGGTGCAGCAGCTCCTGTGAAACCAGCATCAGAAACATAACAGGTATTGTCAGGAGCAAGTTCTGATAAGCGCAACATAAATAGTTTCATATCAAGAGGAGCGTTCTCTTTCTGAGATACCTCTTTTGAGTAACTGAAGATCTCTTTATAATGGCGACATTTTTCAAGCCATACCTCATCTGTATCTCTGATCTCAAGCTGCAACAGAGCCTCTAGCATTGCTTTTGCATCAGCATGAATGAAGCGATCGATATGAACACCATTTTTAGTATGTTCTATTCTGTCTACATCAACGACAATCTTTACAGCCTCTCTTGCAAAATCAGCTCTAGCTGGACCTGTCACTTCAATTGATAAGCGGGATCCAATAACAAGTAGCAAATCGCTGTTCTGCACAATGAAGTTAGCATAGCGGTTAGCACCTGCAACACCACCTATAAGACCAAAGTTTAAAGGATTGTCATATGAGAGAATGTCATGAGCAAGTCTGCTTTCTACAACTGGGATCTGATGTTTTGTTGCAAATTCTATAAGTTCTATCTTTGCTGATGCAGAGCGCACACCGTTACCAATTAACAGCACTGGTCTTTTAGATTTTTCAAAGGCTTTTACGACATAGTCAAGATCTGCTTCACTAGCTTTTAGCTGAGGTTCATTTGGAACAAAACGAACAAGAGTCTTTTCATCAATCATGGTATTCTGCACATTCAGTGGCAGATCAACCCATACAGGACCTTTTCTTCCATGGGTTGCAAGATACAATGCCTTATCAAGATGCCAGGCAATCATTTTTGGATCATCAACCGTTACCACATATTTGGTAACTGGCTTCATAATAGTTTCTATATCAGCTTCCTGAATACCAACCTGTCTTAAAGGCAAGCCAGAGTATTTAACAGTATCTGCGTAATTCTGCTGACCTGAAATCATAATTAATGGAATGCTGTCTTGATATGCATGTAAAATTCCCGTCATGGTATTGGTTCCAGCACAACCAGTTGTCACCAAACCTGCTCCTAAAGTTTCATTTAAAGAGGCGTAAGCAACGGCTGCATATGAAACAGCCTGCTCGTGATGCATTTCCACACCTTCAACTGTTTCACTGCGCCTTAGTGCATCTGTTAGATAAACACACTGACCACCTGGGACATAAAAAAGCTGGTTGATTCCTGCCTCATTGAGGCGAGATAAAACATAATCGGCAAGTCTAATCATAATAATTTATTAAGTAATGTAGGTTTTATTATTGGATATAAGCTTACTGTTATTACACAAACAGTCTGTGATGTTGCTTAAGTATTTGAAAATAATTGCTCCTTATCCATATCATGTTCATAAGAAACGTTCTTTTCAGCTGACTGTTGTAATAATTTTTCCAATCATCATATGGTTATATTAACAAGGATAACAATGAAGAATTACAAGCATTATTTGTAATAAGAACTTCTCTGAAATTCTCCATAAACTTATGCTTCTAGCAACACTTAAATTTAAGTTTATTCTGATCTTTTAAGAACTTATGGAAAATTATACTTGATCCAAAGCTTAATTGAGAATACAAAACATACAATATGATCATCACATTCCTGCATATAGCTATTACCTATTGCTAACTATTTTAAATTAGTATCTCAACTTTTGCGTTTCAACAATCATTAACAAAACGCTTATAAATGTGGTCTAGC
>JBJEWY010000057.1:0-9174 GCA_051885305.1 Succinivibrio sp. | reverse complement strand
ATTTAAGATTGAGGTGATGGGATTTGATGATGTCTACTAGTTTGCAAAATTTCAGCTGGATAAATCACAAAGTTAGTGAAATTTCCTGTAACACAGATCTCCTTTTGAGGATGAAATAATTGAACTATCATTCAAAGTTTTGTATGCGTCACAAATTGAGTTGCGCAATAGTAACATTTTAATGAAATCCCCCCATGTCATATTGCATTTACTTTTTCTAAAAATATAATGTATCAAGTTATAAAATTTTATAACTATATTCTCAATTATCACCACCCAAAAAAATATAAAATGAAAAAGCAAATTGTACTGTCATCTAATGCGGAGAGCGCTCTGCAAAAACTTGGAAGCAATATAAAAAAAGCACGAATTCGTCGCGGAATAACAGCAACTAACATGGCTAAGTTAATGGATACTACTAGAATGACGTTAGCTTCTATCGAGGATGGTCTCCCATCTGTATCCATGGGACATTATGTTAAAGCTCTGTCTATTCTCGGAATTGATGTAAGCTATATCTCAGGACTTGCTGAGCAGATTGACACGATTGAATAGGGGATTGTTTAATATATTGTATAATATTCACTACTGTTATCCTTAGTAAACAATTAGGTAAAATTTCTGAACTTGCGCTTGATATCATTTTTTAAGTTCGTTGTGTTATTTGTTGTTTATTCGTGATAAATTACCCTTATTGCAAGATAAATTATTGGCAGAAGACTTTTGTTCTGCATTGTACGAGAGACTACAGTGGAAGCATTTAATCATAACGCAAATAGTGGTGAGCGCAGTTCTTTTAGACCTTCTTTCAACAGATCAGGCTCTAAAGGTGGTTTCAAGCCTAAGCGTCCTCATCAGGGACATGGTCGCGACCGTCAGAAGGGGATGGTTTCAGCATTCGTTCAGGGAAAGGGGCAGAATGCAGCTTTAAAGTGGCTGATGGACTCGAGAACTCCTGTCAGTGTCTTCCTGATCACAGGTGTCAAGTTTGAAGGTTTAATCAGTGCTTTTGATGCTTTTACTATCTCTATCACTGATGCCAAGCGTCATCAGCAGATGATTTACAAGGATAAAATTTCAACCATAACTGTCAAGAAGCCTGAAGCTCCACAGAATAACAAACCTAGAAGGCCTTTCCAGAAAGGCGGTTTTTCTTCTCAGGGTGGTTACTCATCGCAGAGTGGCTACTCATCATCTCAGGGCGGCTATTCATCACACGGTTATGGTCTGAGCAGACCTGTAAGATCAGATGGTCCGTCAGGTGATGATGGAGTAACACTGCCTGAGCGGCACGTTAATCCATTTGGAAACAATTAAAATCAAAGGGCACCTAGGTGCCCTTTGATTTATCTGTCATACTGAAAATAGTTTTTCATCCTGCCGTTATCAACTTCAATGCAGTCAAATCCACCTCGAAGGGCTGCAAGTATTCCAAGCTGACCATCTTCAAAGACAAGGCACTCTTTATTGGTAAGTCCAAGTTTTTGTGCAGCAAGTTCAAAGGTATCAGGATTTGGTTTATGTCTTTTGACTTGCTCTGCTGTAACTACAGCATCAATGTAGTCTCCAAGTCCTTTTTCTGCAATGATTCTTCTAGCATTGGGCATTCTGGTTCCTGTGCCTATGGCAGTTTTTATGCCACGCTCTTTTGCACTTTTTAAGATCTCAAAAATGCTCTCAAATACCTCTACTTTGGGGATATTCTCAGTGAAAAGTTCTATTTTGCGTTTTACATACTCATGTATATCGCCTGTAGGGAAACCTCTGTCGCGATAGAATGCCGCAATATCAAGACTTGAAGAGCCACCCATGGCGTAAATTTCTTCATCTGCAATATCAAAGCCATGTTCATTGGCAACCTGTTTCCAGGCTCTGACATGATAAGGCATTGAATTTATGAGGGTACCGTCTAGATCAAAAATAAGACCACGGTAACTGTTGATTCTGTCTTTGTACATAGTTTCTCTTTAATGTATTTGCTCTGAAAATAAATTTTACCCGATATTGTTCTTCAATCACCCATATAAATGTGATAATTTGTGAATATAAATTTGGTAATTATCATATGGAAACAAAAAAGATCTCCTGTCAGACTCTGGTCATAGGAGCTGGCTCTGCAGGTATAGAAGCTTATAAAAATGCTATTGCAAGCGGCAGGGACTGTATTATTGTCGATTCAGGCCCACTAGGTACAACAGCACAGCGTTCAGGTGAACTTCCTGTATCTCTATTGATGTCCGCAGGCATAGCCATGCGCTCAATTGAGAATCTGCCTGACAGCGGAGTTATGTTTACTCAGAAGGTGCAAGCAGATACAACCAATGTATTAAGCTCTTTAAGAGCAGTCAGAACCAGAGCTACATCTGAAGTTTTATCCTTCATGTACAGAATCCCTGAAAACCGCCGTGTCCGCGGGCAGGCTCATTTTGTTGATCCTCACAAGGTGATGGTGGATGATAATCTTGAGATCACCTTTGAAACAGCAATTATTGCAACTGGCTCATCTCCTCTTGTAACCTATGAGCAGTCAAGACTTAAGAATATCCTGACCACAAATGACTTTTTTGAATTGGATAAGCTTCCAGATTCAGTTGCGATCTTCGGCAGTTCAAAGGTAGGTCTTGAACTTGGACAGGCGCTGTCTTACCTTGGAGTGAATACCGTGGTCTTCGGACAGAGAAAACTGTGGTCCTTAACCGATGATACTGTGCTTACTGTAGCCCATCAGTTACTCTCGTCTAGATTCAATCTTTATGTAGATACTTTCATTACCTCAATGGAGAATGAATCTGACGGAACAGGTTATGCCATATACTACATTGATGATCGCAGTTATGAGAATTATCTGCATATGGAAAGTGTAGTTGCTGCAACTGACAGAATTCCAAATGTAGCCGGTATGAATTTACAGAAAATCGGTGTAAAACTCACTCACACAGGTTGCGTTAAAGTAGATGAGAACACACTGCAGACTAGTATCCCACATATTTTTGCCGCAGGTGATGTCTGTCATGAGCAGTACTTAACCTCAGTTGCTATACGTGAAGGCAAGTATGCAGGTCTTAATGCTGTAAGTTATCCAGAACTTCAGAAGAAACCAAAACAGGTTCCTGTTGATATCGTCTATACAGATCCTGTTTTGGCAATTGTTGGTAACAGCCTTGATAAGATGAGAGAGCATGCAAGAACCACAGGTGAGACCTTTATTGTTACTGAGGTCAGACTCTCTCAGGGGCATTTTAGAGGTCTTCGTGATGATGGTGGTATCATTAGTATATATACCTCAACATCAAGTCATCAGATCCTCGGTGCAGAGATTTGTGCTTATCATGGTGATAAAATAGCTCAGTTTTTAGGACTCGCCATGGAATGCGGTCTAACTGTTGAAAAACTCTCAGAATATTCTTTCTTTAATCTTTCAGCAGAATCTGCAATCGGACTTGCCGCAAAGGAAGCCTGCAAAACACTGAGTATTCAGAAATTCAAGGGACGAAATGGAAAAGACAATAGTACTGGCATCCGGTAATGAAGGCAAGGCCAGAGAATTCAGAGCACTTTTAGAACCATTAGGCTTTAAAATCATTTTACAGAAGGAACTAGGAATAAGCTCTCCAGAGGAAGACGGCAAAAGTTTTCTTGAAAATGCAATTTTAAAAGCCCGTTACGCATCAGAGAAATCCGGTATGTGGGCTCTTGCTGATGATTCTGGTTTATCAGTAGATGCCTTAAATGGTGCACCCGGTATCTATTCTGCCCGTTACTGCGGTGATCATGGCGATGACGAGGCCAATAATGACAAGCTTTTAGATGAATTAAAGAAGGTTCCAGAAGGAAAAAGAACTGCCCGTTACTACTGTGCTTTATGCCTTGTGCGTCATGGGGATGATCCTGTTCCTCTTACCGTGCTTTCTTCATGGGAAGGTTCAATTGGTTTTGAACGTAGAGGCTCTGAGGGCTTTGGTTACGATCCTCTGTTTGTGGTAAAAGGCAGAGGCTGTACTGCCGCTCAGTTGCCGCCTCAGATTAAAAATCTGATTTCTCATCGTGGTAGAGCTTTAATGTCTTTAGTCTACAAGCTTGAGCATAACCTGTAATCTGTATCCTGTAACCGTTTTTGTGTTACAGGTTCTTTTGAATCTTTTATCCTCTTAATAGTTAAATATGAGTTTAAATCCTGTAGGTCTTTATATTCATTATCCGTGGTGCATCAGAAAGTGTCCTTACTGTGATTTCAATTCATATAGAAAAGATAAAGACTGCTGTGACAAAACCTATGCAGATACTCTCATAAAAGATTTTAAAGACTCTCTTACCTATCTTGAAGGCAGAAAATTTATTTCAGTCTACCTAGGAGGTGGCACACCATCGCTTTTCCCTCCTGCGTTTCTTGAAAGGCTTTTTAAAGAAATACGTCCTTATGTTGGGGATAACGCAGAAATCTCCATGGAGGCAAATCCTGGAACTGTAACTTATGAACTTTTAAAAGAATACAGAGATCTGGGAGTCAACAGACTCTCTCTTGGGATTCAGAGTTTTAATGATAACTCTCTAAGAGCATTAGGCCGAATTCACAACGGCGCTGAAGCGCTGAGGGCAGTTGATGCCGTACATAAGGCAGGCTTTGATAACTTTAATCTTGATATCATGCATGGTCTTCCAGGTCAGAGCCTTGGTATGGCTTTAGATGATCTGAAAAAAGCTGTGGATTCTGGTGCCACCCATCTAAGCTGGTATGAATTAACCCTAGAAGAGGATACTGCCTTTGGAGCTAATCCACCTGATCTTCCAGATGAGGATGAACTCTCATCAATAGAGATGAGTGGATTTGATTATCTTGAATCTAATGGTTTCAAGCGGTATGAGATTTCTGGTTTTTCAAAAGGAAAGCCTTGCGTTCATAACCTTAACTACTGGTATTTTGGGGATTACATAGGAATTGGAGCGGGGGCTCATTCAAAGGTTTTTACTGACAGTAAAACCAGAAGAAGAGCTCATGCTCAGGATGTTTCAGACTACATAAATGAGGTCATGGTAGGGGATTGCAGCTTTGATACTGTTTCAGAGGCTGATATACCTTTTGAGTTTATGCTCAACCGTTTAAGAGTTTTTAACGAGATAGGTTTTGATGAGTTTGAAAAAACTACAGCCCTTCCTTTCTCTCTTGTAAAAGATAAGATTCTAAAGGCAGAGACAAAAGGTCTTATTAAAACAGGAAATGACAGTTATCAGTTAACAAGTCTTGGGAAGTGGATGGTAAATGATATTCTTGAGGATTTTCTCTGATATCAGTTAGTTTTTTTTACATTACTCACCTATAATTTTTATGATATATAAAAATTATAAAGATCATGTATATAAGGCAGTTTTATGAATTCTGATAAGAATAAAACCACAGACACCATAAAGTCTCTTTTAAAATTGAAAAATGCTCCTAAAGGTGATGTTTCTAGTGATTTTGAAACAGCTCTGTATCTGGTAGCAGCAATCTATCATCTTGATTTTTCAAAACCAAGTCACAGAGGCATGTGTTCTCATCTGTTCGGAAGCATTGGCTTTAAGGGGGACTTATCAAAATATACAAGTGATGATTACACAAATACCCTAAAAGCTCTTGTTGATAAAGGTGCCCTTGTAAAGCAGGGCTCATCAGAGAGTTATATTGCATCAGGTGCTGCTACAACTTTTGTTGCCAAGGTGAGAACTGTCGCTGATAACACGCTTAAAGATTCTTTTGGTGAAAAGAATTATCTTTATGTGATTTCCGATGACAGCGGAAATGAATACCGCTTAAATTCTGAATATGTGGTTCTGCCAAATGATGAAGTAGAAGTGAGTGTATCAAAAAATTCTGATGTGGCTTTTGTAAATCGTATAACCAAGGTAAGACAGTGTATTTTAGGTAGAATCATGCTCCTTGGCAAAAAGGCTACCCTGATGCCAGATGAGCCTAATTTAAAACAGTTACAGTTTGAATTTGAAAGTAGGGAAGATTTAGGGGAGGCTCGTTCTGGTGATGTTGTGATTGCTCAGATCACAAGAAGATGTTCAGCAAGTCTGTTTACAATAAAAACACGTGAGGTTGTCCATGATATTGGCAATCTCAATAACATCATTGTTATGGCCGTATTAAGAAACGATATTCCAAATGTATGGCCAGATAATCTTATAAAATCCCTATCAAGAATTCCTGATAAGGTATCAGAAAAAGAAACAGAGGGCAGAACTGATCTGAGAACAGTTCCTCTGATGACAATTGATGGTGAGGATGCAAGAGACTTTGATGATGCTGTTTATTGTAAAAAAGAGGGCAATACCTTCAGACTCTTTGTATCAATTGCTGACGTTTCAACCTACGTAAAACCAGGTACTCTGCTTGACAAGGAAGCTGTTAACCGCTGCAATAGCTGTTATTTCCCAAACTATGTGATTCCAATGCTTCCAGAGAAGCTGTCTAATGGTATCTGTTCATTAAATCCTGATGTGGACAGGTTATGTATGACCTGTGAAATGATCATCACAGAAGATGGCAAAATCAAACAGTACCGCTTCTACCCTGCAGTGATGAGATCTCATGCAAGACTAACCTATACTGAGGCCTGGCAGATGATTTCAGAGGGAAAAGCCAAATATAAAGAGCATGAGTTTGCAATTCCTTTGGTAAAAGATCTTTATGATCTGTACAAAGCCTTCCTGAAGAACCGCAGGAACAGAGGCGCCATGTCCATTGAAAGCCAGGAACTGCACTTTGTCTTTGATGAGAATATGGAAATAGAAGGCGTTGCCCCACTAGACAGAAATGATGCACACAAACTGATTGAAGAGTGCATGATTGCGGCTAATGTAGCAGCTGCTGAATTTGTCTGTGAGCATAAATACCATACACTTTACCGTATTCATCCAAAACCAACTGAAAAGAAGCTAGCCCAGCTTGAAGGGCAACTGTCACGATTTGGGCTTTTCCTGACTGGTGGAGATGAGCCAAGTCCAAAGGATTTTATGAAACTCTCTGACATCGTGGCAAAAAGAGAGGATGCTAGGGTCATCAATGAGATGATTTTAAGAGGAATGTCAAAGGCTCAGTATCATCCTGACAATATTGGTCATTATGGTCTTGCTCTTGAGAAATACGCTCATTTCACATCTCCTATCAGACGATATGCTGATCTGCAGTTGCATCGTGTGATCAAATATATCCTTGAGAAGGAAACAGAGCATGCTTGGGGCAAAATAGGTTCTAGAGCATACACCAAACAGGAACTTGTAGCCTTAGGAGCCAAGTGTACAGACAGAGAAATTGCTGCTGATGTTGCTGAGCGCGAAGTAGATGCGGCACTTGCCTGTATCTTTATGGAAAAATTCATAGGTGAGACTGTGGAAGGTACTGTTACCGGTGTTTCAAGCTTTGGCGTTTTCGTGCATCTTGATGATTACGGTGTGGACGGCATGATATATGTTGGTAACTTTAAAGAGTACATGGAATACGATGAAAAAGCGCAGACTCTTCGAGCTGTAAGCTCAAAGGATAAGGATACATACTATATTGGCAAACAGGTCAAAGTGGTAGTTGCTGATGTTAACTTTGATGAGCGAAAGGTCGATCTTTATCCTGGTAATCAGCCAAAATCCGTGATTAAGAATCTTTTGAAACAGCGAGAATATCTTGTTGCAAAAAGACGTAATATCAGTGAAAATGCACAGACCCAGAATAAGGAAGATATCCTTTCAAGACTAAGTGATATTTCCTCAGCAAGAGATGCTCTTCAAACCGATCTGGTTTTAAGAGGCAAGCCAAAGAGCCGCTTTGCACCGGGCAATTTTGTCGCTGATTCAGAATCAGCTCTGAATATGGATCAGATTAAACTTTCCGGAAACCGCAGAAAAAAAGGTAAAAGATAATGTACGTAAAAGAGAAGAAATCTAAAGCACGTGAAATCATTTACGGTATTAATGCTGTTTTGACAGCTATTGAAACTTCTCCGGAAAAAATCACCGCTGCCTGGCTCGTAAAGGGTCGTGAGGATGATCGCAGGATTAAGTCAATTGAAAACAAACTCATGGCAATTGGTATAAGACCACAGACTGCCATGCGTCATTCTTTAGATGAGAAAACTGAAAACGGTGTACATCAGGGCGTTGTATTAGAAGTAGTTGCAACTCCACCAAAGGATGAGCAGTTCTTAGAGCAGCTTACAGAAAGTCTTGAAGGGGAGAGACAGTTATACCTTATTCTAGATGGTGTAACTGATCCAAGAAATCTTGGTGCCGCCATGAGAAGTGCCTGGGCTGCTGGTGTGAATGCTGTGATTGTGCCTAAGGACAAATCTGCTTCAATGACTCCTGTGGCAAGAAAGACAGCAGATGGTGCTGCAGAGCATGTTCCTTTTGTTGCTGTAACCAATCTTTCAAGAACAATTGAAATGCTCAAGGATCACAATGTAGAAGTAGTTGGTATGGCAGGTGAGGCCGCAGACACCATTTTTGATTATGACTTCCAGAAGGCAACCGCTATTGTGATGGGCTCTGAAGAGAGTGGCATGCGTCATTTAACCCGTGAAAAGTGCGATGCTATTGTAAAAATTCCAATGGCACAGGGAGTTGAGTCTTTAAATGTCTCTGTTGCAGCTGGCATTGCCTTATTTGAAGTAGTAAGACAGTTCAGAAACTAATTTTTTCATAAAATTAGTAAAAGAGAAAACAGATAATCTTGGTATGGTCCTGTTATTGATCTCTTGATTGATAACGGGACCATTCTATTTTTAACTCATTTATTTTTCTAGGTTCTAGAGTAAGGATTATTCAAGAACGGAATAACAGCAGGGCAATATCTGAGCATTTGGGACTGATTGCTCTTTAATGAATCTTTTTAGATGTTTATCAATATAAATTTTATATCTGTTTTGTATATATTTTTGATTATCTTTTTGAAATATAAAGAATATTTATCTAAATTTTCGCCGATGACCAAAATGCCTGTTTAGCAGAATGAAAAATCTCTAAAATTCTCTTGAAAATCAATAAAATAGTTACAAATACCAATTTTTCAAACTCACCGACATCGGCGTTCTTTAAAAATCAAATAGTTAAGTATGATTTTTATGGGGATTAATAATATTTTGCAAAAAATTTTTTGAAACAAAGGTCACATCGGCGAAATTAGGTATTTAATTTCTTATG
>JBJEWY010000056.1:0-9225 GCA_051885305.1 Succinivibrio sp. | reverse complement strand
ACCAACGACCTTCGGGTTATGAGCCCGACGAGCTACCAGACTGCTCCATCCCGCGTCAGATTGTGAGCACATTATATGGATCAGGTTGTTACGTGTCAAGGCTTTTGTAAATTATTTTTTATAGCAAGGCGATAAAAAGAAACGTTTAAGATAGGAAAGAACGAGAAAAACAAATACAGATACCTGTTATCAGGCATTTAAATGTGGATTAAGAGTCAAAACCCAAGGTAGCAGACAGAATACTGCCTGCCTCACATATTTACTGATGATGAGTCTTTTTTACTCTTTTACTACAGAGAATACAGAGTTTTCACCACCGAATGGGTTTGGAACATAACGCTCTGCATCCCAGTCGTTGTCATACTTAACGGTACCGTCTTCAAAGGTGTACTTGAATCTGTACTGATAAGTTGGCTGTTCTTCACATGGAACGCTGATTGAACCCTTGAAGATACCAGTCTTCTGAGGCTTTAGAGCAACAGGCTGCCAGCCATTGTGCTCGCATAACAGATCAATTGCGCTTGCACCCTGAGCAGCATCCTTCTTAACGGTAAAAGTTACAGTAACTTTGTTTGTCTTGGTGAATTTCTTAGAAACACTCATTGTCTACTCCAAATATTTTGTTTTATGCAAGCACCGCATTTAGGATCTACCCGATAATATTCTCTAAGACAACGGCGCATTACATCCAAAAGTACAGTTTTATTCTATGACATTTTATGGTCATTTTTTTTATTAATTCTGCAAATATTATAAGTAGTTGCTAGATGTGTGAGGTAATCCGTAATTTTTACCTAGGTTAAAAATGAAAATAATTCTACAAAAATTAAGTTAACAGCTTGAATTCAAAAGATAAAGATTGAAATGATTATAATAAAATTCAGGTATGGTGACGTTAAATATCTAACATGTTAGTTTTTATGGTCCATATTAGAAAACAGTGACTTTTTAAAGTGCAATGAACCTAAAACAGTGACATGTTTCAATAATATGTAGCAATATAATCAAATTGTCTATTTCCTGAGATATCGCTCAACTAGCTCTTTTGTGAAACTTCTTCTCATATAAAAACCGCGAGGTCTTGTTTTAATCATACTGCCATCAGGTCCTACACAGTCAGTCAGTGCCTTACCATTAGCAGCCTTAGGTCTTAGTTGCATTATTTTCCCAAAACGGGCATTGATCTTATCTATGTTTCCAACTCTTATCATTTCGTAGAGTTCATCAAAATCGTTTTTGATAATCGCCATTTCATTGTGATCTGGGGCATAGAAAAAATATCCTTTGATAAATCTTTTTGAAAAGTCATCTTCTCTGTTGGCGTTTACAAGTACGAAAAGTATTCTCTGAACCTTGTGAAAGAGCGCAGAAGTTTCAAAAGTAAGTTTTCTGATGTTGGTAAGAGGTGCATGGCAGAAGAATGTTGACTCAAGAGGTACTAGATCATTATCAACCGGTAATGTTTTTAGCTCTAATCCAAGATTTGGGAAGTCAGGAATTGGTAGGTTGTTTGCCGAAGCCCCCAATAAGGATTCAATAAGCTCGCCTGTAAAGCCTTTTCCATGCACAGGTGAAATAGGTACTGCTACATTTGCCATAGATGCAAGTTCAGTTACAGATTTACCAGTAATTAAGTTGAGATTTTTAATCAGTTCCTCAAAGCTTTCTGGTGATTTTACAACTGATTGATTCTTTATGGTTCTAATCATGTTTTCCTTTGCTTTTTTGAGATCTGAAAAGGCTTACGAAACAATGCTCTCTGCTATAATATCCGATTAGTAGAACTTTGTGTTCAAAGTGTAGAGATTGTTTTTTGTTATTGGCGGTTTTGTGATTGATAAAGATGGATTTCGGCCCAATGTTGGTATAGTCATCTGTAACCGTAAAGGTCAGGTACTGTGGGCACGAAGGATCAGGCAGAATTCCTGGCAGTTTCCCCAGGGTGGAGTAGATCCGGGCGAATCGCCAACCGATGCGATGTATCGTGAGCTGTATGAGGAATTAGGACTTTCAAGAAGTGATGTCCGTGTTCTTGCTTATACCAGATTCTGGCTTAAGTATCGTCTTCCTAAGAGACTGGTAAGATGGAATGAAAAACCATTATGCATTGGACAGAAGCAGAAGTGGTTTCTTCTGACTCTCAATAAGGACAGATCAGATCATATTGAATTTAATCGCAAAGGGCATCCTGAATTCGATGACTGGCGCTGGGTGAGTTTCTGGTATCCGGTAAGGCAGGTAGTAGCCTTCAAAAGAGACGTATACAGAAAGGTTTTAAGTTTTTTCTCCCTGTCTGCTTTTGCTGACTGCAGGCATCAGGAAGTAAAAAAGACCTCAAGAAGCAGGAAAAACTATGGAAAATAATCAGAATTCAATATTGCTTGCTTTAAGACAGATTATTCAGGAAGTATCAGCAAAAAGCTCGTTTGATGATGCTGCAACTCTTCTTGTAAGCCGTTTGAGACTTGCAACAAGTGCTGACTGCTGTTCCCTATATCTTCTAAATGCCAGAAAGACTCAGCTGTATCTTGCTGCAACTGATGGTTTGCAGCAGGATTCTGTCGGCAAAGCAACACTGCTTGTGGGTGAAGGTCTTGTCGGTCTTGTTGCCCAGAAGCAGGAGCTTTTAAATCTTGCAGATGCTCCAGGTCATCCGAACTTTAAGTACCTGCCTGATGTTGGTGAGGATGAGTTTTTATCTTTCATGGGTGTACCTGTTATCAACCAGGGTGAGCTTTTAGGTGTTCTTGTTATACAGTGCAAGGAGCACAGAGTCTTCGGTGAACAGGAAGAGGCTTTGCTTGTAACTCTTTCAGCTCAGATTGCATCCGTTATTTCAATTTCACGTTCCACCAAGGAAACAGTTGATCTGAACGTAAAGCGCTATAAGGGTAAAACAGGTTCTGGATCTATTGCAATTGCGCAGGCTGTTGTCTGGAAACCACCTGTAACCTTTGAAACCATTCAGATCAAATATTCAGACGATAAGGAAATTCAGTCAGAACTGTTCCATCAGACTATTTTCCAGTTACAGATGGAGATGGACAGAGCCGCACTGCAGCTGCAGGAATCTTCTCATAGCAAGGCTGCATCAGGATACATGTCAGGTTATGGCAGTATCCTAGATGATCTGTCTTTTGAAACTGAGGTTGATTCTGAGATTTTTGCTAATGGTTATGTTGCAGCTTCTGCTATCAAGGTGGTTGCATCAAAACGTATTGCCGAGGCAAAAGAGGCTGGAGAGACTGACAAGGCAAGAGATCTGAGAGATTTTGCTGCAATTTTGATTGCAAGATTAGTTCACCTTTCACCTGGTGTTACTGATGTAACAAACCCTATTGTCCTTGTCGTAAAGAGCATGCCTGCAGCTTTAGTTGCCGAAATGCCAAGAGATAAGATCGCAGGCTTTGTCTGCGTTGACAATGCTACAAGTTCTCATACCTCAATTCTTGCAAGAGATTTGGGTATTCCAGCTGTGATGGATGTTCACCTTGATCTTGATGAAGTGGATGGTCATACCATTATCGTTGATGGTCAGAATGCTGAAGTATTGGTGGATCCTGCAAGCAGCGTTGTTGATGAGTATGTGCAGCTTTTATCTCAGACAAGAAAACAGCATGAACTCTTTGAGTCTGAAAAGTATGAAAAGGGTATTACAACAGACGGCAAGAGGATCAAGATTGAACTTAACGCAGGTTTAAATCATGATGGTGAGGATCTTGCCTCTCAGACAGATGGTATCGGTTTATACCGTACCGAAATCTCATTCATGCTAAGCTCAACTCTGCCTAAAGAGGAAACACAGTACGAGTGGTACAAAGAGCTTTTAGAGCAGTTTAAAGATCTGCCAGTCTGCATGCGAACCCTTGATGTCGGCGGTGACAAGGGGCTTCCATATCTTCCAATTGAAGAGCAGAACCCTGCTTTGGGTTTTAGAGGTATCCGCGTCTGCATTGACCAGCCAAACATTATCAAAACTCAGCTTCGAGCAATGCTCAAGGCCAATATGGATACAGGCAATCTTGAAGTTATGTTGCCTATGGTCTCAAGACTTGAAGAGGTTTTGACTGTCAAACGGATCATGAATGAGGCGATAAGAGAGCTTGAAGAGGAGTTCTCTCGTCCTGTAAACCGTCCTCGTTTTGGTGTGATGATTGAAGTTCCATGTGTAGCTTTTATCATGGAAGAACTTGCCTCAGAGTGTGATTTCTTCTCAATAGGTTCAAATGATCTGATACAGTATCTGTTCGCTGCTGACAGATCAAATCCTAAGGTTTCAAAAATTTTTGAGCCGTTTAATCCTGCAGCAGTCCGCTGTTTTAAACTGCTTATAGACAAGGCAAATGAGACAGGGAAAGAAATTTCAGTATGCGGCGAGCTTGCAGGCTCTCCAATAGGCTCACTGCTTTTAATGTCTCTTGGTTACACCTGTCTGTCGATGAACTATTCCCAGATTGCCAGAGTCAAGTATATGGTCCGCCATATCAATCTTGGAGATCTGATGGCAATTGGCAAGAAGGCACTGACATTGAATTCAAGTGTTAAAATCAGAGCTCTGTATCAGGAATATGCTGAATCCTTAGGATTAGGTTCTGTTATTGATCAGCAGAAATACAATTAAATTAGGAGTTTTTTGTGCAGGTATACTTAGACTTACTAAAAAAAATCATGGACGAGGGAAGTGATCGCATGGATCGTACCGGAACCGGAACCCGTTCAATTTTCGGTACCCAGATGCGCTTTAACCTCGAGGATGGTTTTCCTCTGTTAACTACCAAAAAAGTTCATTTAAAATCAATTATCTATGAACTTCTCTGGTTTATTTCTGGTTCAACAAACATCCGTTACCTGCAGGAAAACGGTGTCAGGATCTGGAATGAGTGGGCTGATGAGAATGGAGAGTTAGGTCCTGTGTACGGCAAGCAGTGGCGTGACTTTGAAACTCCTGACGGCCGTCATATCGATCAGCTGTCAAATGCTATTGAAACCATTAAAAATCACCCAGAATCAAGACGAAACATTGTCTGTGCCTGGAATCCTTCTGATGTGGACAAGATGGCTCTGCCTCCATGCCATACTCTGTATCAGTTCTACGTTGCTGATGGCAAATTATCCTGTCAGTTATACCAGCGCAGTGCAGACATGTTCTTAGGTGTTCCTTTCAATATTGCAAGTTATTCTCTTTTAACTATGATGATTGCAAAGGAATGTGACCTAAAACCAGGTACTTTCGTCTGGTCTGGCGGTGACACCCACATTTATATGAATCATTTTGATCAGGTAAATCTGCAGCTTTCAAGAACTCCAAGAGCTCTGCCAAAGATGAACATCAAGCGCAAGGCCCCAACTATTTTTGATTATCAGTATGAGGATTTTGAGCTTGAAGGTTATGATCCTTATCCTGCTATCAAGGGAGTGGTATCCGTATAATGATTGAGGTTTCAGGAAAAATAAAATGGCAGTCTCGACGTGGCATGAGGGAGCTTGATCTGATGCTTCTCCCTTTTGTTGAGCTTGATCTGCCAAACTGCGATGAAGAGTTTTTAAAGGATTATACCGATCTTTTAGAGGCAAGTGATTTAGAGCTTGTCAGATGGTTTAACGGTACAGCAGTAGCTGATACAGAAAGTCGCAGAAAAGTTATTGATTATATTAAAAAATGTCATGCCACACGCATGGGTAAAGAGGATGTTTAATGGATTTTGCAAGTCTTGGAATACCTGAGAATCTACTGTCTAATATCAGCAATTCAGGATGGAGTGTACCTACACCCATACAGCAGCTTGTAATTCCAAAAGCCCTTGAAGGCTGTGACATATTAGGTGGAGCTCCAACCGGTACCGGTAAGAGCGCTGCTTTTTTGATCCCCGTTGTATCAAGACTGTCATTAGATGATAAAAAAGGTGTCAGGGCTATTATTCTTGAGCCTTCTAGAGAGCTTGCTCTTCAGGTAAGTGATGTTGCACAAAATCTCTGCGAGGGGACATCATTAACTTCAGGCACAATTATTGGTGGTGGTACCCGTGAGGTTGAAAGAGAAAATCCATCTTCAATTATCGCTGCAACTCCAGGCCGTCTTATTGAATATATAGAAAAAGGATGGTTGGATACTTCAACAGTTGAAATGTATGTTATCGATGAAGCCGATAGAATGCTTGATATGGGCTTTAGAGATGATGTGGCAAAAATAACAAGAGAGCTTTACAACAGAAGACAGACCCTTTTATTCTCTGCAACTTTAGAAGGGGCAGGCATTAGAGAATTTGCTTCATCTGTTTTAAATGATCCTGTTGAAGTAAGAATCGGTGTCGGTGGTGAAAGTGATGAGGTTCTGCCTCCGCTTTTAAAATCAAGAGCTTACTATGCTGCAGGTGATGATCAGAAGGCCAAGATTCTTCTGCATCTTTTAACAACCATCAAGGGGCGCTCTATAATCTTCGTCAAAACAAGAGAACGTCTAGCCCGTCTTGAATCTTTCTTAAGGCGAAACGGATTTAATGTGGCTTCACTGCAGGGTGAAACATCTATGACTGAGCGTAAAGCTGCGGTTCGTCGTTTTACTGATGACGAGGCTCAGGTTCTTGTTGCAACAGATGTTGCCTCCCGTGGTCTTGACCTTCCGTTTGTAAGTCATGTCTATAATTATGATATGCCAGGCAATGCCGCTGTTTATGTTCACCGCGCCGGAAGAACTGCAAGAGCTGGTAATAAAGGTGTGGTTGCAACACTTGTGTTAGGTTCTGAAACAGAGTTTTTAGAGAAGCTTGAGCGCTATACAGGTGTTGACATAGAACGACGTGCAATCAAGAACGTCTGTGCCGAATTTCCTGTATCAACTGGTGTCAAAGCATCTGAAAAGAAACGCTCAAGAGTCAAAGAAAGCGGTGGTTTTGATAAAAAAGTCAAAACAGATGAGAAGAAACCTCACAAAAAAGACCGACTTCGCGACAAGAAGAATAAAGGAAAACCTGATTTTGCCGCTAAGAGAGCTAAGAAGGCTTTAAGAGCGTCAGCAAAGGTAGAAGACAAGGAGTAGCAAATGGCCGTTACCGTCATCAAGAATGCAAGACTGCATATTACCTCCGAAGAGTTTGTGGATGCCAACTCTTTTGCCATTATGGATCATCGTATTGTTCCAATGGAACCAAGTCTTCTTGAGGATGGTACAGCAGAAGAAATCGATGTCAGAAACATGCATGTATGTCCTGGATTTATCGATCTGCTTGTAAACGGCTGTTCAGGTGTATCTTTCGGTCAGGCTCCTTCTATTGATACCTTAGAGCAGATGAGACGTTTCCAGACTCTTTATGGTACAACAACTTTCGTTCCTACCTTAGTATCATCTCCTCGTGAGACTCTTACTAGGGCAATGGCGGCTATCTCAGAGTTTAAGGAAAAGCATCCTACCATCTGTCCTGGTATTCATCTTGAAGGTCCATTTATTTCCTCTACTCACAAAGGTTTTCATCCATCAGGATATATCCGTCCGTTTGGCGATCCTGATAAAGAATTTGTTTTAGAGCAGCGTGATATTATTGCTTATATGACAATAGCCCCTGAGGTTGTACGACCAAAGTATATCGTTGATCTTGTAAACAATCATGTAAATCTCTCGCTTGGTCATACTTCTACAACCTATTATGAGGCAATGCAGGCATTTAAGGCTGGTGTAAAAAACGTAACCCACCTGTATAACGGTATGCGTTCTCCTATAGGTCGTGAACCAGGACTTGTGGGGGCTGTTCTTCAGTCCGACAATGTTTACGCTGGTATCATTGCAGATGGCAGACATGTACATCCTGCCTTGGTAAAACTTGCACACCGTCTTTTAGGTGACAGACTTTACATTGTCTCTGATTCACAGTCTGTAACCGGTATGACTAAAACACCTTCCTCATTTATAGCAGGTGGTTCAGAAGTTTTTGTTGACCACAAGCGTGGTCTTATTGATTCAAAAGGAGCTTATGCAGGTACCTCCATCACCATGTTTGATGGTATCAAATTCCTGATAAATCAGTGCGGATTTACATTAGATGAGGCTCTATTAGCTGCTACCTATTCTCCTGCAAGAGCAATCGGATTGCAGGACTGTGGCCGCATTGAGGGCGGATTTATTGCTGATCTTGTAATCTTTGATGATGATTTTAAGATCCAGTATGTTATTCAGAACGGATTTGTTAAGAGCATAGCTGAGTTAATGTAATGGCCAATATTCTAGATCGCATTGCCAGTGAAACTGATTTAACCAAGTCAGAAAGAAAATTAGCAGGTCTTATCCTCAAAGATCCTGTAAGAGTTATAAATGAAACAATTGCAGATCTCGCCAAAAGAGCAGATGTTTCCGAGCCTACGGTGTTTCGTTTCTGCAAGCGTTTTGGAGCTGAAGGTTTCCCTGCATTCAAGTTGGTATTAAGTTCTATTGCAAATTCTGAGCAGTTGTCTCCTGTTGAAAGCGTAAAGTCAGGAGACAGTGTAGGGGATGTGATAAAAAAGAGCATCTCATCTGTAAAGCATCAGCTTTCCGTTCTTGAGCATAATCTTGATGAAGCTCTTATAGCAAGAGTAATTGATGTTGTAAGTCAGTCAAGACGCCTTGTAATACTGGCATCTGGCTTATCATCAATTGCAGGCAGTGAATTCTCTCTTAGAATGCTAAATTTAGGTTTTGCCTGTGAGTATTATGCTGATCCTCAGCTTGCAGCTGTAGCTCTTGTAACTTTAAATTCATCAGATGTTGTAATTGCCTTTTCCGCTACTGGAAAAAATCAAAGTGTAATAGATGAGGCAAAGCGAGTTAAAAATACAGGCGCTGCTCTTATTTCTGTATGTCCAGATTCAAGTGAACTTGTGGATATATCCTTGCTGCATATTTCAACAGGTGATGGCATAGACTTTAGGGATGACGCTTATTTTGACAGTCGCTGCAACCTTCTGCTTACAGTTCAGATAATCGTATCTGGAGTATCTTTAAGAAGAGGTCTTGCTCTTAAAGGCTACAAAGACAGGCTTGTCGTCTCAAGAAAACTGTTTCATGAGAAAAAAGAGTCAGTGGTAAATGAGATTGCTGATACCGCTGTGTCAGAAGATGATGGCACTACAAAGCCAGGTGCTCCTATAACCACTTTAGACTGGCGTCCTTACTAAAAAAAATAGCAACTCTAGGTTGCTATTTTTGTGTGCGCGGCATGTACGTTAGCTAACAGGTGCAAGTCCTGAGACCAGGTG
>JBJEWY010000055.1:0-9461 GCA_051885305.1 Succinivibrio sp. | reverse complement strand
AGGTTTTATTTGCCTTGCAGAATAGAGTACCATTTGTATTTGTTTCATAAAAAAATTCCCCGAAGTTCGGGGAATTTTTTTTGCTACTGATTATTTTCTTTGCTGTTTTTTGGCTGCTATTCCATCAAAAATAACATTTGCCACGTCATCAAAAGTGTCAGCATAGAAATAATTTACGCCATCTGTAACTTCCTTTGGCAACTCTTTTACATCGTCAGCGTTGGCCTTTGGACAGATGATGTTTTTGATCCCCATTCGTCTTGCGGCGATGGTTTTTTCACGGATACCGCCAATAGCCAGTACCTGTCCTGTAAGTGAGAGCTCACCTGTCATGGCATAACCCTTTTTAGGAGCCTTGTTCATGGCAAGAGAGAGCAAACTTGAGGCTAGGGTAACACCTGCTGATGGACCATCCTTTGGTGTTGCACCTTCTGGCACATGGATATGAATGGTTGCCTTCTTAAAGAAATCCTTCTTGCTTGCACAGTATTTATCAAGGTGAGACTGAATAAAACTGTAGGCAATGTGAGCAGATTCCTTCATGACATCACCAAGCGATCCTGTAAGCTCAAATCCTTTTGCATCAGAGCTTACTTTTGATGATTCAATAGGCAGGGTTGCACCGCCAACTGATGTCCAGGCAAGACCTGTAATTACGCCTATACCCTCTAGATGCTTTTCGCGCTTGAAAGGAGCTGTTCCCAGATAGTCAAATAGCTCATCTGCCTTTACGGTTACAGATTTAGCACCACCTATGATTTTTACAGCAGCCTTTCTGACAATTCTGTCTATTGCTCGCTCTGTTGATCTCATGCCACTTTCACGGGCATATTCTTCAATGATCTTTTTAAGCACAGTATCAGAGATCTTAAGCTGTGACTTTTTCATATGAGCTTTTTCAAGGCTCTTAGGTAAAAGGTGATGCTTTGCAATATCTAGCTTTTCCTGAGAAATATAGCCAGACAGTCTTATTGGATCCATACGGTCTAGAAGTGCTGGAGGTATGGTATCTGTGGTATTTGCTGTACAGATGAAAAGACACTTTGATAAATCAAGTCTTTCATCTAGGTAATCATCCATGAAGGTGCTGTTCTGCTCAGGATCTAAGGTCTCTAAAAGGGCAGAGGCCGGATCTCCATTGTATGACTTTGTGAGTTTGTCAATTTCATCAAGCATAATGACAGGGTTCATGGCTTCAGTCTCTCTTAGAGCCTGCACGAACTTGCCTGGCATTGCACCTATATAGGTTTTGCGGTGACCCTTTATAACAGAATCATCACCGACACCACCTAAAGATAGGCGATAGAAAGGTCGGTTTAATGCTTTGGCAATCGATTTACCAATTGAGGTCTTACCAACACCTGGAGGGCCAACAAAGAGCAGAATTGAGCCATCTGAACTGCCTTTTAAGGCGCATAAGGCAAGAAACTCAATGATTCTGTCCTTTACATCCTTAAGCCCGTCATGATCCTCATCTAAAATTTTTCTTGCACGCTCTAAATCAAGGTTCTCTTTTACACATTTGCCCCAAGGAATAGTTGTCAGGATATCAAGATAATTGTGAACGCCTGCGTATTCAGGAGATGATGGTTCAAGCATGTTGAGGCGCTTTAACTCATTGGTAAAACGCTTTTTAATCTTCTCTGGAGGATTAAGTTTCTTCATGCGGGCAGAGAACTCATCGGCTGCATGAGAACTGTCAGCTCTGGTTCCAAGTTCTTTTTGAATCTCTTTTAACTGCTCTCTTAGAACATATTCCTTCTGACGCTTGGAAAGCTTGTCATTAACATTGGAACTTATTCTGTCCTGAAGCTTTGCAGCTTTAAGCTCTCTATTCAGGATATCCTGAGACTTTTTAAGTCTCTCGTAAACAACATAGGTGTCAAGAACATCCTGAAGCTTTGCAGCAGTTGTGGTGGTAATAGATGCAGTGCAGTCAGCAAGAAGAGCTGGATCATTTTGATCAAAACGCAAAAGATACTGCCTCATCTCCTCTGTATACATAGGATTTAATGGCAGAAGTTCTTGCAGAGTTGAGACAAGGTTCATAGCCAATGCCTTTACCTCAACTTCATTTTCTGAACCCTGTACAGGCATGATATCCTGTGGATATAAAACTTTTGCCTTGAGGTTGACTCCAAACTCAACCCACTCCTGAATGCAGAGTCTTGATAAACCCTCTACAACAAAATGCACTTCACCTGGTAAGCCTTTAGCGTGTAAAAGACGAACTAAAGTACCAGTCTTTGGGAAATCATCTTTGGTGATTCTGCCAGATTTTTCAAACTTCTCATCAATTGCAAAAATGGCAAAGGTCTTGCTGTTTGACTTTGCAATTTCTCCTAAGACATCTTCAAAATGGCCACTTTCATCCATGAGGTGCACAGGGGAGATCTGAGATGGCATGATAGGTCTTGTAAAGACAGGTACCACGATTACAGTATCAGGCTGTGGATTGGTCATGATAAGAGCGCTTTCAATAGCCTGCTTGAGATCATCTCCGTTAGGTGGTGTTACAGGAGAGATAGCTTTTTCAGTTTCTTGTTCTTGTTTTGCTGCAGCATTGGCCTTACTCTCAGCTTCAATTTTGTCGTTGAGCTCACGAAGCTTGTCTCTTAACTCACGAAGCTGCTCTAAGCTTAGGGAGGTAAGATTATTTATCTTAACGTCGTTGCTGTTGTCGTTGTTATCGCGATTATCTTCCATAGCTATGATTTTTCCTGATTTAATCTATTCATCTTGAATATGGGGGCAATGTTAAAAAAATTCAAGAAAAAATTTGAGAAATTTACTGATGAAACGAGGAATCTCATATATATGCCGTTCCACAAAAGACTTACTTTCAAAAAAGTTTTTCTTCTTTTTATCTTTAAAAAAAATCTTCAAAAAAGTTTTTTATAAAACAGACTGTTATCTAAGTTAACTAAACCTATTTGATAAAACACGATCTTTACAAAGTTTTTTCTTTAAGCTTTGCTATAGAGTAAATATAAAAGCAAGGAATAATAATTTCTTCCATGCCACAGGACATTAACTGGAGGAGCTGATGTTTGATAAAGAGCAGGCGGTAACAAGACTCATAGAGATCCTGTCAGCGTATGTGCCCAAATTAAGCAGGCAGGTTGAAGAGTTCTCTAAGGATTACAGTTCACAGCGTATCCTTTTAAGGGGACTTATGAACATGCACAGCCAGAAGATCCCTCTGTCATCTGAGTATTACAAGCTCCAAGATGAGCTTTTGCAGTACGAGCTAAAAGAGAAGAAACTTGTATCCATAGATGATTTAAAACCTGTAGCCATTCATAAGAAAATCCGTTTATACAAAGGTGATATCACCAATTTAAAAGTGGATGCAATTGTAAATGCTGCAAATGCTACGCTGCTTGGCTGTTTCTCTGCAGGTCATGCATGCATTGACAACAGTATTCATTCAGCAGCAGGTCTGCAGTTAAGATTTGAATGTGCAAAGATTCTAAGGGAAGGTAATACCTTCGCACTGCCAGGCTCTGCAACTTTGACCAAAGGCTTTAATCTGCCATCACCTCATGTGATTCACGTGGTAGGTCCAAGGGTAAGTTTCAATCCTACAGCAGATGATTTTGAAAAACTCTCATCCTGTTACACAAAATCTCTTGATATCTGTGTAGAAAACGGTTTTAAATCAATTGCTTTCTGCTGTGTGTCTACAGGAACCTTCGGTTTCCCAAATGCAAAAGCTGCCAAAACAGCAATTGATACGGTGCTTGATTACCTTAATAACAATAAAAAAGCTCCTGATGTCATTTTTACGCTGTTCAAGGATGTTGATCAGAAGCTCTACGAGGAACTGACAGCTCCTAAGAAGGAGAGCAAGGAAGTAGACATGCATCCGTTCTTCAACGAATTTCTGTTTTAATTATTTCCTGATGCACTAATGCTTTGAGTAAAATTTAGCTTGAACTCATCAAAAGCATCATTGGGTGGAAAAACACAAATTTTATGTGGATTGAAGACAGAAATACACAGAAAACAGCAAAAGCAAGCTGATGTAACTTGCTTTTGGTTAACTATAGAAAAAAGGAACTATTGCTTCTCATCTTCCTTTTCTGGTTCTTTATTAACTCCCTCTGTTGCTTTTATGCAGGTTACTCCACCATTGTTGTAAACAACAGGATGGTTAAAATCACAGTTATAACCTGCAACTAAAATCGGCAACTGATCATTTCCCCAGGTTTGAGGGAGGAATAGTAACTGTGAACCTTTCTGACAGTTTTCAATTGCTCCTGTATTAAAAGCAAGGCACACATTGGTTTTTGAATCTGTCTGCTGTGTTGAAACTTCAGCATCAGTTGTTTTGTCGCTTCTAATAATATTGTAAAGAAGAAAAATTATAACAAACAGTGCTACAGCTATGATCGATAAGATAATATTGTGTAATTTCATGTGATGTTCCTTCATATATACTATTGAGAGAAAAAAGCAGAGCATGGTGCAAAGCTTTCTATGGTTGCACTTTGTTTTATTGCAGGTAAGTCATAATAAATCCTTCATAGATTACATGTATTGGTTTTAATATCTGTAATTGCTGAATAATTTATAAGTTCTTTGCTACAAGAAAACATGAACACCGATTGTACTTGAAAATTTTTTTTAGAGTCCAACAGTGCGATAGGTATTGATTTTAGCACTGACTGAAAAGATTGAGACCTAATTGATTAATAAAGATATTTTTCCTTATCTATCATACAGGATAGACATCGGCTATAACATAGCATGAGTCGTTTGAAAATTGTACTTGGATGTATAATTTAATATACAATTTTTCTTAATTTATATTTCCTAATTCAAAACTAAGTTTATTCTAATTAAAATAACACAAATTTTTTACTGTATTTTCAGGATATATTATGAACGATAAGTTGAATCAGTTGGCTCAGAATCCAAATGTTGCCAAATTAGTTACCTTTGCAAAAAACAATATGAAGGCTGTAATTGGTGGTGCCGTTGCAGTTGTTGCTGTTATCATCGCTTTATGCTTTGCTTTTGGCTCTAGTGTTCCAAATACCCCACAGGGTCAGTTTAAGGCCATGATTATCAAGGCTACCCATGACAACAGCATGTTAGACAAGATTGTAAAAGGCTTCAAGGTTGATTCTTCAAAAGAGGATATCATCAAAGATTATTACAAGAGCATGTTCACCGAAGAGTTTGTTGATTACTACATTCAGAAACTCGACGAGGAAGGTGTTTTCAAAACCAAGAAACCTGATTCAAAGCTCCTGTTTGCCAGATCATTCCAGATCATGAACAACGTAAGTATCCAGGGTTTAAAGAGCTTGAATCCTGAGGATAAGTATGCAGTCTTTGTATACAACACCTATATTTCAAAGAATCTTTCACCACGTGTCTGCAAGATGTATGTTGTAGGTGACAGCCGTATCTACAGCACCCCAGAAATGCAGCAGATCGGTACTAAAGTATTCAAGAAGATGAAGAATGATGAGCTTGCTGCTTACTTCACAGCTATGAGAAACGCATCAAAGGCCTTCATCTCTAATGAAAAACCAGCTGTTCCTTTATCAGATGCTGACAAGACCAAGGCTCAGGAAATTTTATCAAAGGCTATGGAGAAGCAGATTGCCTCTCTTCCACAGTCATTACAGACCCGTGTTAACCGCGCAAGCGATGATTTAGACAAGGCTATGCCACATGATGCTTGTGAGTTCGGTAAGGTTGTTTACGATGCTACCTTAAACATCGAAGACAAGAATGACAGAGATCTTGTAATTGCTAATCTGTTAGCTGCTGAATAAAGTTAAAAAAGTAAGATCTACTTACTAAAAAGCAGGCTCTATACTATTAGGCCTGCTTTAATTTTTTTTCATAAAGAGTCTAGAATTGACTCATACTCTTTTTGAGCTTTTTCTCTATCCTCACCATGCAAATCAAGTCTGTCGAAGTAATGTGCGGTCAGTACTCCCTTAAGACCTGTGAATCTGTAGAGAAGTTCAAAGCCAGGTTTTAATTTTGCTAAATTAAGATCTGAATAGAAGGATACATCTTTTGATACTGCTGTAAATCCAAGGTATAAGGCTGCAGCAAGAATTCTCGGTTCAGTTTTTTTGCCACTGTGCCAGATCTTATGAATTTCAGTTCCAAAATAATTGCCATCCGGCATAAAAAACGAGCCATCCATCAGATCAACATCTACAGATCGCTCTCCTTCTCTTAAATAGCGCTCCACTACATCTTCAGCACTTGCAGGTGGCTGCGCGAGCATTCGCCAGCCAGGTGCCAGAGCTTTGTATGAGAAATCCTCAAATTCACTGTCTTCACATATGCCACAGATGATTTTGCAGGCATTTAATGCGCCCATCTCATACTCTTCACCTTTTACCTGACCTACAAGTCCCTGCACAAGAGGCATTCTCTTAGGTGATAGGTAGGCGTAAAGATCAAAATAGTCATCACTTGCAAGGCGCAGAATCTTTACAGGAATACAGATACCCTTTGCCTTTAGCTGTTCATGCAGATTATGAAAATTAAGAGAGTAAAAGTCATTTATCTTTTCTCTTTTATCTGGGTTCTCACTTTGAGTGGTAAAACACTCTTTTTCGTGATTTAAAATTCCAATTTCAGCTGCATACTCAAGGCACTCTAAAACTTTCTCATCGGGACGTCTTAGATTTCTTGAAAGAAGTCTTAAATGCTCTCTTGCGTTAAAGCGGTGATAGCGGTCACGGCTGTGCCAGTAAAGCATTACTGACAGCACTAGCGAGAGGATGTCATTATTGACGTTATCACGATCAAAGACATGTAATTCGCTGTAATAGGGGATCCTTGTAAGTCCTTTTTCTTCCATAAAATCAACCAGTCTGCAAATAATGTCATATTATATCAGCATGTTAGATAATCATAAAAAGGATTGAAAAATGAATGTAGAGTTCAGGTTTGCAACTCGTGAAGATGTACCTTTGATTTTGCAGTTCATAAAAGAGCTAGCCTCCTATGAAAAATTGGAAAACGAGGTCGTTGCTGATGAGAAAACTCTTGAATTATGGCTTTTTGACAGAAAGAAAGCTGAAGTAATTTTTGCCGTTGTAGGTAACGAGATTGCTGGCTTTGCTCTATTTTTCCATAACTTCTCAACCTTTTTGGGTAGAAGCGGAATTTACCTTGAAGATCTTTATGTAAAAAAGGAATTCAGAGGCCAAGGAATTGGTTCTGCAATTTTAAAGGAACTGGCAAGAATAACTATAGAGCGTGGCTGTGGCCGCCTTGAGTGGTGGTGTCTTGACTGGAATAAGCCATCAATTGACTTTTACCTGTCAAAAGGTGCTAAGAAGATGGATGAGTGGACAACCTACAGAGTAGCTGGCGATGCCTTAAAAAAGCTTGCCTCAGAATAAAAGAAAGGCGCCGTGCTAAAGCAGAAGGCGCCTTACAAACAAAGAGTTATTCTTTACATCTTGTGGCCCATTTCATAGGCATCATCATGAACGTCTGTTACGGCACGGCCTGATGGATCGTTCATTTCAGCAAACTTCTTATCCCATGCAATAGCAGTTGGGGTAGAGCATGCAACTGATTTACCGTAAGGAACAGTCTTTACAGCTGATGGTAGCTTGAAGAGATCCTCAAAGATTTCACGGTAGAGATAAGCTTCCTTGGTCATTGGAGTATTTACTGGGAAGCGGGTCTCACGCTCAGCAAACTTGCGATCAGATACTTGCTGTTCTGCATAATCACGCAGAGCATCAATCCATGAATAACCAACACCGTCAGAGAACTGCTCCTTCTGACGCCAGAGCACATCCTCTGGGAGCATGCCTTCAAAAGCCTCACGTAAAGGTTTCTTCTCGATTACTTTACCTGGGCACATCTTTCCTTCTGGATTGAAGTGCATAGCAATATCCAAGAACTTCTTGTCAAGGAATGGAACACGACCTTCAACACCCCATGCCATCAGTGACTTGTTTGCTCTCAGGCAGTCATAGAGGTGGAGCTGATCAAGTTTACGTACTAATTCCTCATGCATCTCCTTTGAATCAGGTGCCTTGTGGAAGTAGAGGTAACCACCAAAGATCTCATCGGAGCCTTCACCTGATAATACCATCTTAATTCCCATGGCTTTGATATAGCGGGCCATCAGGTACATAGGAGTTGATGCACGGATTGTGGTTACATCGTATGTTTCGATGTGGTAGATAACATCACGTAAAGCATCGATACCTTCCTGGATGGTGTAGTGGATCTCGTGATGAACAGTACCAAGATAATCAGCAACAACACGTGCCTTCTTAAGATCAGGTGCACCTTCAAGACCGATTGCAAATGAGTGAAGACGAGGGAACCATGCCTCTGACTTGCCGTCATCTTCAACACGCTTTTCAGAATAGTACTTGGCAATAGCAGAGATAACAGATGAATCAAGACCGCCAGAGAGCAGTACACCGTATGGAACGTCACACATCAGCTGACGGCGGACAGCGTCCATAAGACCGTCTTTTAGTGACTGCACATCTGCCTTGTCGTTTTTGACATTGTCGTACTCGAACCAGTCGCGGCTGTAGTAACGGTGGAACTCGTAATCGCCGTCTTTGGTGTAGATGTAGTGTCTTGGAGGGAATTCCTTTACTGTATCACAGATGTTGACTAAAGCTTTCATCTCAGATGCAATAAGGAAACGGCCTTCATGATCAGTACCAACATACATTGGGTTGATACCCATGTGATCACGGGCTGCGAAAATGGTGTTGTCCTCAGCATCATAGATCACGAATGCAAAGTCACCAACTAAGCGATCAACAAAATTTTTGCCGGTGCGCTTGAATTCTTCGTAGAGTGGGAGAATAACCTCACAGTCAGAGCCTGTTTTGAACTTGTAATCTACAGTAAGCTCCTGCTTTAACTGCTTATGATTGTAGATTTCGCCGTTGACAGCCAGAACATGAGTTTTATTTTCGTTATATAAAGGCTGAGCACCATTCTGAGGATCAACAATAGATAAACGTTCATGAACAATGATTGCGTGATCGCCCTGATAGATGCCTTCCCAGTCTGGACCGCGATGCAGCTGAAGTCTTGAGTTTTCAAGTGCAACCTGGCGCAGTGTTTCTGGATGCTCTTTAATATCAAAAATACCGAATATGGAACACATAACAGCTCCTTGGTGCTGTATAAAATAAATAAAAATGGCTATCAATATGCCTTGTTAACGCTAAATCTTATCACAACCTGTGCACGTTGTTAGTAAAAAGAGCGAACTTGGTGCAGTAAATTTCAGTAAAGTAAATAAATTTAGTTAAATGAATCAATTCTTAAATTCAACTAACTGATTTTCAAGAAAATATGCAAAATATTTATTGTGGTAAATTTTAGTGCAGACTCAATATCAGTGCATTTAGACAATGCATAAAAAAAATTAAGAGTGACATCCTCCCCTACCTGTAGAGGTAGGGGCTTCCTGTTCGATAGCTCTA
>JBJEWY010000054.1:0-9463 GCA_051885305.1 Succinivibrio sp. | reverse complement strand
AGATTATAGATAGTCTCAGTTTTATCTATATAGATCCTGTCTTCATCATAAAAATCTCTAAATGAAGCTGAGTTGCCTATGGTTTTCATCTTAAATCTCCTGTCATGACCTTATTGTAAACGAATAGTGGAGAATAGAAACAATGTAGGTGTAAATGGATAAAAATTAAGCGTTGATGAGAGACAGTCTCCTCTTTAGTTTTCTTGCAAAGGTTAAAACAGAGCTGATAACTAAAAGGATTCAATGAAGATCAATGGAACTTCTGTAACGGTATGAGAAACGCACTGTTCAATATGATTATTGTTTTTTTAATTAGTGCCATTGACAGAAAAACGAAAGGACAAAAATTTGAGTGATGCGAATGCTTCAATGAGACAACAATTAACGTTGCCTCTTTTTTAACAAAAAGTGAGCATAAATCCCCTTGGCATAAGCCATGGGGAATATGTCTCTATATTAGAGATCCTGAAGAATTGAACGGAAGCCATCATTCAATAATGGGAATACAAAACCGTTCTTTGCGTTTAGATCAGTCTTTTCAATGTGGAATGTTGTTGCACCACGTTCTCTCTTCCACTGATTCTGAGCAAATCTTGTGAAATAGCGCTTTACAAAGGTTTTCAGATCATCTTTTGAAAACTGAGTAAATTCCCCTGCTATCTCATCTAGAATTGCAGATGGAGTTAAAAACTCATCCTGGTGCAGCACATGGATTCTGTCTAGAATTACATATGGCATCAGATCACGCTCGTCTGTCTGACCTGGACGAAGCTCTGCTGTTGGAGCCTGAGCAGATATGTATGACATGTTTGGAGCGTTGAGTTTTAATCCGTCTGTTTCAATTTCAACACCATTGTCAGCGATATGCTGATTGATCTTGAGAATACGGCTCTTTGAGATGTCTCCAATTGGAGCTACACCACCGCAGGTGTCACCATCCATGGTACAGTAGCCTACAGCATCCTCTGATGCATTACAGGTTGTGATCAGCAGCTTGTTGTATCTGTTTGCAATCATCCAGATACCAGGTCCTCTTGAGCGTGCCTGAATATTCTGTAATGTAAGATCATCTCGCTCCCAGTTTAAAGGATCATCTGGGGTGGTGCTGTTGATAATTGAGGTGTAATCCTCAACAAGCTTGGCAATAGACCACTCAAAGTGCTTGGCTCCGAGATTTTCTGCCAGTTTTAAGGCAGCTGTTCTTGTAACAGAGCCTGAAACTGCTGAACCCTGATATACAGTTGTCAGCACCTGAGGCATCATCTTCTCTTTGATGAAACTCTCTTCGTCACCTGTAAATTCTGGTACTTCAAATTTCAATGAATTCATGATCTTCTTATACTCATCGTATCCAAGCTCATGCAGCGCAGCTATCTGTCCATAGCATACACAGGTAGCGCATAAGCCAGAATCAGCACCGCCTGATAAGGATAAGGCAAAGCCGTGAGCGTGAGTCTTTTTCATCCAGTCAAAAAGACCTAATGAGACAGCTCTTACAATAGTGTCATATTCATTTAACACTGGTGCGATACCATCTCCTGAACCTAAGAAATCATATTCTTTAAATGGAAGATACTGAGCTCTTGATAACAGTTTGCCCTTGCTTGCAATTAAAGCCTGACCGTCAAAAATATCTGAGCCACCATCACAGCCGATAAGGTTGGTTGAAAGAACAAGACAGTCATAATCTGCTGAAATTGATACTAATAGATCTTCACGGGCGGTCTCTGAACCTAGTTCATAACGACATGCCTCAGGGAACACTAAAACATCGGCTTTCTCAGTAAGCGAAGTCAGAGAGCCTTCATTAAAGACGATGCCTACTTTGTCATTATCAATTTTAAATTCAGATGTGACCTCAACTTTTGAGGTACCGATAGTAAAGGATAAATCACCTATCTGTCTTGTGTAGAAGCTTCTTACACGTGAGTCACGGGCATTGTAGAATGTAGATACTACGCTTACGCTTACAATAGTCCCCTTTTTAACTATAATGTAGGCATCGTAGACATCACCGGAATCGCTTTTAAGTGGCAGACCAACACCGATGGTTATGCCTTCGCAAAGTTCATATTTGAGCTTTAACAGTGCCTGTGATGCGGCTTTTGTAAGTTCTGGGTGCATGAATAGATCACCGCAGTTATATGCTGTTAAACTAAGTTCAGGGAAAGCAATAAATTTGTAGCCCTTGTTCAAAGCATTTGCAGAAACTTTTAGGATTTTTTCGACATTACCGTTAATATCTAATGGAGTGGCATTGATGCGGCCAACAGCATATTTGCTTATATCTAACATAAAGTTTCAATTCCTTAATATTGAAAATATCTTATGTCAAAATAGCACAAAAAAGGTCTGATGGAGCAATCGCTCTAAAAAAGACCATATGATAACGAAATAAGGAACTCTTCGTGAATAATAAACAGTTTGTAATTTCCGTAGGTCACTGCAGACAGCTTGGTGCAACACCTGAAAAAGACGGTGTTAATTTTGCACTGTGGTGCCCAGATGCAGCAGAGTTGGAACTTCTGCTGTTTGATGATGTGAACGATGATTCACCTGCAATTATTCATTTAACATCAAATGTTTTCAAATCAACCTACTACTGGCATGTAAAAGTAAGAGATATCAAGCCAGGACAGATTTATGCCTATCGTGTAACCAAGTCAGTATATTCTGACAAAAATGATAATCCGTCAGTTGATGTCGGTAAGGTTTTAATCGATCCTTATGGCAGACGTGTTCTGTTCCCTGAACATTACAGCAGATTCCAGCTTGATGATGAAAGAGAGAATTTCAGAACCTGTCTTAAGAGTGCTGTAATTGATACTGACGAATATGACTGGGGTATCGATACGTTCCCTCATCACTCTCTTGAGAACACCATTATCTATGAGATGCATGTAAAGGGATTTACCGCTGATAAATCATCAGGTCTTGATAAATCAGTACGAGGAACCTACAAAGGTCTTATAGAAAAGATCCCTTATCTTGTGGAGCTTGGTATCACAGCTGTTGAACTGATGCCTATTTTCCAGTTTGATGAGAACGATGCCCGTCCTAACATGAAGAACTACTGGGGATACTCCCCTATGGCTTTCTTTGCCCCTCAGGAGAGTTACAGTTCAGACAAATCCATTACAGGACCACTCAATGAATTCCGTGATATGGTAAAAGCCCTGCACAAGCACGGCATTGAAGTTATTCTGGATGTTGTATACAACCATACCTCAGAAGGTGATGATAACGGTCCAACCTACTGTTTTAAGGGACTTGATAAAAACGGTTACTACATTATCAACAACGGTTATCATCAGAACTTCTCTGGATGCGGCAACTCCTTTAACGCCAACCAGCCGGTTGTAAGAAATCTTATTTTAGATTCTCTTATCTTCTGGCATCAGGAGATGCATGTTGACGGTTTCAGATTTGATCTGGCATCTATTCTAAACCGTGACAAGCAAGGCGCACCAATGAATGACAACTCAACATTACTGTCAATTGATGCCCACTCTCTTCTAAGTGAGGCCAAGATTATTGCTGAGCCATGGGATGCTGGTGGACTTTATCAGTTAGGAGCTATTTCAGGCTCTAAATGGCGTGAGTGGAACGGACAGTTCCGTGATGATGTCAGAAGCTTCATGCGCGGTGATGGCGGTATGGTCAAAAAGTTTGTTTTAAGACTTTTAGGCTCCCCTGACATCTACAATGAGCATACTGTTGATCCACAAAAATCAGTTAACTTTGTAACCTGTCATGACGGTTTTACTCTCTATGATCTGGTAAGTTACGCCCAGAAGCATAACAAGGATAACGGAGAGCACAACTGTGACGGTAACAATAACAACTACTCTGCAAACTATGGCTTTGAAGGTCCTTGTGAAGATAAAACTCTTAATGCTTTAAGACTTCGTCAGGCAAAAAACTTCATGGCAATTACCATGCTCTCGCTCGGTACTCCGATGCTTTGCATGGGTGATGAGGTTTTACGTACCCAGAAAGGAAACAACAACGCCTACTGTCAGGATAATGAACTAAGCTATCTTAACTGGAATTTGAATGACACTCAAAAAGAGATGTTCTTGTTCACTAAGACCTTAATCAATCTTGTCAGACTTGGACACATCAAGCATCACAATGAAGTTCCTCACAACAAGCTTGATAACACTTTAAGAAATGCTAATGTTCAGTGGCACGGAACCAAGCCATTCCAGCCTGATTGGTCTGATATGTCCCACTCAATCGGCTTTTTGTATTTCTATAAAAAGCAGGAAGTTTACGCCTATATTTTTGTGAACGCCTATTGGAAAGATCTGGTGATTGAAATTCCATGTGTTCCAGGTCATCTTGAGAAGATCTGGTATCAGTTCATAAATACAGCTTTAGGTCCTGGTGAAGATGTAACCTCATTCTACATGTCTCGTCACTTCAGACCTGGAGACAGACTTAAGGTAAAGAGTAGATCTGTTGTGATGATGATCTGCCCTAGCACCTAATCATCTCTTAAGAGATTTTGATTTTGTGTAGAAAAAAGACAGAACAGCTCGTAAATATGCTCTGTTCTGTCTTTTTGTTTTTTTTGAAGTGTTATTAGTATTTGGTGTTAGACACTCTCACTACTGCAATCTGAGGTTTGTTTAGAATTCTGACAGGTCCCGCCATGTTAATGCCGGTACCTCTGGAAACAATAATTCTGCTGTTTCCTGCTTCATAAATATCATGTACCATGCCACCATTGAAGATAGAAACTATAAGGTCAATACCAGGCATCATTCCGCCATGTGTATGTCCTGAAAGAGTCACTTCAGCATGATTTTTAAATTCAAGCCCATATTTAGGTCTGTGTGACAGAGCAATAACAGGAAGAGAGCTGTCCGTATCTTTTAGTGCCTTTTCAACATCTGGTGGTTCGATATCGTATTTTTCTGATTTTTTATCGGTGATACCGCAGAGATTGATCAGTCTATCCCCTTTTTCATCGCTGATGATTACAGATCTGTTCTCAAGAAAACTAATGCCTCCTTTCTCAAGAAAGGAAAGCCATTCATGATATCCCCAGTAAAGTTCATGATTACCTGATACAGCATATACACCATACTTTGATTTAAGGGAGAACAGACTAGAAACAACTGTTTCTACGCTTTCTACTTTACCGTCAGCAAAATCACCTGTTATGGCGATTAAATCAGGATTAAGACTGTTGACTCTTGTAACGATCTCATCAACTTCGTTTCTAGGTGTGGTGGCATTTATATGAAGATCACTTAAATGAATGATGATAAGTTCCTTTGTATCTTCTGGGAGTCTGTCTGTTTTTATTGTGTATTCAACAACTTCAGGTTCAGCCATGCCACCTATGCAACCAGCTGTTGACAGAAACAGACTGAAACCAAGAATAAGACATGCGGTAAAGGTATTTCTTCCAGAAAGATATTTTTCAAAAAGTGCAGAGTATCTTTTTAAGATCAGATATAAAATAGTTCTACCTACAGTAAAGGCACATATAAAATTGTAGGTATAGAATACATCCTCTAAGGCCACAGAACCGAACCTTGAAAAACCAAGTTCTGCAGGGGTTAGTTTAAAAATGGAATAAAGATAGGAGAAAAACGTACTTAGTGCTACAACAAGAAGCAGCAGCCCTTTTACATACCTGTTGAAACCAGTAACAGGTTTTATGTACAGGAAATAAACGCCAAGCGCGAATAAAAGCGGTATAACATCCTGAATTTCCATACACTTATCTCCTGTTTAAGTTTAAGCACTATTTACCTGTAAGGATCTTTCTTGCCTTATCAAGCATTTCCTGACTTGGTTCTTGAACATCCTTCAAAGGGTAATCTATATTCAGTGATTCATATTTATGAATTCCTAGTGTGTGATAAGGCAGTACCTCAACTTTCTCAACATTGGACAGTGTATCAATGAATTTTTTAAGATTTGAAAGCTGCTCTTCACTGTCAGTATAACCAGGAACCAGTACATGACGGATCCACACTGGGATCTTCTTTTCATCAAGATATCTTGCGCAGGCTAAGACATTGTCATTGGTGATACCGGTAAGTTCTTTGTGTTTCTTTGGATCTGAGTGCTTGAGATCAAGCAGCACAAGATCAGTATATTTTAAAAGCTCATCAAACAGAGATTTGTATTCTTCATCATCACTGAAAGGTCCTGCTGAGGTATCAAGACAGGTATGAACATTTTCTTCTTTTAATCGCTTAAAAAGTGCAGTTACAAACTGGATCTGAGATAAGGCCTCTCCACCTGATACGGTAACGCCGCCTTTATCGCCCCAGTAGTTACGGTATCTTAAAGCTTTTGTAGCTACTGTCTCCACATCATAACAGTCCCCTGTGTTCATTTTCCAGGTATCAGGATTGTGGCAGTATTTACATCTTAATGGGCATCCCTGCATAAAGATAAGAAAACGTACGCCAGGTCCGTCAACAGAACCGAATGTTTCAAAGGAATGAATGTATCCCTGCATGGTGTCTCCTGTAAAAAAAAGGGGCCTAAGCCCCTTAATTTTCTTCTATGGAATTTATTACATAGCCTTGTGGCAAGTTCTTGAGATAACGTCAAGCTGCTGCTCACGGGTTAAGTCAATGAACTTCACAGCGTAACCAGATACGCGGATAGTGAAGTTTGCGTACTCTGGCTTCTCTGGGTGTTCCATAGCGTCGATAAGCTTCTCGGTACCGAATACGTTAACATTCAGGTGGTGTGCACCCTGAGTGAAGTAACCATCAAGTACGTTTACGAGATTTGAAACACGCTCATCAAGTGAGTGACCTAAAGCATCTGGGCTGATGGTCTGAGTGTTTGAAATACCGTCAAGAGCATACTCGTAAGGAAGCTTAGCTACAGAGTTTAATGAAGCTAACAGACCTGACTTCTCAGCACCGTATGATGGGTTAGCACCTGGTGATAATGGTTCGCCAGCCTTTCTGCCATCAGGAAGAGCACCTGTAGCCTTACCATAAACAACGTTTGAAGTAATGGTAAGAATTGAGGTGGTAGCCTCTGAATTTCTGTAGGTGTGACGCTTCTTTAACTTGGTTAAGAATGTCTTGAGTAACCATACAGCGATATCATCAGCACGATCATCATCATTACCGTAACGTGGGAAATCACCTTCGATTTCGAAGTCGATAGCAATGCCATCCTCATCACGTACTGGCTTAACCTTGGCGTACTTGATTGCTGATAATGAGTCAACAACGTGTGAGAAGCCGGCAATACCAGTTGCAAAGGTACGACGTACATCAGTATCGATAAGAGCCATTTCAGCGGCCTCATAGAAGTACTTGTCGTGCATGTACTGGATGAGGTTCAATACGTTAACGTAAAGATCAGCAAGCCACTCTAATACGATGTCATAGTTAGCCATAACCTCGTCGTAAGATAAAACTTCTGAAGTGATCTTTGGTAACTTAGGACCAACCTGCATACGGGTCTTAACGTCGATACCACCGTTCATTGCGTACAGAAGAGCCTTGGCAAGGTTTGCACGGGCACCGAAGAACTGCATCTCTTTACCAGTCTGAGTTGCTGATACGCAGCAGCAGATTGAGTAGTCATCACCCCACTCAATACGCATTACGTCGTCGTTCTCGTACTGAATTGATGAAGTGGTTACAGAAATCTTAGAAGCGTACTTCTTGAAGTTTTCTGGAAGAAGTGATGTATAAAGAACAGTTAAGTTAGGCTCTGGTGATGGGCCCATGTTCTCTAAGGTATGGAGGAAACGGAAGTCGTTCTTGGTAACCATGTGCTTGCCGTTTAAGCCAAAGCCACCAACTTCCAGAGTTGCCCATACTGGATCGCCTGAGAATAACTGGTTGTATGAAGGAATACGTGCGAATTTAACCATACGTAACTTCATAACTAAATGATCGATAAGCTCCTGAGCCTCAGATTCAGTTAAGGTACCTTCTTTAAGGTCACGAGCGATATAAATATCAAGGAAGGTTGATACACGACCTACAGACATGGCAGCGCCATTCTGAGTCTTGATAGCAGCTAAGTAGCCGAAGTAGAGCCACTGTACAGCTTCACGAGCGTTGTTAGCTGGCTGTGAAATGTCAAAGCCGTATGCCTTGGCCATTTCCTTCATTGCAGCTAATGCCTTGATCTGATCTGCTAATTCTTCACGCTGACGGATTACGTCGTCAGTCATGGTGCCGCAACCGGTATTAGCTAAGTCTTCTTTCTTCTTGGCAATTAAGAAGTCGATACCGTAAAGAGCTACACGACGGTAGTCACCCACGATACGGCCACGGCCGTAGGTATCTGGAAGACCAGTGATGATCTTGTTCTTACGTGCAAGTCTCATCTCAGGGGTATAAGCATCGAAAACGCCCTGGTTGTGAGTCTTGTGGTACTCGTTGAAGATCTGATCAAACTTAGGATTTGGAGTATAACCATAGGTGGTGCAGGCTTCCTGAGCCATCTTGATACCGCCGTATGGCATGAATGCACGCTTTAAAGGCTTGTCAGTCTGAAGACCTACTACCTTTTCAAGATCCTTGAGCTCATCGCTGATATAACCTGGACCATAAGCTGTGATACCAGAAACAATCTCTGTTTCCATATCGAGAACACCGCCTTTTGCGCGTTCCTGATGCTGAAGCTCCTGAAGTTTGCCCCAGAGTTTATCTGTAGCTTCAGTAGGACCAGCGAGGAATGATTCGTCGCCATCATAAGGGGTGTAATTGTGCTGAATAAAGTCACGAACATTTACGTCGTCAGTCCAGTGTTTACCGGTAAAACCGCGCCATTGCTCTTTCATTAAATACTCCTGAAATATAAGTAGACATGGTATGTCTTATTGTTGCCGGTGGGTGTGGCAACCTCAAAAAGCCTGTTGATTATATAGACAGGCAGATTTTTTTTAAAGTGACATTTCAGAATAGAAAATACTGTTTTGTTAAAAAACATATAACATTCTGTTTTAAAAGAAAAAAATGAAAATGATATTAAACACTATTATTAAACCAAGTTTAATAAGTCTAAATCTCTTGTGCCTAAAGAGGTGCAGAAATTTTAAGAATAAAAGTTAAGTGCCCAAAAATGGTGATAATTAGCTGCTGTTTTTTAGATGAAAAAACTTTGTGTCAAGAAAATTTTATCTTTTGTAATTCATATGCTTTGCTGATTTCTGATACTAGTTGTCTTTTTTATGTACAAGAACTTGTGTTATCAGTTCATAATCAATGATCCTACTGTTGATAATCGCAAGTAGAAACTGATGTCTAACTTTAACCAAATAAAGCTAGCAGTTTCCATTTCTTATATGTGGAAGGACTAAGACATGGCATTATCTCAATTTACAAGGCTAATTTTACGCCTGCTGATATTCTGTAATAGCTCGGATTTTTGAATTTGCATTAAATACAGCAGCAATTTTTATAAGTTCTTTTTGAGGTAAGATATTGCCATAATCACGTGTCTTAATCTGCTC
>JBJEWY010000053.1:0-39911 GCA_051885305.1 Succinivibrio sp. | reverse complement strand
TAATTTAATAAATACCCTTGATTTTCAAATGGTTACTAAGATCTTGGGTATGATATAAAATTTATAATTTAGTTCGATAATTATCGGGTGAACACAAACCTGAAATGAATGTGGATAAACATATGGAAGACAGCAATATGGCTGAAGATATGACCGAGCAGAAATTTCAACAGGCTGTGTCGGATATATCTGCCAGTACAAAATCAAAAAAGAAATCTTCAGGAGGTTCTGGCAACGGTGATCTTCTGTCAAATTATTTTTCCTGCATAAGACAGTATCCTTTACTGTCATCAGAGCAGGAAAATGTGATAGGCAAGAAGGCCAGAGCAGGAGATAAGTCTGCAATCGATCTGATGATCACCTCCAACCTGCGTCTTGTTGTGAAAATAGCCAAGAATTACCGTGCACGTGGTATTCCTCTTTTAGATCTCATAGAAGAGGGTAATCTTGGTCTTATACATGCTGTCCAGAAATATGAACCTGATAAGGGCTTTAGATTTTCAACTTATGCTACTTGGTGGATAAGACAGAGTATCGAGCAGGCAATCATGTGCCAGTCAAGACTCGTACGTCTTCCAGTTCATATTATCAAAGAGATCAATATTGTTCTGAAGGCAAAGCGGGCATTGCAGGAGCAGAACATGCTCAATACTGTATCTACTGCCGAAATTGCAAAGGAAGTCGGTAAAACCCAAGAAGAGGTTGATAAGCTTTTAGCTCTGCTTGATGGTTCATCTCCTCTTGATCTGAATGTAAAGAGCCAAAGCGACGACAAGGATGTAAGTATTCTTGACGTGGTTCCTGATACAAGAACAGAAACACCTTTTGAACATGTAGACAAGCGAGAAGTTGTTGCTATTGTCAGAAACTGGTTTAACGCTCTGCCTCAGAAGCAGCAGATGGTGGTTCTGTACCGTTTCGGCCTCAATGATGAGGAAGTTCTGACCTTAGAACAGGTAGGTGAAAAGATTGGTCTTACAAGAGAGAGGGTAAGACAGATTCAGGCAGAAGTTCTAAAGAGCTTGAGACGTACTTTCGAAAGCTATGGAATTGATAAGTCTACCATGGGAGTAGAAGGTAGAAAACAGTCTGATAAATAAGCAAAAGGGCCACATTTGTGGCCCTTAACGTTAAACTTGTTACAGTTCCTTTTTGAGAGCGTACAGATAATTTAAAGCCTCAATAGGTGTCATCTCATCAATTTTAAGTTCTTTCAGTTTACTTAGGATCTCCATTTCCTGATTTGTTATCAATGGTTCTTCTTTTGCAGCAAGTTCTTCTGTTACTTCTGCATCAGCACCTTTCTTTTCATTAGATGATGTGTTTGCAAATGCTTTGATGTATGTTTTAGCTCTGCTTATGATTTCAAGGGGGAGACCTGCCAGCTTTCCAACTTCAACCGCGTAAGAATAGTTTAATGATCCACTGCAGGCGTGGTAGAGGAAAATGATATCACCGTTGAATTCCTCTGCCTTAAAGCAGATGTTTTCAACAGTGTCAAAAGTCTCTGACAACTCAGCTATCTGTGGGTAGTGTGTGGCAAATAAGGTAAAGCAGTTTACTGTTTCACACATGTATCTTGCTATTGCAAGCGCTAAAGCACATCCTTCTGTGGTACTTGTTCCTCGGCCGATTTCATCCATTAAAACAAGAGAATTTACGGTTGCGTTGTTTATGATAGATGATGCCTCTTCCATTTCAACCATGAAGGTTGAGCGGCCAGAGGATAGGTCATCAGATGCACCTATTCTTGTGAAAATTCGATCGATACTGCCAATTACAGCACTTTTGGCAGGAACATAACTTCCTATTCTAGCCATAATTGCAATTAAGGCATTCTGTCTCATAAAGGTGGATTTACCACCCATGTTTGGTCCTGTTATTACCAGCATATGCTTGTCACTTAAATCAACACTGTTGGCAACAAAGGTTTTGTCAGACAGTGTTTCAACTACAGGATGTCTGCCGTCTTCGATTTTAAGCTCATGCTGTAATGACAGAACTGGTTTTACATAATTTCTCTGGTAGGCAATTTCTGCAAAACCATTTAAAACATCAAAAAGTGCTATCTGACGGGAGATCGTGGTAAGTTCAGTTATTTTCTCCTGCAGTTTGGCTATTATTTCCATGAACAGTCTGCTTTCAAGCTCAAGTGCGAGATCTCTTGCATTTAGAGCTTTTTCCTCAAGCTGTTTCAATTCTGGAGTAATATATCTTTCAGCATTTTTTAATGTCTGTCTTCTGATGTAGTTTTCAGGAACTTTGTCCTGCTGCGCCTTTGATACTTCTATGTAGTAACCGTGAACATTGTTGAAGTCTACCTTCAAAGTAGAAATTCCGGTTTTCTCTTTTTCTTCTGCTTCAATTTTGGCAAGTAAGTCTTCAGAACCGTCCATCAGATCTCTTAGATCATCAAGCTGACTGCTGTATCCTTTTGCTATTACACCGCCATCTCTTAGGAAAGTAGAAGGAAGATCCATGATGGAGTTAATTAAAAGCTCCCTTATATCAGCAAGTTCATCAATAGATTCAGATAACTCATCAAGAACAGGATCAGCACTTTCTTTAAGAGCCTTCTTAATATCTGGAATAATCTTTAAAGACTCTCTTAGAACCATCAGATCTTTTGGTTTTGAAGATGAAAGTCCTATTCGAGCGGTGATTCTTTCTAGATCTCCTATTTCATCTAGGAAATGTGTACAAGAGCAGTTCTGATTCCTTATCAGGGCTTCAACTACATTAAGTCTTTTTTCTACCTCATTATTGTCTCTAAGAGGCTCTACTATCATGTGTCTTAAAAGACGCTGCCCCATAGGAGTATTTGTATTATCAAGCACTGAGAGCAGAGATCCTGTACTTTCTCCTTTAAGATTTGATAAAAGTTCTAGGTTTTTCTGAGCACATCTGTCTAAAATCACATATTCAGAACAGTCATCTCTGCTTATTGAGCGGATGTGTTCTAAAGGCACGTTCTGTGTGGTTTTTACATAGGACAAAAGAGCTCCTGAGGCGCAGATCCCTTCTTCAAGATTTTCTATGTCAAATCCAAAAAGACTCTGTGTTCCAAACTGAGAGCATAAAAGTTTGTAATTGCTCTCAAAGGCAAAGTTCCATGGAGCTAGGGCTTTTTTTGATGAAATATCACTTAAGATACTCATTTCCTTAAAACCTTCTTCATAGACAACTTCTATTGGAGATACCTTTTCTAGGTAAAGTTTTAATGTGTTTGCATCTGGGCAGATTGAAGTTTTAAAAAGCCCTGACCCTAATGATAAGTAGGAAAAACCGTAATAGTGTTTGCCTTTGAATACAGATGCAATAAGGTTGTCATTCTTTTCTGGGGCGATTCCTTCATCTGTTGCAGTTCCTGGTGTAATGATTTTTGACACTTTTCTAATCATGGTCTTCTGTGCACCAGGAGTTCCATGCTGCTCGCAGATCACACAGCTTTCTCCCATTTTGATGAGTTTTGCTATGTAGTTGTCTACAGCATGGAAAGGAACGCCTGCCATTGGAATAGGATCCCCGTTATTTGTTCCTCGTCTTGTCAGAGTCAGATCAAGCAGTCTTGCGATCTTTTTGGCATCATCGTAAAAGAGTTCGTAAAAGTCGCCTAAACGGTAAAGAACCAAGGTGTCAGGATAATCTTTTTTAATTTCAAGATACTGACGCATCATCGGTGTGGCGTTTTTTAAGTCAGGCTGCATTTTTTTTTGTTCCAAATTAGATTGCTAAAACTGCTTTGTACGGCAGAAAATTATTTTATAGTCATGTATTATAGACGAATAATGATTGAAATTTTTGCAGAATAATAACGGTAATATTATTGTTTGTTTTGTTTCAATAATTAAATAATCAATAAAAAAATTATATTGACATAATACAAGTAAGATAATAATATAACCAATAGAAATTAACCGGAGATAGAATTATGGCCGCAGCAAAAACTACTGAAAAGGCTCCATCAAATAAACTGGTAGCCAACATTACTAAAGATCCAAAGAAGTTAAAAGCCCTAGAAGCTGCTATGGAGCAGATTGAGCGCCAGTTTGGTAAGGGAGCCATTATGCGCTTTGGCCAGAGTGAAATGGCTGATATCGAAGCTATTCCAACAGGTTCTCTTTCCTTGGATATCGCTCTTGGTATTGGTGGTCTACCAATGGGTCGAATTGTAGAAATCTATGGTCCAGAATCATCAGGTAAGACAACTCTGACATTAGAGCTGATTGCTCAGGCCCAGAAGAAAGGTAAAGTATGTGCGTTCATTGATGCGGAACATGCTTTGGATCCTCTTTATGCCAGAAAACTCGGTGTAAAAATTGAGGACGTTTTCATCTCCCAGCCAGATACTGGTGAACAGGCTCTTGAGATCTGTGAAACTCTGGTTCGTTCAGGCGGTATTGACGTAGTTATTATCGACTCTGTGGCAGCCTTAGTTCCAAAGGCTGAAATTGAAGGTGACATGGGAGATAACCACGTTGGTTTACAGGCTCGTCTGATGTCTCAGGCTTTAAGAAAACTGACAGGTATCGTCAAGCAGGCCAACTGCATGGTTGTATTCATCAATCAGTTACGTATGAAAATAGGCGTAATGTTTGGAAACCCTGAAACAACTACAGGTGGTAATGCCTTAAAGTACTACGCTTCTGTTCGACTTGATATCAGAAAAGCTACAGCCTTAAAGGATAAGGAAGAGATCATTGGTAATGAAACCAGAGTAAAGGTCGTCAAAAACAAGGTGGCTCCACCATTTAAGACTGCTACTTTCCAGATCCTGTTCAATTATGGCATCGCTAAGAATGGTGAACTGATTGATTTAGGTGTAAATTCCAAGGTGATCCAGAAAACTGGTGCCTGGTTTGCCTATAATGGTCAGAAGATTGGTCAGGGCAAGGTAAACGCCATGAAGTTCTTGGATGAGAATCCTCAGATTGCAGATGAAATTGAAGCTCAGATCCGCAATTACTATCGTGAAAACAATGATTACGAAGCTACTGCCGATATTGGAGCTGGTGATGAAATGCCATCAGAACTTTCAAATGATCTGGCAAGTCTTGGCGGTGATGCAAATCCTGAAGATCTCATCACTCCAATTCCTGATGATTTATAACAGCTGATGCCTTTTGTAAAAAAGAAAAAAGACAGTGACGCAGCGCATGCACTAGATGCAGCTCTGCGTCTTTTAACAAGGCGCGAATACTCAAAACTTGAGCTTTTGCAGAAACTTCTTTTGCGCTATGAAAGAGATGCTGCAATAAGTGCTGTTAAAAAATGCATCGAAAACAAATGGCAGTCTGAATCAAGATATTCAGAGATGCTGTTTACCCATCTAAAAAATCTCTACTATGGACCTTCAAGAATATATCTAGAGTTTTCCAAGAAGGGAGTAAAACCAGAGTATTACAGGGAACTTCTAGATGAATGTGATTTTTTAGAAGTCGCCTGTAGATATCTTGAAAAGAAAGCTGACAGGGAAAAATGCTCTGATTTTTCTTATCGTCAGAAGATCCTGTCATCTCTTGCAAGGAGAGGTTTTTCGAATTCTCTCTGTCTTGAAGCCTTAAAACAGTTCTTAACAGAAGACTCTGAGTAAATTTTTCAAAAACTCAAAAAAAAGCTTATTTTGTGGCACTGATATTTCTATTTGTTTTTAAGTTGAATGATAATGAAACAAAAACAGATATAGGAGTTGAGTTATGACTACAATAGAACAAGCTTACTCAGTGTATAAGAATAACAGGGAAAAATTCAAAGAACCATTTAGAGTTCGTATTCATCGTTCATTAAGTTGGCTAAAAAAATCTGATGCACTTGATAAGGATGAACTTGATTTAAAACTCATCTCACTTTGGATATCCTTTAACTGTCTGTATGGAAGCATTGGAGGTGCAAGCGATCGACATGGGGATAGAGATGGTATCCGTGAATTTTTAAATCATATAAGCAGGCTTGATACAGAAAATTTAATGTATTCTCTCATCTGGAATGTTTTTTCAGGTCCTGTAAGAAATCTTCTTGATAATGTTTACACCTATCAGCCGTTTTGGGCTTATTACAATGGTGATTCTAGTTATTCTGATTGGAAAGAACGTTTTGAAAAAAGTATAAAATCGTCAAAAATTGCTCTGGCAAATCAAGATATTCAGACCATTCTGTTTGTTATTTTTGACAGGATTTATACACTGCGAAACCAACTCATTCACGGTGGTGCCACTTGTGGGAGCTATGTCAATAGAGAGCAGGTTAAAGAGACGTGTGCCATTTTGTCTGAGCTTATTCCCGTAATATGCATGATCATGATGAAAAACCATGATCAGACTGAGTTTGGAACTCCTTACTATCAGTACATAAAAGAATAGAACTGAGGATGAACAGCAATGATAAAAAAGTTTATCCTTACAATAGGCCTTATTTTAGGTGGAATATATTTTGCGGTTGTATGGCTTACAGGTTTTTATATTGAAAAAACATTAAGTGAATTAGATGGTTATGTAAATTCAACAAACGCTGAAAAGGCCTATGTTCACTTTGAATACCAAAGTACTAAAAAATCTCTATATTCTCGAGAAGGAATACTTGTAATCTCATCTCCACTTATCAAAAGTTGTAAGACTTACTTTAAATCAGATATTGGCTTTTTAAGAGCTGAAGCCACTCTTGATATTGCAGATCTTGTAAAAAATCTTGGTGCGACAGATTATCTTCCAAAAGATCTCAATTCAGATGAGAGTAAGGGACTTATCAGCGCACATGTAAATGTGTTCAAATTTGAGGCTGATCTGAAAGCAAAGATCACATCTGCCTATAAAAAACAGAACAATGGAAATCTGAATATTGATTTGGATGTCCATATGAATATGGATATGAAGCCTGAACTTACGGCTGCTGTTGATAATTACATAAATCCAAAGCTTGCAAGTATTCACAAAGGTCGTCTTAAAGCTGTTGCAGATGGTGTTTATCCCGTCAAATCAATTGGCAGTGGTACCGTAACTCTTGAAAATGTAAGCCTAAAGCAGGGGGATATAGGGAGTCTTACAGCAAGCTACAAGTCGACACCATGTGACAGCCAAAATAATTTTGCAGTTGGTATTGAAGGTAAAGGAAAAGATATCATGGGCATATTTGAAACACTTAACCTCAATGCTTCACTATCATCCTTAAACCTTGACAGAATAACAGGTGCCACAGAAGTTCCTGATGGCTCATCATATACAGACTTTATCTTTTCATCTTTAAATCGTGCAGATATTAAGAAATCAGAATTTACTATATCCAATAAAATTGCCCTAAAAATTTTCAAAAGCACTTTAAACAGTGTGGTTTTCATGGCAGAAGGTCCTTTGACTTTCAAGTATCAGAATATACCTGATACTCTAAACGGTAAGCTGAAAATAACCACAAACTCCAATGGCAAGATCCTGTCTGTGTTTATGACTAAAAACGCACAAGGACTTAATGAGACAGAACTTAAAATCACCAATGGAAAATATGTACTTGGTTCAATTCCTTTAGGTTCAGATTTTGTGACAGGCGGTGGAGCAGAGGCAATCTTGGATAAGATCCCACTAAAAGATAAAACCAAACAGAAAGTTGAAAAGTCTTTAAAAATTCTCAAGCTATTTAAATAAGTACTTGGAATAAGTGCTTTCAATAAGTTAAAGGCAGACGATAAATAAAACTTGCTGCCTGATAAAAGAGCTTAAAACCTGCTTTTTGACCAAAGAGAGCTTAAAAAAACACTAATAATTAAAAGGATTGGTGATTTTTTGCTTACCAATGGTCATCAGTGTGATTTATGCAGTAAAAAAATGTATAATCTGCCTGTTTGAAATCACCTTTCTAGGATTGCCAAATTATGTATATGACTACTGATCAGATTCGCGAAGCTTATCTGAAATTTTTCGAAGAAAACGGACACACTATCGTTCGTTCAAGTTCTTTAGTTCCATACAATGATTCAACTCTGCTGTTCACCAATGCAGGTATGAATCAGTTCAAGGACATCTATCTTGGTAAAGAGAAGAGAGAATATTTAAGAGCAACTACCGCACAGAAGTGTGTACGCGCCGGTGGTAAGCAGAACGATCTTGATAATGTAGGTTACACCGCTCGTCATCATACATTCTTTGAAATGCTGGGTAATTTCAGTTTTGGTGACTACTTCAAGAAAGAAGCCATTACCTATGCATGGAAACTCTTAACTGAAGTTTACAAGCTTCCAAAAGAGTCTTTAATGGTAACTGTATATGCTGAAGATGATGAGGCATATGATATCTGGCACAAGATTGTAGGTCTTCCTGAGGAAAAGATTGTCCGTATCGGTGATAACAAAGGTGGCCGTTACGAATCAGACAACTTCTGGCAGATGGGTGATACAGGTCCTTGTGGTCCATGCTCAGAGATTTTCTATGATCACGGCGAAGAGGTTCAGGGTGGCCCTCCAGGATCTCCTGATGAAGATGGTGACCGCTTCATTGAAATCTGGAACATCGTGTTCATGCAGTACAACCGTAAGATTGACGGCACTTTTGAAAAGCTTGGCAAGCCAATGATTGATAACGGCTTAGGTCTTGAGCGTATTGCTGCTGTTTTACAGGGTGTACACAATAACTATGATATTGATCTGTTCGTAAACCTTGAGAAAGAAGCTGCAGGCATCCTTGGCATTACTGATCTCAAGAGCAAGTCATTACGAGTAATTTCAGATCATATCCGTTCATGCTCATTCCTGATTGCCGACGGCGTTCTTCCTTCAAATGAAGGTCGCGGATACGTACTGCGCAGAATTATCCGCCGTGCAGTCCGTCATGGCCGTCTGTTAGGTGCTAAAGACGTATTCTTCTACAAGCTGGTTGGTAAACTTGGCGAGCTGATGGGCAAGGCCTATCCAGAGCTTGTTGAGCAGAGAGATTTAATTGAACGCACCTTAAAGAAAGAAGAAGAGCAGTTCTTAAAGACTTTAGATCGTGGTTTAACTCTGCTTGAAAATGAAGTTTCAAAATTAGGTGACAGCAAGGTAATTCCAGGTGAGGTTGCCTTCAAACTTTACGATACATATGGCTTCCCAGCAGATTTGACCGCAGACGTTGTTCGTGACCGCGGTTACAGTGTTGATATGGAAGGATTTGATAAGTGCATGGCAGAGCAGAAAGCTAGAGCCAAGAGTGCTTCAACCTTCGGTATTGATTACAACAAGGAACTTAAGATCACTGAGAATACTGAGTTCTTAGGTTATGACACCTTAAACAGCGATGCCAAGATCACTCATATTTTCAAGGATGGCGTTGAGGTTGATGCTGTTTCCACCGATGAGAATGCTGTAATTGTTTTAGATAAAACTCCATTCTACGGTGAGATGGGTGGTCAGGTAGGTGATAAGGGTATTATTACCATTGGCCAGAATGCACGTTTCATCGTTGAAGACACCAAACATGTTGCTAAGGCAACTATCCATGTAGGTCGTGTAGATATCGGTGAGTTTGTAAAAGATGCAGCAGTAACCGCATCTGTAGATGCTGTTAACCGTGCAGATATTGCAAGACATCACTCTGCAACTCATCTTTTAGATGCAGCATTGAGAATCGTAGTCGGTGACGAGGTTGCTCAGAAGGGTTCCTTCGTTGCAAACGACAGACTGCGTTTTGACTACTCTCATTCAAAACCTCTAACCCCAGAAGAAAAGAGAGCTGTAGCAGATCTTGTTAATGCCAAGATTCAGGACAATCTGAAGGTTGTAACTGAGATTATGGACCTTGATGAGGCCAAAAAGTCAGGTGCTATCGCTCTGTTTGATGAGAAGTACGAAGAAAAGGTTCGTGTAGTTTCAATGGGAGATTTCTCCAAGGAATTATGCGGTGGTACCCACACAGTTTCATCAGGTGACCTCGGTGCTTTCGTATTACTCTCTGACGAGTCTATTGCTTCAGGTATCAGACGTATCGAGGCTTTAGTTGGTAAGGCTGCAATTGAATATTTAGATTCAGTTTATGATGATGTTGCCAAGACCAAGTCAATGCTCAAGTTAGGTGGCAATGCTCAGATTTCTGAGAAGACTGCTGCTGTTTTAGAGCATACTAAAGAGCTTGAAAAGGAAAACGAGATCCTAAAAGAGAAGATCGTCGCCTTAGAGTGCTCTGATCTTGTAAACAAGGCTGTTGATGTTAAGGGTATAAAGCTTATTGCTTCAAAGATTGACAATTACGGCTCTAAAGAGCTTCGAGTTGCCATCGATAACATCAAGTCCCGCATGAGTAGCTACGTTGCTGTGTTAGGTTCTGTAACTGATGGCAAGGTAAATCTGATTGCTGCTGTATCAAAAGATCTTACTTCCAAGGTTAAGGCAGGAGATCTCATCCGTGAGGTAGCTGGTTACGTCGGTGGTAAGGGCGGTGGCCGTCCAGATATGGCCCAGGCTGGTGGTTCTGATGCCTCTGGTCTTGATAAGGCAATTGCTGCTGTTAATAACCTGGTATCAGAGCGCATCTAGATCATGTTAGTAATATCACAGAAAAATGGCGATACTCTCAAAATTGACGGTGGTATTACTATACGTGTACTTGATGTAAAGGGTGGTCGGGTAAGACTTGGTATAGATGCTCCAAAATCTGTTAGAGTCGAGCGTCTGACCACCGATAATAAAGCCAAAAAATCCGATATAAAACCGGAACACGATAAATAGTCTGTTTTGACAGCAAAAAATGCTTGACATTGAATGTTAAAAAACAGATACTATGTCACGCTTAATTTTCAGCGGATAGATGACCGAGAGGCTGAAGGTACTCCCCTGCTAAGGGAGCATACGACTTTAAGGGTTGTATCGAGGGTTCGAATCCCTCTCTATCCGCCACTCACTTGCAGTAAATTAGTTATTGCAATTTAAAAATCGAGTGATATAATTTTGCGACAAACTTAACAAAGTTCAACGCACCCGTAGCTCAGCTGGATAGAGTAATCGGCTACGAACCGATCGGTCAGGAGTTCGAATCTCTTCGGGTGCGCCACTAAGTTAAGACCTACGCACCCGTAGCTCAGCTGGATAGAGTAATCGGCTACGAACCGATCGGTCAGGAGTTCGAATCTCTTCGGGTGCGCCACTCCTTATCTTGATTCCCGAAAAAATTATCAATACATGTACTTAATTCCTATATTTATTTGATTTTTCAAAGAATAATTATTTTTGTTCTGATCTCCATCCTGAATAATTTTCATTTAAAAATATTGTCGCTTGAATTAGAATAACCTCATCTGTTAGCAACAAAATAAGATTATGGCCAGTAACAATTATCAGAAAACATCTGCAAAAGACGAACTGTCTGTATACAAGCAAATGCCCAAGAATGATGAGGCTGAGCGCAATTTCTTAGGCGCCCTTATCACCGAAGGTAAACTGTTTGAAAAGGTTCGTGAAGAATTAGGTATTTTAGATGTAAATGATTTTGCCTCTGAAAAGCACAAGGTTATTTACTCTCATATACTTGAGCGAGCTGCTACTACGGACGACTTCAATGTAACTGTCCTGTGTGCAGCCCTTGAGCAGTCAGGTGAACTTGCCAAGGCAGGCGGAATGGCCTATGTTGCAGGCTTAACTGAGATCACAGGACCTCTGACCGCTATTGTCGAATACGCCAAGATCATTAAGGATACTGCCTGCAGACGAAATCTTATTCTTGTAGCAGAAAACGTTGAAACCATGTGTTATACACCAGATGGCAGAAGCGTTGATGAAATATACGATGAGGCATTAGGTTTAGTTTTCAGACTCTCTGAAAACCGTGGCAGTGAACGTTCTGCTCCAAAGCAGATGACAAAAGTTGCCTATGATCTTATTACCAAGATCAAAGAGGACATGGCATCAGGCAAAAAGATGCTTGGTGTTCCTACAGGTTTTAAGGAGCTTGATGAGTTAACCCAGGGATTAAGAGGGGGTACCTTAAATATTATTGCCGCACGTCCTGGTGTCGGTAAGACCTCCTTTGCTATGAATATCGTAAGCAATATAGCCATGGATCCAAATGAGCATCGTCCGGCTCTGGTATTCTCCCTTGAAATGCAGGCCAATGAAATTGCTACCCGTATGCTTTCAAGTTTCGGCAGAGTTCCTGGAAAAGATCTGATTGCAGGTAGAGTTCAGCCTGAACAGTGGCATTCTATTATGCGCAAGGTTCGACTTCTTACCGAGATGGATGAAAACGGAAACGAGCGTGTAAAACTCTATATCGACGATACTTCAGACGTTGCAATCACACCAATGGAACTTCGTTCACGTGCCATGAAAATTGCCAACGAGAACGGTGGTCTGTCCGTTATCATGGTTGACTATATTCAGCTTATGAAATCCCAGACAAAACATGAAAACCGTGCTCAGGAAGTAGGTGAAATTTCCCGCTCCTTAAAACAGCTTTCAAAGGAGCTTAATGTGCCAATTCTTGCTCTTGCACAGCTTAATCGTGAAGTAGAGGGCAGAAAAGATCATCGTCCTATGAATTCTGACTTACGTGAATCAGGATCCCTTGAGCAGGATGCTGACATGATCATGTTTATCGATAGACCTGGTATGTATCAGAAGGGCGGAGAGAACGACGGTGTTGCTAATCTTATTGTCAGCAAAAACCGTAATGGTTCAACTGCTGATATTGAACTTCAGTTTAGAGGCGCATACACTACTTTCTATGACAAGGATGATCCAGGTCCTATCAGTGATGATATTCCAACTCCTGATTCTGCTGAAATTTATCAGTAATAAGGATTATTTATGCAATGCGTGACTGCATCGATCAGCAAAAAAGCTCTGTTGCACAATATAAAAGTAATTAAATCAAAAGTCCCATCATCAAAATTCATAGCAGTAGTCAAGGCTGATGCTTATGGTCACGGACTTAAGGCAGTATCCGAGGCAATAAAAGATAACGTTGACGCCTTTGCCGTTTCAAGAATCGGTGAGGCCATGGATCTTAGACTTGCAGGAATTACCAAGCCTATTATTCTTCTTGAAGGCTTTTTTAATCCAGAAGATGTAGCCTATATTTCAAAGTACGATCTCTATACCGCTGTTCATGATGAAATGCAGCTTGAGATGATCGAAAAAGCCTCTGTCAAAAAGAAGATTCATGTGTGGTTGCAGATTGATATCGGTATGCACAGGCTAGGCTCTAGTGATACAGATGAGATCTTAGCATTGAAAAAACGTCTTGAAAGCTGCAATAACGTGGTTCAGCCAATAGGTCTTATCTCCCATATGTCAGTTGCAGATACTCCATCTGAAGCTGAGTACAATCAAAAACAGATTGATTTCTTCTATAAGATCGCAGGAGATATCAAAGGCGATTTATGTCTTGCCAATTCAGCAGGTATCTTTGACTGGCCAAAATCTCATACCACCTGGGTAAGACCTGGAATTATTCTATATGGCATTTCTCCATTTGAAGACAGAAATGGCATCGATTTAGGTTTGAAACCAGTGATGACTCTTAAAAGTAGGATCATCGCAATTCATCATGTAAAAAAAGGTGCCAAGGTAGGCTATGGCGCTTATTATGTAGCAGATAAGGATACAACCATTGGTGTTATTTCAGCAGGCTACGGTGATGGATATCCACGCTCTCTTCCAAATGGTTCTCCGGTGCTTGTAAACGGAAGAATTGTTCCTACAGCAGGTCATGTCTGTATGGATATGCTCTTTGTGGATTTAGGTGCTAACAGTACTGACAAAATTGGTGATGAGGTTATTCTCTGGGGCGATGGTCTTCCTGTCGAGAAGATTGCCAAATGCTGTGGAACTATTCCTTATGAGCTTATATGTCATGTCATGCCAAGAGTTAATTTTGAATTTGGCTAACAAAAAGGCCAGCAAATGCTGGCCTCACTTCAAAAACTAATCAAACTAGCTCTTTTTTACAAATCTCATTGAAAGGTCAAGTGCTCTTACATTCTTTGTGAGTGCACCAACGGAGATGAAGTCAACACCTGTTGAGGCATACTTGCCAATGGTATCAATATTCACATTACCTGAGATTTCAAGCTGAGCCTTGTGCTCAGTCTGCTTTACAGCCTGAATCATCATGTCAAATTCAAAATTATCGAGCATGATAATATCGGCTTTGGCATCAAGAGCCTGCTGTAACTCATCAAGGTTTTCAACTTCAACCTCAACTTTAAGATCTGGTCTCATGGCTTTAGCTCTTTCAATTGCCTTTGCAATACCGCCACAGGCCATGATGTGATTCTCTTTGATGAGGAACATGTCAAAAAGACCGATTCTGTGATTCTTGCCACCACCACAGGTAACAGCATACTTTAATGCAGTTCTAAGACCTGGAATGGTTTTTCTTGTATCAAGCAGCTTGCAGTTGGTTCCCTCAATTGCCTTAACATACTTTGACACTTCAGTTGCAACACCTGACAGGGTCTGGACGAAATTTAAGGTGGTTCTTTCAGCTGTAAGCATGGTACGGGCATTGCCCTTTACATGGAAAAGCTGCTCACCTGGTTCTATTACATCACCGTCCTTTACAAACCATGTAAGTTCGATGGTGCTGTCTAACTGCCTGTACACTTCTTCTACCCATTCCTTGCCACAGAAAATACCGGCCTCTCGGGTAATTACGGTAGCCTCATCAATCTCATTCTCATCAATAAGCTGAGAGGTAACATCCAGCTTTGGATCAAGTACGCCGCCTAAATCCTCGGCTAAGGCTTCCTTTACAGAAGATTTGATATCATCTTGAAGCATAAACATCCTTTTATTTCAATTCAGATGGGCCTATTTTAACACAAATACGGCATGCCAAAATATTCTCCTGTAAAGAGCGCCAAAAGCGTTAATTATGCTAGATAAAAACGCATCATGGTCCCTTATATAACTATATGAGATTTAAGATAAATTTTCTTTTTGTTTATATCTTTTTGTTTTCTTTTTCTCTGGCGCCTTGTAAATGCTGATCAATTTCACAATTTGCCTTGGGATTTGCTATAATTTATCTTCATAACTGAAAAAAGAGACTTAACTGTGTTAGAAACAATTTCAATTAAAGATCAGGTTGCTTCCCTAAGAGAGAGGGCTGATGTCCTCAGGGGGTACCTTTGACCTTCAGGGCAAAACTGAAAGACTTGAGGAAGTAAACGGACTTCTTGAAGATCCAAAACTCTGGGACGATCCAGAGAAAGCTCAGGAACTTGGAAAAGAACGTCAGTCTCTGAGTAACATTGTTGATCACTTCAAAGATCTTTATCAGGGCCTAGATGACGTGTTAACCCTTGATGAAATGGCTGCAGAAGAGAATTCTGAAGCTATGCATCAGGAAGTGTTAACTGAAATGGAACGACTTGAAAGTGAATTAACAGGTCTTGAATTAGAGCGCATGTTCTCAGGTCCTAACGACAATGATCCATGCTATATGGATATTCAGTCTGGATCTGGCGGTACCGAGGCTCAGGATTGGGCTGAAATGGTCATGCGCATGTATATAAAGTTTGCAGAAAAGCATGATTTTAAAGTGACAGTTACAGATCTGTCTGAAGGTGAAGTTGCAGGTATTAAGTCAGCAACTCTACGCATTGAAGGTGATCATGCCTATGGCTGGTTTAGAACAGAGACAGGGGTACACCGTCTTGTAAGAAAGTCTCCTTTTGATTCTAACAACCGTCGTCATACATCATTCTGCTCTGCCTATGTATATCCAGAGATTGATGACAATATTGAAATTTCAATCAATCCTGCAGATTTGAAAACCGATGTTTTCAGAGCATCAGGTGCTGGTGGTCAGCATATCAATAAAACTGAATCTGCTGTCAGAATCACTCATATTCCAACAGGAATTGTAGTTTCATGTCAGAATGAGCGTTCCCAGTTCCAGAACAGGGATCAGGCCATGAAACAGCTGAGAGCAAGACTGTATACTCTTGAGCTTGAAAAACGTCAGAGTGTTCAGAAGGAAATTGAAGACAGCAAATCTGATATCGGCTGGGGAAGCCAGATCAGATCATATGTTTTAGATGATGCTCGTATCAAGGATTTACGAACCGGAGTAGAAAGCCGTGATACCCAGAAGGTACTAAACGGTGATCTTGAAAAGTTTATCGAGGCAAGTTTAAAGTCAGGACTTTAAACTCAATTACAGGAAATAGTAAAGATGGCACAGGAAAATATTGGCAGTGCAGAAAATTTAAACAATGTAATGCAGGAACGTCGTGACAAGCTTGAGCTCTTACGTTCTAAGGGACAGGCTTATCCTAATGACTTCCGTCGTGATGCTTTATCATGCGACATCATCAAACAGTGCATCGACAAAGACAACGAAACCTTAGAAAAAGAGCAGAATACCTATACTATCGCAGGTCGTGTTATGACCCGCCGTATTATGGGTAAGGCTTCTTTTGCTACTCTTCAGGATATGGGCGGCAGAATTCAGATTTATGTTTCCCGTGACAATCTGCCTGAGGGTGTTTATCAGGATGTCTTCAAGAAGCTTGATTTAGGTGACATTATCGGTGTTACCGGTTTTGCATTTAAGACCAAGACCGGTGAACTCTCACTGCATGTAAGTGCTTTAAGACTGCTTGTAAAATCTCTGCGTCCGCTCCCAGAAAAGTTCCATGGTTTAACTGACCAAGAAGCCCGCTGCCGTCAGAGATATGTTGATCTGATCTCAAATGAGGATTCACGTCGCACTTTCCAGATCCGTACCAAGATTGTCAACTACATCCGTAAGTACATGAACGAGCACATGTTTATGGAAGTTGAAACCCCAATGATGCACGTAATTCCAGGTGGCGCCAATGCCAAGCCATTTATTACTCATCACAACGCTTTAGACATGGATATGTATCTGCGTATTGCTCCTGAGCTTTACCTGAAGCGTCTTGTAGTTGGCGGTTTTGAGCGTGTATATGAAATCAACCGTAACTTCCGTAACGAAGGTATCGATGTACGCCATAATCCAGAGTTCACAATGATGGAATTCTATATGGCCTACCAGGATTATCATGATCTTATCGATCTTACAGAAGATCTTTTCAAGAACATGGCTCTTGAAGTTTTAGGTACCACCAAGGTTCATTATGGTAAGGAAGGCGAGGCTGGACTTGATATTGATTTTGCTCAGCCATTTGACCGTCTGACCATGAAAGAGTCTATTGTCAAGTATGGCAAAGGCATCACCATGAGTGATTTAGAGGACGAGGAAAAGGCTCGTGCTCTGTGCAAGAAGCATCACATCGAACTTATGGAAGGCTGGACTTTAGGTCACTACATTACCGCTCTGTTTGATGAGCTTGTAGAGGCAAATCTGCAGCAGCCAACCTTTATTACTAGCTATCCTGCTGTGGTATCACCACTGGCAAGACGTACTGATGGTGATCCTGAGTTCACTGACCGTTTTGAATTCTTCATCGGTGGTCGTGAAATCGGTAACGGCTTCTCAGAGCTTAATGATCCAGATGATCAGGCCGGACGTTTCCGTCAGCAGGCTGAAGCCAAGAAACATGGTGATGATGAAGCTATGTACTATGATGAGGATTATATCAATGCTATGCAGTATGGTCTTCCTCCAACTGCTGGTGAAGGTATCGGTATTGACCGCGTGGTAATGCTGTTTACAAACAGTTCAACCATTCGTGACGTAATTCTGTTCCCAACCTTAAGACGCAATTAAAGCGAAGGTAATAAAATGAAAAGATATCAAGGCTCAATGGTAGCTCTGATTACCCCATTCAAGAATGGTAAGATAGATGATGATGCTTTAGTCGCAATGACTGAGTTTCATATTAAAAACGGCACTACCTGCATTGTAGTTACAGCTACTACAGGTGAGTGCCCAACCTTAACCTTTGAAGAGCACATTCACGCAGTTAAAACTGTTGTTGATGCTGCAAAAGGTCGTGTTCTTGTAATGGCCGGTGCCGGTTCAAATAACCCAGTTGAGGCTATTTCTCTGTCAAATGCTGCAAAAGATGTAGGCGCTGACAGTCTTCTTCACAACGCAGGTTACTATAACCGTCCAAATCAGGAAGGTCTGTATGCTCATTTCAAGATGGTACATGACAATACTGATTTACCAATCTTTATCTACAATGTACCAGGCCGTACAGTTGTGAATATCACTTCAGAGACTGTAGCTAAGATTGCCGAGTTATCTCGTGTTGTGGGTATCAAGGATGCTACCGGTAATTTAGAGCGTCCATGGCTTGAGCGTAATATGATCAAAAAGCCATTTGTATGGTTGTCAGGTGAGGATTCAACAGCAGTTTCATTCAATGTAGCAGGTGGCTGCGGTGTTATCTCAGTAACTGCCAATATTGCTCCTGCTCTTGTTGCTAAGGTTCAGAATTTAACCTTAGAGGGCAAGTGGAAGGAAGCAGCTGACGAGCAGCTCAAGCTGATGAAACTTCACAAGCTGATGTTCAAAGAGCCAAGCCCAGCTCCTGCAAAATACGGTGCATCATTATTAGGCTTATGCTCTGAAGAGGCTCGTCTTCCAATTCTTCCAATAAGCGAAAGCCTGCGTTCTGAAATCAAAGCAGAAATGCAGAAACTTGAACTTATCTAGTGGAGATGAGTGTGCAGGATCAAAAACCTCTTGATACAGCAAAACGTCCGGACCACATTAAATCATTTGTGGTTCGTGCTGGACGCATGACTGAAGGTCAGATTCACGCTATTGAAACATTAGGACCAAAATACATGGTGCAGATCGAAGAGGGGAAAACTCTTGATAATGCTGCCATGTTTGGTCGAGAGGCTCCATTAGTTGTTGAAATCGGTTTTGGTATGGGCATGTCATTTGTTGAAATGGCAAAAAACGATCCGCTATCCAATTACCTTGGTATTGAGGTTCATCCACCAGGGGTTGGATCATGCCTAAAACTGATTGAGGAAAATGGTGTTTCAAATGTCCGCATTATTCAGCATGATGCTTTTGAGATACTTTCAAAGTACCTAAAGCCAGAAAGTGTTGATATTTTGCAGATCTTCTTTCCAGATCCATGGCCTAAAAAGCGCCACATTAAACGTCGTTTGATCAACGATGCTTTTGTCGATCTGGTTCGTCCATTGTTTAAGCATGGTGGTCAGTTCCGCATGGCTACCGATTGGGAAAACTACGCCGAGCAGATGCTTGAGGTTATGACCAATGCACAGGGCTTTTCAAATACTTCAGCTGATGAAACCTATATTGAGCGTCCATCATGGAGACCATTGACCAAGTTCGAACTGCGCGGACAGAGACTAGGCCATGGTGTCTGGGATCTGGTGTTTAAACGTGACTGATATTAAAGATCAAAGAAAACACGAACTCTCTTTATTTGTTAGTTCTATAACCGGCAGAAAGCCTGAGCTTGTTCCATTAAATGGGGATGCCAGTTTTCGCCGGTATTTCAAAGTAAAAGACTCTCCTTATATTGCTGTTGATGCACCTCCTTCATCACAGAAAAATGAGGAATTCTTCCGCATAGATGAAGATCTCGCTGCAGTTAAAATCAAAGTCCCTAAAATTTATGCCATAAATCTCAATTCTGGATACATGGTATTAGAAGATCTTGGAAATATAACTTTTGCCACGAAAGCAAAAGGGGATATCCTGTCATCAATGTATGAGAAAGCTGTAGATCTTCTGCCTAGAATTGCCAGAATCAGGGATTCAAAACTTCCTGAATTTGACAGAGAATTTATCAACACTGAATTATCTCTGTTTAAAACCTGGATGCTTGAAAAGTATCTTAAAGTAGAGCTTACAGAAACTGAAAATCAGGATCTTGATGCTGCCTGTAGCTTTATTGCAGATGAACTTCTAAAGCTAAAAAAAATCCCAATGCATCGCGATTATCACAGCAGAAATCTTATGGTCTGTGAGAATGATGAACTTGCGGTAATTGATTTTCAGGATATGGTAAATGGTCCTTTTACCTATGATTTGGCATCAATACTGTTTGATTGTTATGTAAATCTCGATGATACTTTAATCTCATCTTTAATAAATCGCAGCTACAAGGCCTACTGCGACATCAAGGTAATATCTGATCTTTCTTTAGAGCAGTTTACCTATGCTTTAAAACTTACCTCACTGCAGCGTCATATCAAGGTTCTAGGTATTTTCTGCAGACTGTCTTTAAGAGATGGCAAAGATGGATATTTAAAAGATTTACCTAGAGTTATCAATTATGTATTAAGTGAATGTGATATCGACCCTCGTTTTGCTAAACTTAAAGCATTAGTTGAGAAGTATGTTAAAGGTAAATTTTAAATGAGAGCAATGATTCTTGCGGCAGGTCGTGGCGAGAGATTAAGACCTATTACAGATACTATTCCAAAGCCACTTGTAAGAGTCGGAGATTTAGAACTTTTAGTATGGCATATCAACAAGTTGAAATCTGCAGGAATTACTGAGATCATTGTAAATTCTGCCTGGCTTTCCGAAAAAATCGTTTCCTTTTTAGGTGATGGTTCAAAATTCAATGTCCATATTACTCATTCTGTGGAAGGGGAGTCTGGCCTGGAAACTGCAGGTGGTATTATCAAGGCTCTGCCATTTTTTGAGGGTAAAGACTTTCTGGTGGTAAATGGTGATACCTTCATAGATGCTGATTATTCTCAGTTTTTAGAGCCACTTGATAAGGATGTTATGGCAAGACTGTATCTTGTAGAAAATCCTCCACATAACTCCAAGGGTGATTTCTCTTTAGATCCTGATGGAAACTGCTCTATAGGCTCCTCATATACCTTTTCTGGTGCTGCAAGGTATCAGAGTTTTGCTTTTTATGATCTCGCTGTTGAAAAAAGACCTCTTCTGCCTTTGTTTAAAAAATGGTCAGAGAGTGGTGCTTTAAAAGGCGCACTTCTTGATGGTCGCTGGTTTGATGTTGGAACCATAGAAAGACTTCAGCAGACTGATGCCTATATTAAAGGGATAAATCAGTAATGGCAGAGAAAAAGCCTAATGTTAGCGAAAACACCGAAGAAAGTCTGAAGGAGCCAAAGAAACCGAAATACTCCTTTGCAGGTACTTTGGGAGGTTTTGTTTTGGGACTTCTGCTGTGCCTGTTTGTAAAACAGCCACTGCTAGTTCCTTTATGCATGCTTGCCGGCTTTTTAATAGTAGATAAGTATATCTACAGAACAGCACAGAAAAATTATCAACTTGAACTTAAAAATTATCAGAGTGAGCTTGAAAAGCTTCAGAAAAAGGAACAGCGCAGACTAAAAGCGGCTCAGAAAAAGAACCGTCAGGATAAGGCATCCTTATATGAAAATATCTACACAGTAGCTGGTTATATTTTAGCTACAGTAGATGATCTTACCCCATATATACAAAATGCCGAGGATACCATTGTTTATTTCAAGGCCAGCGAGGAAGAGAGAACCATCGCTGTTGAGGCTTTTAACAGAGCTTTGGATCCTGCCTTTAATCTTGAAAAGTACGTATTAAGCTATCTGCAGTATATAGGTAAAAACAGAGACTACATCAACTGTGTAGTCAACTATGCTTATACCATTGCGCTTACCGATTCTGATCTCGATTACAGGGTAAAAGACAGACTGGTTGTCATTGCCAAGGCTCTTGGTATGTCAGCTGCTGCTTTAAAACGTCTTTTTGCATCCCAAGGTGCTGAGGCCAGATTTGCAAGAGAATACGGAAAAACATCTGATTCAACTGAGATCTCTCCACATGTGGATAGTGATTCTCAAGATTCTTCAGATAAGAACAGTGGTAGCTACCGCAAGCACAAGAATCCGTACGGAACTGGTAGCAGAATGGATGAGGCCTTAGAGATATTAGGTCTTGACAGAAATGCAACTATAGATGACATTAAAGTTGCACACAAGAAAATGATGCTTAAATATCATCCCGATCGATTAGCATCTCAGGGATTGAGCGAAGACATGATTGCAATCTATACAGAAAAAGCAAAAGCTGTACAGGTTGCGTTTGAATACCTGAAAAAGCAATTTGAGGCTGTAGGATGAACTATATTTCTGGAAGAATTTTTGGTGCAGTCATCGGTATGATGATTGCAAATCTTATGGGAGCTGTAATTGGCTTTGTTTTAGGATATCTTCTTGTGGACAAGAAGAATATGGAAAGAGCAAAGAAGAAAGAACAGACAGCTAAAGCTTTCACTCAGGATGCCAATTACAATGAGACTCTTGTAGACATTACATTTTCCTTGATGGGGTACGTCGCAAGAGGGGCAGGAAGGATCAATCAGGATCATATTCAGCTAGCAAATTCTATTATGGACAGAATGCAGCTGAATGAGAACTCAAGAGTAATAGCAAGACGTTCATTTTCTGATGGAAAATCAGCTGATTTCAGACTTGATTCAAAAGTTCAGAAGTTACTTGCCATGGCAGGTAATAATGAGATTTTTATCTCCTATTTCCTTGAGATCCTGATCCAGATAGCACTGTCAGATGGTGTCCTTACAGCAGAAGAGCGGAGCAGATTACTGGAAATTGCTTCAATGCTTGGAATTTCCTCTCAGTCAATGCAGAATCTGATCAATATCCGTTACTCTGAAATGCAGTTTCAGAAACAGTATGAGTATTACCAGAGAACAGGCGAATTTTACAGAGATTCTTCTTATCAGGGAAGTTATGGAAACAGTGGTTCAGATTCTAGAAGTTCATATTCATCTTACACATCTTCAGACAAACTGAAAGCAGCATATGAGCTTTTAGGTATCACCAAAGAAGCATCTGATGAAGATGTAAAAAGAGCTCACAAACGCCTGATGCTCAAATACCATCCTGACCGACTGGCATCTCAGGGGCTTACTCCTGAAATGATCCGTCTTTATACTGATAAGGCAAAGGACATTCAGTCTGCCTTTGACATGATAAAGAAGGAACGCGGATTCAAATAGATTTTTAATGGCAAGTGATCCTGATAAAGAGATGAAAATATGAACTGTTATCTTAAAATAGTTTTTCATCCTGCTCTGTCACCTGCCACTTACCTGCTTAAGCCTGTCTCAATTTTTAGAAAAAATATCTGTCTGTTGTAGTAAAAAAAACAGATCTGTTAGTGCGCCTTGTCAATTATTACTTCTGAATAAATTTTCGATAATTTTGTGTGATTTGCATCAATGATTTTTATAAATGTAGATGCAATGTAGATACAAATATTCTATAAAATAATCAGTAGAGATCTGAAGGCGTACGTCTATGTTAGAAAAAATCAATGAAAAACTGTCAAAATCAGGGATTGTACATAATCTTTCTTTAGGTGAAGACGGAACTGGCTCTGCAAGATTCGGTTCACTTAATGCTGTTTTAAGATATGAAAAAAACAGTGAAATTCTATATTCACTTGTACTCTTAGGGCAGGTTAGCGATCTTGAATCAGATCCTTTGGTATCAGTTCTGTCCGCTCTGATGATGCTAAATCAGCCAGGAAACATCGTTTCTAACAGCAGATTGTGCCTTGATAGCAAGATGAATATTTGGTTTACACATAATTTCAGCAAAACAGAATGGGAAGCTAGTTCATTCATTGCAAGTTTTGATGAGTTCTTAAATGAGGCTTCTGGAATGAACAGCAAGTTAGAAAAAATCATTTCTGAAAGTCTTTCTGAAGTGATCTCAGAGACTGTTATTGAGAATAGTGAATCTGTAATAGATATTCTAAGGAACACATCTTCAATCTGGGGGTAATAATATGCCAAAATCAGTAAACCTTAATAGTGTAAATGTGTCTGTTCCATCTGCAAATATTGAAGCAGACAATATCCCAGATCAGGCTGTTGAGAACGCAAGATCTATAACTGAACATCATGAAGCAGATGCTTTGAATACATCTCTAAATCCTATTGATGAGATTCTAAATGCTAAAGGTGCAGGTGACAATCTTATTACAGAAGAGCTTACACAGGATGCCGTTACAGCATCAAATCATCTTAAAAAGAATGTCAGCACCAAATTCAGTGATGCAATGAAAAAGGGTGCATCTGTAGATATAAAAGAACTGATTAACAGTTATACCACTTTTCCTGAAGCGCTTAAAAATGACAGTTCCAAATCAGTAAAGGCCCTTACAAAAAATGATTGCGCCTATATGGATCTTGCAGTAATAACTGCATTCACCAATGCTGTATCCAATGCTAGCTCAGATCCAAAGCATGAGGTTATATCAGGGGAGATTCTCTCGTTGATGCTTGAAATTAGTAAGGCAACAGGGGAACAGGAAGTAAAATCGCTTGTAACTCAAGTTGAGTCTCTTTTGGGTAAAGTTCAGTCTAATGTCAAAGGGGCAGCAGAAGATCTTAAAGAGCAGTTCCGTGACATTATAAGAGATAAAGTCTTCTGCATTGGAGTGTTAAATGGTGTAAAGGATGCTGTAGAAGTGTCAAAAACAACCAGCATCAATAATTTTAAGGGATTTGGCGTAAGACAGGTAATAAGTGATGCCAACGCAAAATTCCTTAAAAAAGCCGTATCTGACTTAAAGTCAGCTAAAAGTGAGGTTGAGCTTGATAAGATTCTTGTTGAGGCAAAGAATTCTGAGGTTCTGACCCCTACACAGGCAGACAGGATCATCTCTGCATGCAAATACAGATCAGAGGAACTCAAAAATGAAGAACTTGAGTTGATCTCATCTCAGTGTGGTGCAAAAGAAGATGATAAAAAGCTTTTGTCAGATTTTGTAAAACTGGACACAAGTGGTGTTTTAAAAGAGCTGTCTTCACAAAATAGTAGAGATTTATTGTTACTTCTCAAAGGTACCTCTCGTAAAGGGCATGAATACCGGGATGTAGTGATCCACAGTCTCAATCATCTGTTTTCCATGGCTGCACAAGGAGACAACGGTTCTAAGAAGACAGCAGACCTAATCAAACTTCTTGAAAAATACTCTGAAACACAGAGTACAGACAGTGCAATCAGAAACAGGCTAGAGGCGATTAAACTTCTTAGTGACATTGCAGGTACTATCAAAAAATCAGTTAATAATCAGGGGGCCGTAAATTCTTTTGAAATGTTCCTGAAAATGGATAGTGCTAAGCTCACTGATTTTGTTGTAAATCTTAAGTCAACAGGAAAACCTGTAGTCCTGAAAGATCAATACAACCGCTTTCTAAAGGCAACAGTTATGACTTATGCTGCTCAGTCAGGAAACGGTATTAACGGTTATACTGCTGAAATTAGTTCAATGGCTTATTCTTCAAAAGCAGTTTCTGATGGAAAACTATCCACCTGCCAGAACCTTGACAACAATACTGCTAAGAAGATTTTAACTGACCTAAAATACAGGGAATTTGAACTGTTTGCATCTAAATCTCAGGCGGTAAGAGCAGAACTTCTTTTAGGTGCTGCCAACAAGACATTTAACCATCAGAGCACTATAAATTCATTTTTTGCTGCAAGCCCTAAGAAGGACTATTTTGCCACCAGAAAAACATATGAAAATGCAAAAAATGTATTTTTAGCCAATGTAAATAAGGATCCATCATATATAGCAAAGGACAGATATGATTCTGTAAACCATTACCTTCCTGCTGTAATGAAAGGTCAGTCTACAGATGATTCTGTTGTAAAAAGTGCCGGTACTGCTGCTAAAGCTCTTAAAGTGCTTGGGGCACTTGCAGATGATGATGGTCTTAAAAACATATATTTAAATCAGATGGCAACTAAAGGTAATTTTTCCTTTGGTCTTAAAGAAGCGGTGGAACTTCTCTCTCCTTTTGTCCCTGATGAGATAAAAACGCAGGCTGAAAAACTTAACAGTGCTTTAGCCGATGCTAAAAAACTGCAGTCAGCCCTGCTGACAATGATAGAAGAGGGAACCATCGAAAATGCGTCTGACGATTTCATTAATGCTGTTAAATCTATTCTTCCAAAAGAAGAAAATAAGGAAACTACTGCTACTGACAGTAATAAACAGAACGAAGCAAAAGTCAGTGAAGTCCCATTAGAGCAAAAAATTGAAGATGCGCAGAAGAAAGCTATTGAAGCCTGCAACAAGTTTCAAGAGATGGTAAAAAGTGGTGTTATATCGCTAAAAGGACCTGCTGCTGACACCATCAAGAAATCACCATTAGGTTTCAAGGCACTTGATAATCTGCACGGAGAAACCGGTGCAACACAGATTGAGCTTGTTCATAAACTGCTTGCAAGGGATGCATCAGATCTTGGTAATAAGGATCTAGCAGCACTGGGGCTTGATAGATCAGCTTTTGAAATCACAAGAGACAATCAGAAGTCAAAACGAGAGGCTCTTATACAGGCCTTATCTTCCACATTAAAACAGCAACAGGGCAAACTATCGTGGTCAGCAGTACTGCTTTTAATGTCAGTGGCTAAAGCAAGTTTTGTGAAGATTCCTCAACAGGGTACCCCTGATGCAGTCAGGAATTTTATAAAGGATCTGTTTGCAAATGATCCTGATGGAGCACTTGCAAAAACAGGCCTTATTCCAGAAGTTTTTGACATGAGCATGGATATGCTGTGCAGTGTATGTGCAACTAATAATCTGTCAGATGAACAGCTCATGAAATCCCTGTCAGTGCTGACAGGTGGTACACAGATCCATTTAGATACGCTGACAGAGCATGGTAAAGGTCCAAAACTGTCTGACTTTATCAATAAGGATTCTGCATCTGAATCTAGAAGAAGAATTATAGATGTAATTACAGGCCGTGACAGCAATACTTCTCTTATGGGGGAAGATCTTACTGATGTATCAAGAAAGATCATCACTGTAAAAATACCTCATGGTGCACAGCACGGAACCTCTACTTACGATGCAAAAGACAGAACCGAGATTGCCTTAAAGAAACTGTTTGGTACATTTTCAGGCCTTAGTGCTTATAAGTCACTTCCAGATAGTGTCAGAGCTGTCTTTGACAGTGAAACATCTCCTTTATATGGCAGAAATTTCCGTATCAGAACTGCTGCTTTAAATCATGCAGGAAAGGTTCTTATGTCTGTTGATGATGCACTGTCAGGTGTAAAGAATCAGACAGCATATGCAGCTTTCAGAGCAATGGTTGAAGCAGAAGCTAAGATGAATCTTTTAGATGCGGGAGCTAACGTATCAAAGGAGAGTCTTGAAAAGGAAAAACAGCGTATTTATGAATTGTACGGAGTTAATCATGATATAGCTATAGTCCTGTCACGAAATGAGGACATAGACAGCATGGTTAAAAACTGGTCTTTTGAGATAACCTCTAAGGATATTGCAGACAAGTATGCCTATCTGCAGGGTAAATTCCTTCAGTTTAAAGAGGGGGTCGCTTTAAAAAAGGCTGGCGTATATGATGCTGTTTCTGCAAAACTCTTTGCTACTGGTGATGGACTTGAGGTTATTAACTCCTTAGCTCCTGGAAGTGCAATCGGTCTGTTTAGATCTTCAAAAGGAGAGATGTCTTTTAAAGTTTGTCCAGGTGCTGATATCGATCTTGCATTAAAGAGCGGAATGTCACTTGCTGTCTGTCGAGATGGAAGTGGAAGCTATCACATCAAGGTTGGAGGCGAGGTAAGCACTGAAGTTAAAGCTAAACTGAGCGCAAAAGCTGCCAGTGCCGAAGCCTCTGCTGGTGTGGGCGGTGGAATTGCTACTGACTATAAATTTAAATCTGCAGAAGATGCTGCTATGCTGCTTGGAGAAATTCTTTATGGCGCATCCACTATGCAGTCAATTTCAAAGGCTACAGATGCACAAAGCTATTATAGTCTTGAAGCTCATGTAGGATTGGTATTCAAGGCAGGAATTGCTGATTCATTAAGTCTTAATGATAGGATCAAATGTGATGTGTCAATGGACACTAATGTTGGTATCAGATATCACAGTGAAAACAGTTATCAGAAGGATACTTCAGTAGTTTCTCTTGATGCAAAACTTGTTCTGTCAGGAAACTTCACTCTTAATGATGCTGATCAGGAAAAAGAGGCGGCAAATAAGGAAAACTCAACTCTGTTTCATGAAGGTGTAAGATTTCTTGCCGATGAAGCCAACGCACTTACTACAGATAAATCTCTTGAGAATAACACTGTAGTAAAGGCTATCAAGAAGGCTAAATCTGGTATTACTCAGAGCTTTGGAACAGATATGACTATCCAGTATGGTCTTGAGAGAAATCCTGATGGTGAAATTGTTGGGGCGGTTTCAAGATATATTGTTCATAACCCTACTGAGGATAGTGTAAAAACCATGTGCCTTGCCAGAAACTTAAACAACTATGACACTGTAAGAGTGATGGAGTTGTTTAAACAGGCCAAGGAAAAAGCTGGAAAAGACACAATGAAGGATTTTACTGTAGAGTTCAGATGCTGCGATTTGGATGTAGAGGCTCTTAAAAACAAAGATAGTAGCGATCCAGTATCTGTTATTAGTCTTGGTACAGAAAAGCTATCATATAAAATGTCAGAGGCCAGAGCTTATTTCACCAATACTGTGACATCAAAGACCCGTTCATTGAATCTTTCAGCTGTAAAAATAACCTGGGAGCAGAGCAGTCAGACCAGTAGAACATACAGTCTTAATGTGAATGGATAATTCCTTGCTTGTTACTTTTATGAAGGCTTACGCATCTGATGCTTAAGCCTTCTTTCAAATAGCAGAGTTGCTGTTAAGAATAACAGACAGAGCACCTGTCCAAGTGTCAGGAATTCCCCTGGTCCTATAAAGCCTAAAAAAGCATCAGGCTGTCTTGTAAACTCAATAAAAAATCTCAGAATACAGTAGAAAATCATATATCTGGCAGCAAACAGTCCAGGAATAGTCGTTCTAAAAACATCTTTTCCTGATAGCAGGTACATTAAAAGTAGGATCACAGGACCTTCTGCTACAGCCTCATATAGCTGACTTGGATGACGAGGGAATTGATCTGCACCTTCAAAAACTATGGCAAACGGAAGATCAGTCATCCTTCCGAAAAGTTCGCCGTTTATGAAGTTTGCAATTCTCCCTAGCGGAATGATAATGAGCGCGCATTTACAGACTGCATCTAACCTTTCAAGGAAAAACTTTCTGTCTACTATGTACAGAGTGGCTACAACTCCCAAAACTCCGCCGTGAAATGACATGCCTCCTTTATAAATCTGAGGGATTTCAGAAAGGTGATTCAGATAATATGAAGGCTCATAGACAAGTACATAAAAAACTCTGCCACCGCAGATAGCACCAATGGTTGCCATTGAGACAACCAACAGGTTGTCAAGAGTAAAACGTTTTCCCTTTTTTTCTGACAGAAAAAACAGCAGACTTCCTAAAAGATATACAACTCCATATAGTGAGGCTTCAATACTGAAACAGGAGATTGTCATAACCTTTTAAAACTCATCATTGTGATGTCATCTGACTGTTTTGCCTCGCCACGGAAAGCAAGCACGGAGTCTAATACTGCATTTACCATTCCTGCACAGCTATCAGTGTGATGAACTTTTATCGTGTCATTGATTCTCTGATCTTCAAAGAACTGCCCCTGTTCATTCTGGGCTTCACTAATGCCGTCAGTATAAAGGAACAATGTTTCTCCTTTTTCTAGCACTCCTTCATACTCGATGTACTCGATATTACCTATCACACCTACAGAAGGACCGCATACATGATCAAGCTGTACAGTCTCATTTTCTTTAACCACATATGGAGGGCAGTGACCTGCATTACAGATAGTGTATTTTCCGCTATTAAGATCAATTGTTCCGACAAGAAGCGTTACGAACATCATCTTTGGATTGCGCTCAGAAAGCACGTTGTTAACAAGTTTTACGGCTGTGGCTGGAGAATGTCCTGCCATCATGTTCTGTCTTAGCAGAGTTGTACATGTGCTCATGAACAGCGCTGCAGGCATTCCCTTGTCTGATACATCGCCTATGCAGAAAACCAGTTTATCTGTGTCGGTGATAAAAGCATCATAAAGATCGCCTCCGACCTCTTTTGCTGGTATAAGTTTTGCGTATATATCAAGCCTGTCACCTGAAGGTAGCTGATCATTACTTGGCAGCATTCCTATTTGAATGTCGTGAGCAGCACTGAGTTCACCTTCAATGCGTTTCTGCTTTGAATTGATCTCAATAAGATTCTTCATATTTTCCTGAATGCCGAAGCTCATAGCTACAAGAGCCTTTGTCAGAGTTCCAACCTCATCAGTTGATGTTGTATCAAGATCCTGTGTGATCTTCTTGAGCTCTTCTGTGTCCTGAAGATTACATTTTGAAATAGCATAGGCTTTATGTGAAAGCTTTGTAAGAGATATCGTGATTCTATCTGTTGAAAGCCAGGCAAACAGGAGGGTCAAAAGCAGAACCAGAAGACCTATACAAATAATGGTTCTCATCATCAGATGAATTGATGCAAGAACTGATTCTTTGGATCTGAATGAAAGAATATACCAGTCTAGCGGTTTAAAATAGCTTAATGAAATGTAATAGACACTGTCATCGCGATCAAGATATCTGATCTCTCCTGAATATGATCCGTTTTTCTTGACCTGATTTATGATTTCATCGCTAATATATGGTATCAGGTTGATGCTGTCTGGACTTCTGACAATAGTATTGTGTCTGTTGTCAAATACAGAAACCTGACCGCTCCAGTTGCTGTCAAGACTTTCTATATTACTCTCTAGGGAAATGGTAAGTTCATGAGTTGACAGATTGTAGTAACTTATCATTTCAGAGATGTTATCGACCATCGCATAGGTGAAACGACCTGATCTTGAGCGTAGGAAATAGGTCAGGTATATTTCATCCTGATTGTCTTTCATACAGCTGAAAAAGCCCTGATCGGGAATTTCTTCATGTTTTAGGATGGTCTTGAGATTTGCATGCTGAACGCCTTTTAGATTTGCAAGATTAGGATATCCGTTATAGTTGAAGCTGTCATTGTGCCTGTCATAGACTACAGGAACAATGTCATGTTTCTTCAGTGTAGAGACATAGCTGTTTTTCAGAATTTCATTCTGGCTATATGATAAAGCGTACTCAGGGATGTTGTGGATCATTTCCCTGAGCATCTCAACCTTTTGCTTCATATCCTCCTTGTATTCAGCTACGATTGCAATCTGTCTGTCTATATAACTGTAGTAGGTGCCTTTAAGAGTCGTGCTTAAAAGATCTGTAACTGAACTTTGGAACTCAAGTTCTCTGTCTGTATAGGTCTGAGACTGGTATTTATAAAGGTATCCGCAGATGCTTCCTATAACAGTGATTATAAGAGCAAATATAAGTAGCAGAAGCTTATTCCTGATTGAAAGATTTTTCATTGTGTAACCTTTGCTATGCCTTGTTCTCTGAAGGTTAAATACCTGTCCATTACCCTTTTTACAAAATTTTTGGTTTCTGTATATGGTGGAATTCCCTGATACCTTTTTACTACCGCAGGTCCAGCATTGTATGCTGCAAGTGCCAGCTGCAGAGTATCAAACTCCCTTAAAAGCCTGCCAAGATATTTTGAACCAGCAAGAATATTCTGTTCAGGATCAAAAGGATCTTTTACTTCAAGCTCTTTTGCTGTATCAGGCATCAGCTGCATCAGTCCTTTTGCTCCTGATTTGGATACAGCATTGTGTATGCAGGATGACTCAACTGTAATCACTGCTGCTATAAGTTCTGCTTCTACCCCGTTTTTGGATGCGGCCTTGCTGATAAAAGGCAGTAGCAACCGTAGGCCTTTATTGTCACTGTATTTTAGATACAGAAACTGGCTCATCATTTGACCTTTATAAAGAAGATATGAACTTGGCGCAAGCTTGTATACATCAATACTGTCAATTCTGTTTTCTGTAGGTATTTGATTTGTTACCAAAACTTCGCTTTGTTCTACTTCAAGTGTCATAACTCCTGTATTTACAGCGGCAAAACATCCTGTGGCTGCTGATGCTGCAAGAAGCAGGTTAACTGTTTTCCACATCAATAATGATCTGAGTCTGATTGGAATTATCCATTCTAAAGTATGAATAATGACTTGCCAGTTCTTTGACCAGGTACAGTCCAAGTCCTCCAATCTGGCGATCCTCTACAGTAGCAGTTATGTCAGGTGTTTTAGATTCAAGAAACGGATCATATGGTTTGCCTTCATCAGTAAGCTGAATCATGATGGCTGGTTTCCCATCATAATCAACCTGTCCACAGGCAAAGGTTGCAGCGCCCCCGTTGCCACCGTATGCATAGGAGCAGATATTCGCCAGAAGTTCTTCAACAATCAGCTGTGTTTTGGGTAGTAGCCCAGAGAGTTTTCCTGTGAGAGTCTTTTCAAGAAGTCTGTTTACAGTCGCCAGCTGGTCAATTGTTGCAGGAAGATGTATGGTTTCCATTTCCTTCTCCTATATGGCTTTTTCAGCGCTTTCTAGATTGTCAAACAGTTTGATTATGGTAGAAAATCCTGAAATTCTGAAAACCTCTGATACATTAGGCTGTAGCGAGTAGCACCCGAGGAACATATTATTTGCCTGACAATGCTTTGCAAGTTTCAGTATTGAACGAAGACCTGCAGAGCTCATGTATTCAACTCCAGAGAGATCTACAAGTACTGCACGTTTTTCCTGAACAAGAAGCTCTTCTAACTGTGTATCAAGATCTGGTGCGTTAGTAGCGTCTACTCTGCCTGTAATTGTAATGAGACTGTATCTACTGTTTTCCTTGCATGAAACATCCATATTTTATTTCCTTTGTTCTAGTACGTATAACTGTATAAAAGTCCCTGACTTAACTTGAGCCAGCCGTTGAGGGTTACAAAAAGCATCAGTTTGAAAGGTAGTGAGATTGTCATTGGAGAGACCATCATCATACCCATAGCCAGAAGAATGTTTGAAATTATCAGATCAATTGCAATGAAGGGCAGATACAGCAGAAAGCCAATCTGAAAGGCTTTGGTAAGTTCTGAAATCACAAAAGAGGGGATGATTATGACAAATGAATCCTCGTCTATTGTCTTTCTTAGATCTTCTGGCCAGATCCTGTGCGCTGTATTCGTAAATGATTTCAGGATTTCTTCGCTGGTATTGTTTTTCAGGAAAGATTTTATTGGTCCGCTTACATTGCCTGCAGTTTCGATTATCTGTGCAGGTGTTATTGTGGCAGTATCAATCTGCTCTTTTTCAAGAAGATTGTATGTCTGTGTCGCTACAGGAGCCATAACAAAAACAGACAGTATCATTGCAAGCCCGCTTAAAACCATGGATGGTGGAACCTGTTGCACACCTAATGCGTTTCTTATAAGGAAAGTCACCACTATGATTTTAATATAAGAGGTCATGAGCGTGACTATAAATGGCAACATTCCCATAAGTGCCATGATAAGGATCAGGTTCAGCGGATTTGCTGTGACGTTTTCCATTATTTTTTTCCTGACAGTTCCAGTATCTCAATTGCAAGAGAGTCGCCTGCATCGATTATTTTTCCTGTTCCGATGCACTGACCGTTTATGCACAGTTTTATGTGGTTGAGCGCAAGAGGATTTATGTCAATAACAGCCCCTTCTGACAGCTCTCTGATTTCTGATAACGTCATGTTTTTCTGATCTAGAACGTAGTCTACGTCGAATTTGAGATCATTTATATCAGTCATTTCCGTATTCAAAGACTGACTGTTATTGTCCGTGTTTTCACTATCAACACTGTCTGAACTGATAGCATCATCTGTCATGTTTGTGCTCCTTGAAATTGGTTTCAGACTGCTTTTTAAGGTAAGAGTTTTAAAGTCAGGGCTGATATCTGCTAGGGCTTCAAGCTTGCCAGTCTTAAACTTTATATTCATTTCATGAATGAAATAACGGTCAATAAGAACTGCGTCGCCAACTTCGAGATTTTCAATTTCATCTATTCCAAGACGTGTGGTGCCAATTACTATATCCACACTAGTACTCAGATCTGGGAGGTCATTATCTTCCCTTGCATGAGGAAGAAGATCTCTTGCAAATTCAAGTGACGCTTTATTTAGAGCATGCACTCTGAATGTGATTTCATCCTTGTCTTTTAGCTTAAAACTCAGTGTACCGCCAGTGTACTCACCTATTCTGTCCTTTGAGATGTAATCTGTGATTTGTATGCTTTTGTCTGTACTTTTTTCGAGATCTGACAGTTTTGATTTGATGGCATTCTCAAATAAGGCTAGATACAGCTCATCAGGCATTGAATCAAGTATTTCTCTGCTTAATTCAAAGTCACTGTATGTGCAGTCTACAGGCTCTGCAGCAAACTGATATGAACCTGCATTGATGACTACGGCAAGTCCTCTGCTGTCTGCAGAAAAATTAGGGTAAACAGCAGTGATATCCTGCCTGTTTACATCGGCAAGTAGCTTTTTTATCTGATTGTATAGAGTCGTCAAGATGATCTTTTCATCCATAAGCTAAAAAACTCCGCATCATTTCTCTTGATTTTGAGACTGCTGTTCCTCCTGATTTGAAAGCACCAGCCTGACAGAGTCCTTCTCATGCTTTTCCAACGAGTCTATTATCTCATTTCTTACTCCAACTAACCTTTGGAGCTGATCACTATTTCTTGCATTAATTTCAACAGCAAGCATTCCATCTGCCCCTCTTCTGAGTATTATTTCTGTTCCGCTAAGCACGCTGTTCTGTGCTAGGGTGATTCTGACCTCTGTGGTATTGCTGAACTTTGGATCGCTTACCAGTATTTTTTCAACAAGCCCGTCACTTAATGCTTTATCAAGGATCATGCCAGTATCTGTAGAAGTAAGAGGAGCTTCACTCTGTACAGGAGCAGCGCTTGGAGTGCTACCTGACATCAGTGAAGAGAATATACTTCCTAATTCTGACATATTTGATCTGTCTTTTGGGGTTGATTCTTTCTGCTGCATCTGCGATTTTAATAAATCGACATCGTCTTTGTTTGCGTGTTTCATGGCACCAGTGAGTTCTTTTTTATCAAGACCAGTATGCAAGGTGTTTAACTCACAGTTTTTAGCATCGGTGTTCATGGCGTTTAAATTACAGTTTTTTGTATCGGTATGCATAGTGTTTAACTCACTGTTTTTAGTATCGGTACGCATGGTATTTAACTCACTGTTTTTACTCTGAGTGATATCCTTCATACCTTTGTCTTTCCAAGTTGAGTCTGCCTGCATGCTAGCGTCATTATCGTTTGAAGAACTGTCAAAAGATTCGATACCATCATTTTTTTTAGTGTCTATAGCAGATCTGTTACTGGCACTGCTGTCTGTATTCTGCATGGCCTGATTAAACAGATTTATATTCTGTTTCAGTTCGCCAGGGCTCATGGAGTCGGGGGAATTTTTGATACTGTCATTTAGTGCAGTTAATCTGCTTATATCAGTGTTCACAGTAGACATATTGTCCTCCTGCCGTACTCTCAGGTAATTCCTACATATAACTTAAATTATAAATAACTGTTTTGGTCATTGTGTACTTATTTTGTATCTATATTAAAAAAATGCTGATCTGATCAAGTTTAATCACAGTCATAATGATAAGATCAGACATAAGGATTAAGGAGTTGGCTTATGAATGGTGCGGTTGTAGATCTTGTTACACAGGGATTTTATCTGGTACTTATGCTTTCTATGCCTCCTATTATTGTTGCTTCCGTTGTGGGTATCCTGTTTTCTCTGTTTCAGGCAATCACTCAGCTTCAGGAACAGACTCTGTCATTTGGCATAAAACTTATCGCTGTGTGTCTGACTCTGTTTTTAACGGCTGGATGGTTTTCATCGGAGCTTCTTGCCTATGCCAAAAACATCTTTGATCATTTTTTCATTTATCAGTAGAAGTCTGAATTAGATGCAGTCTATATGTGAATATCTTCTATCAGATGGAACTCTCCAGCTTCACCTCAAGGCTGTGTTTCTGGGGATGGTCAGACTGTTTGCCTTTGTTTCCATGTCTCCAGCATTAGGACCTAATGTGACTAACGGCATTAAAATGCCACTGCTTGCTGCATTGTATCTTCCTCTGCATCCTCTGATGCTTGAGGAGGCTTCGCTACTAAAGACTGATACTTTCAACGATCTGCTGTTTGTATTTGCAGTGATAGTAAAAGAATCTATTGTAGGAATATTTTTTGCTTATCTGACTTCTCTTATCTTTTACATTGCTTTAAGTGCCGGATCTGTGATTGATAATCAGAGAGGTGCTTCAATGGCACAGACAAGTGACCCTCTTTCAGGAGCGGAGACATCACCTCTTGGAAATGCTCTGTTTCTGTGTATGATAACGCTGTTTTTCGTATCAGGATCTTTTATGCATTTCCTTGAGCTTTTTTACAGTAGTTATTCTCTGTTGCCTGTTTTGAAAATGCTGCCTTCTTTGACCTCATCAAATCTTGCAGTATATGCGCTTTCAAATCTTGATTATATGATGGAGCAAGCTGTTCTTGTATGTGCTCCATTTCTGCTGGTGGCCCTGCTATGTGATATAGCCTTGGGTTTAATCAACCGTTTTGCACCGCAGCTCAACGTGTTTATTCTGTCTATGCCAATCAAAAGTGGAGTATGCTCTCTTTTGATAATATTCTATCTCTCTCATTTTATGAATTATCTGTATGAGATTTTCTCTCAGCTTTATGAGCGTTTTACTGCCATGCTGAGAATTTTTGGCGGATAGCATACTCCTTTATTTCATCAGCCTGCGGTCTTTGGTTTGATTTTTAGACGGTTACAAAGTTCGTTTTTGGTCTGAGAATTAAGTAGAGGCTCAAGAGAAAACGCCTTTAGAATATTATCCATGAGGTCAACCTTAGGTCCTGCAATCTTGAGGTATACCACGTCATTGTCGGTAACAGATGGTGAGTATGGTAAAAGCAGTGCATTATCAAGTGCCAGTGTTATTTCCTCTACGCTAGCCTCTATGCCTGTTTCTTTGAGCTTGTTGGAGATGATTGAATAAACTGCTTTTATCAGTAGCATCTTTATCAGATCAAAATACCTTTTCCCTTCATTGTTTCTGATGCCTCCTGCCAGTTTTTCTGATGATTCAACAGATCTGAAGATATCAGAATTTGTAAGCTCATCTAAAGCAGAACTGTCTTCTAAAATTGAGCTTAGGTTATTTAGCCATGGCAGATTTGAATATTCTGCGGTTTTGCTGCTGATAAAATCTGTAAGCTTGTCTTTCTGCTCATTGAGGATTTCAAGAAATTTGGCATGGTTGTCCATTTCCTTGAACTGATTGTAGGAATCGCCTATGAGGTGAACTGTATCAGACTTGAGATTGATGACGTCACTTAAAATACTTTCAAGCAGACGATGGAAGAAATGTTCACTGATGCTGAAGTTTATATTCTGGTAATGGTAGTCCTGAATATATTTGGTTCTGTAATCAAGCTTTAGGTAGTCTTTCCAGATAAGGCGAAGGATAATGTTGGCGTAACTGAAAATATGGTATCCCTCTGTTGCGTTGATACCCTGCTGTGATTCCTCGTCAACTTTTGTGAAAATCTGATTTTCTGCCTTGATGAGCTGGCCTCTTTTCTTGACGTTTTCTTTGAGTTTTTCAAGAAAGTTAGGATCTTCTTCTATCAGTCGGTCATATCTTCCAACCTTTTCTAGTGTCTTGTGACCGACACTGCCGTCATCTTTTCTGTAACTTTCGACAATGTAAACATAACTGTATTTATTGTTTTTTCTTATCTGAACAAACATCTGAGCCTCATATGCTTATCAACATTGTTCTTTAGTACCAGGTACACTAAAAGCGTAGCTGTAAAATGTATATTACGAATGCCTAGTGAATTATATGTTAATTAGTGTATTTTTAAATAGGTACATGATCATGTTTTATCGAAATGAACAAAAAAGCTCCTGACATCACCTGTGATAAGGCCTAATCAGAAATTTTTCTGCACACCAATTAGTTCGTTATAACTCAGTTTGTTAGCAAAATATTTTAATCTGGGATCACATAAATATAAATTTCTAGTGAATTTTATAAAAATATATACTATTATGTAACTACATAGTAAAAAAATAAGGAGATGGGGATGTCGGCATTACCAGTAAACATGAACAGCCAGTTGCAGGTCTCATCTGTTTTGGGGACTGGCAGCCTAGAAGGTAAGAGTATTCAGTACCTTTTTGCTATGGCGCAGCTTGAACTTTCAAGAAACAACAAGTCAAAAGCAACGGAGAAAATTAATCAGATCAGAGATTCTCAGGAAAATCAGAGAAGATATTCTGAGGCTATAAACTCCATGCGTTCGCTTAAAAGTGAAATTGAGGATAGTTCCAAAGATTCTCAATATTACCTAGAGAAAAGTGGAAAACTTGAAGAGTACAAGGCAATACAGTCTGAATATCAGTCCGTAAAGGAGGCTGTAACTCAGAGCAAATCTGTAACTGACGGTATTGAAAGTAATGTAAAGAGTCTGACTTCTCAGATAGATGCTCTTACACGCCAGCTAGAAACAGCAAAAAATGAATTCAGTCAGTTTCAGTCACTCAAAGATATCGGTAAATTTGCGCCTACAGTATGGAACAGCAGAAATGAGGCACTAAAGTCAAATATCTCAATGTTTGAACGTCAGATCTCATCTCTTACGAAAACAAAAGAGCAACTTGAAATTCAGTTGAATGCAAGCAAGTCAGAATCATCTGATTTAAGTGCAAAACTATCAAAACTCCAGGTGTCCAAGGAGCAGATGGATTCTCTGCTTTCAAATGCAAAGACTGATTACATTAAGAATGAGGTAAGTAAATTTAAAAATCTGCAGCTGAATGATGGTACTTCAATACTGGATTCGGCAAAGGTTTCAATTACAGATAAACCATCAGCATCTGACATTGACTCGTATATTGCTTCTCTTAATTCAGTGATGGAAACGTACGGAATGGATACACAGCAGCTGATGATTGAGTGTCAGGATTATATGGGGCAGTACAACACCTATCTTTCAGGAGCTAACTCTCAGATCCAGAAAGAAAGTGAGGTTAATTCTGAACTGGCAAGGTGCAGGTAAAGGAGTACAAAAAATGATTGATGAAAAATTTGTAGATGAGTTTATCAACGAAGTTGAATCAGAGCTCAAAGATCTTGAAAAGGTCGAAAAAACTGTTGAATCTGCAATAGATGCGGCAAAACAGGAAGTATCTCTTGATACGAAGATTGATGATGCTTTAGTTGATGAGGTAAAAAAGCGGGCGCAGCGTGAAGGCGAACAGCGTGTACTGCATCTGAAGGAAAAAATGGAAAACAACGGAAAGAATGCAGGATCAGCATCTACCATGATGCGTAAGGCCGCTTTGAGAATATAAAAGGAGAGAGTTATGGAAGGTGTAAATGTTAACAGCAATGTCGGCACTTCTGCAGTCTCATCTGTAAATGAAACACAGCAGACAAGCGGCAAGAGCATACAGTATATTTTTGCTATGGTACAGCTTGAACTTGCAAAAAGTAACAAGGCCAAAGCACAGAATAAAATTGAACAGATAAGAGATAGTCAGGCTGACTCTAAAAAATACACTGAGGTCATCAATATCCTCAGAGAACTCAAGACTGAGCGAGATGGTAAGAGCGAAAAGAATCTTAACGGTTTTCCTCAGAACAGTAGCGAATGGAATGATCTTCCATACCGTAAGTATTCAGGAACAGAGGACTCCTTCTTCTATTCAAGAATGAAGATCCTCAACGAGGCCAAAGTCGGTGATTCAAGAATAGTTGATCTGGCTAAAATTGACTTTAAATCATTTCCGTCTCAGGCTGAGTTCGATACTTATATTTCACAGCTTCAGTCTCTGCAGGAAAGTACCTGTGGCACTGATACACAACAGCTGATGATCGAATGCCAGGACTTTATGGGACAGTATAATACTTATCTTTCAGGCGCAAATTCTCAGATCCAGAAAGAATCAGATGTCAGCGCTGAGCTTGCAAGAGCACGCTGATATGTGTCTAAGTCTCCTGTATAAGGCAGGAGACTTACTGTCAAAAATAGTGCGAACTTAATAAAAATGCATACCCAAGACCTTAAGCAATTTTAGCAGAAGGATTTGGTTGGTTAACGATCTG
>JBJEWY010000052.1:0-2613 GCA_051885305.1 Succinivibrio sp. | reverse complement strand
GAGCCATTCATTAGGGCTTTCCTGCCCGGTTACACTCTTAACGGCAATTTGGAAATTTCTTGAGAAAAAGTTTTATAAATTTTAATTATTAATTGATTTATATGAAAATAAAATTATCGACGCTGATACTCTTCTCTGTTGATAATAGAAGCCTTATCGCTCTTTTTTAGGATCACACACACTGCTCCTGGTCCTCCTTTCCATATAGGCGCAGAATGGAATGCCAGAACATCAGGTAACTGTTTAAGCCAGTGGTTTACATGGCTTTTCATCAGTGCTTTAGGATTTGATCTCTCGCCTTTGCCATGAATGATAAGAATGCAGCGGAATTCGTGTTTTTTGGAAAAATCTATAAACTTCATCACCTGATCGTAGGCCTGCTCAATAGTTTTTCCATGCAGATCAATATAATCTGCTTCAGGATATTCTCCTTTGCGAAGTTTCTGCATTACAAAGGGCTGAATACCAGGACGTCGGTATTCAAGTATATCATCTGGTTTTACCATGACGACAAAACCTGATGATGCTGAATCAGTGACATCCTCTTTCTTTCTAACAGCAGATTGCTGCCTTGCTTTAGCCTGATCCTTATCTATCAGTTTTGATGTGATTTCTACCTTATCCTGAATAATGGGTGTTATTTTCCCTTCTATCATTGAGGAAAAATTATCTTTTTCAGGATGTTCCTGTTCTTGCAGAAGTTCAAGAAAGGACTTCTTGTCGCTCATGAGTCTATCCTGCTGTGTATACAAAGATTTTTATTAGAACACAGATACAGGTAAACAAGATACCTGAAAATCTGATTTTATTATAAATTTTTAGAGGTGTTTTTGAAGTAGGCTCATTTGCTGTGCCAACTTTTGTTATTCTTACAAGGTTACCATCATAGACCCTAGGACCGCCTAGAGATGTGTCTGCATATCCCCCCATGATGTCTAAAACAAGAGATGAAATAAAACTTGGATAAAGCCTTAGATGGCGTTTAATTCCGAGAACAATTCTGAGTACATGTGCAGATAAAAGCATCAGAATAAAGAACACGACAGCAGGTGGAATTAAAAGAGTCTGTTCAAGCTTGTAGGTAAAAAGTCCAAAAACTTCATTTTTCTTGATTTTATGGGAATAGGCTCTGCTAAGTACTGATACTGTCTGCATGATAACAGCTCCTTCCAGATCAAAAATCATGTACCAGACCATGACAGCAAACCAGTTGATGAAGAGTTTTAATGAAACCATCTCACAAAGAGCTTTGTTGATTCCAAGTTCAGATAATTTAGAACAGTCTCGAAGCATAACCTTCTGCAGTATTCCTCGGGCAGCATTTTTATCATCTGCATCTAGCTTTCTTTTAACTCCAAGTGCTGTTTTAAGGGCTGATTTTGAGTCAAGAAGCAGGGGAAGAATGATAAGCGCTGCTAGAGTATGGCTTATAAGGCAGATTTTAATGGTAAAAAGAGCAAACAATGCTATGCAGAGAATAAAAAACGGTAGAAAGATACTTGAGAAAACATTCTGACCTGGCTGGTTGTCTTCACGATTAACCTTTGATGCCATTTTTGAGAATAGAGGTAACAGTGCCGCTGATTTTAAAGTGTCTTTTATCGGCAGGACTATTTCAAGCAGCATTGCAATCAGAAGAGTAACAGCCGGATATTGCAGAATATCAAAAAATGTACTTACAATGTCAGAAAAACTTGCCTGACCAGCCGCACTTAATATCTGCTCTACCGGCATATTTACTCCTACAGCATTCTGATCATGGCTAGGACCAGTTTAGCTGAATTTTCAGATGATTGTTTGACGTTAAATTCATAGGTATCAGTTTCATTTTCATCAGAGCTGTCTGATACGCTTCTTATCATAATAAAAGGTACACCAAAGTTACTTGCAATTTGAGCTATAGGAGCACCTTCACATTCTGTAACCATAGCTTCTGGCTGATGTTCAATTACAAGTGATTTTTTCTCAGGTGTATTGATAAACTGATCTCCTGATACCACAAGTCCTTTTTTGAGGTGATCTTTTATTTCAGGAATTGTGGAACCAGCAATTTCAGCTTTTGCAATCAGCTCCGGTGAAGCATTGAACTTGGCTGGTTCACCTGGCATCTGCCCCATTTTGTAGTCAAATACTGTAAAGTCAGCATCATGGTATGCTGCTGCTGTTGAAAGTACAATATCACCAATGCGCAGACTTTTATCAATGGAGCCTGCAATTCCGGAATTGATAACGTAGTTAACCTGATATCCACTGATGAGTAATGCTGTAACTGCTGCAGCTTTTGCTTTGCCGATACCGGAGCGAGCAATAATTATCTCGTGACCTTCAAAGTCACATTCATAGTAAATAATCTGACCCACTTTTTTAGTGGTGTAAGAATCAATCTTAGAGAGGAAATATTCAGTTTCCTCATCCATGGCACAGATAACACCAATCTTCATATAACAATCCTTTTGTTGATATAAAAGATTTTAGCAGTATTGCATCCATTTGTCATTTTCATTGCAATGACAGCAAAAATAAAAAGATCTGACATTTATTGTCAGATCTTTCGCTTAGTGTGCGCGGCATGTACGTTAGCTAACAGGTGCAAGTCCTGAGACCAGGTGCGGA